>JAAWAR010000070.1 GCA_022792295.1 Lachnospiraceae bacterium
ATTTCTCTGGTACAGACGGCTGAGGGCGCTATGACCGAAGTGCACTCCATGTTAAACCGTATGGTTGAGCTGGCTACCCAGTCCGCTAACGGAACGTACGCGGATGAGGTTGACCGTGAGAACCTGCAGAAGGAAGTTGCTTCCTTAAAGGATGAGATCAACCGTATCGCAGACAGCACAAACTTCAACGGAATCAACCTGTTGGATGGCTCCCTTTCTGCGAAGGGCGGCGCTACGGATGTTAAGATCAGCGGCAATGCAAACAGCATCAAATCCCCGGGCTCCAAGGCTGCGTTTGAGATGAGTGCGGCGATTACGGCTGCGGCAACTGCGAATATGAAGGAAGGCAGCACGATTGAGTTTACGGTTGGCTTCAATGACGGGAGCTCCGAGACTGTCAAGCTGACGATGGAGAAGGACAGCAACAGCGGCCTGTATCAGTTAAGAGCAGAAGACGGTACGATTTATGATAAGCTTGATACTGCTGGCGATGGTAAGACCACAGAGATTACTGCAGTGAATCTGTCGGATGTGATTAAGAAAGAGCTGCAGAAGTCGAGCCTGGATAAAGAGTTCAAGATCACGGATGACAATCAGAAGATCAAACTGGAAGCGCTTAACTCCGGCAGCGACGGACGCAGCGTCCGCGCTTATGATCTTAATATCGTTACGGATGGTGCGCAGGTAGGACAGAAAGACTATGGTGTTGCAATCTCTTTGGGCAACGATGACGGCCGTGAGATTGACGCTTCTACTCTGACTCTGTATGACGGTACGAACTATGAGGATGCTGTATTTGAAATTAACGGGCACAAGTTCGTTCTTATGACCGGCGATATGGAAGCAACTCATGCAAATGGCGCAGTCATCGGCATGAATACTACGAAGGGCCTTGGCTCTGACGTTACAATTCTTATTAGTGACAAGACCGCTGTTGATAAATCCAACGGTACAGCACAAAACGGATTGATGTCAAACGATAAGAATTTTGAGGATAACATCAAAAAGATTGCAGAAGTTACCGGCTTGAAGGTTACGGATGCGATCGCCGAGAGCAATTTTGATGCGAGCGTCAAGGATAATGCAGTGGCTCCGGGCAAAGGTATCCGTCTGAGCAAGGGCGACGCAGCAACCGGCGGCCTGGTCCTTCAGATTGGTGATACAGCGGATGAGTTCAACAAGATGCGTGTATCGGTCAGCGATCTGCACACCAAGGCAATGGGCATTGCAGATGTTGATATCAGCACACAGCAGGGCGCTTCTGATGCGATCAAGAAAATCAAGGATGCGATCAACTACGTATCGTCCACACGTGGTGATCTGGGCGCTATCCAGAACCGCTTAGAGCACACGATTAACAACCTGAGTGTTGCGACTGAGAACATGACCGCTGCAGAGAGCCGCATCCGTGACGTTGATATGGCACAGGAAATGATGGCTTATACGAAGAACAACATCCTGGTTCAGTCTGCACAGGCCATGCTGGCTCAGGCGAACCAGATTCCGCAGGGCGTACTGCAGCTTCTTCAGTAAGCAGAAATTGTCGGAACCTTATTCTGACGTTCAATCAGGGCGGGCCTTGGCCCGTCCTGATTTTTCGCCTTATAGAAAGGCCTTGTCCCAGAATCCTTTGGGTTTATAGGA
The DNA here is from genome assembly GCA_022792295.1 of Lachnospiraceae bacterium. Taxonomy (GTDB): domain Bacteria; phylum Bacillota; class Clostridia; order Lachnospirales; family Lachnospiraceae; genus CANQGL01. Next base: position 1,645 of record JAAWAR010000070.1, read on the forward strand.
AAGGGGCCGCACAGCGGCAGCTTTCCCATGACTCCGAAGATCGCCAGAATAGGAAGGGTTTGGATGGATATCCGAAATTAAGGAGAGAATTGTGTGAAACAAAGCAACAGGCCGCTTTTGACTGTCGGCATGATTTTTAAAAATGAAATACGTTGTCTGGAACGCTGCCTGGAAGCGTTAAAACCGCTGAGGAAAGCGTTTCCCTGCGAGCTTATCCTGGCAGATACGGGCTCGGACGACGGGAGCCGGGAGATTGCAGCCAGATATGCGGATGTGCTGTTTGACTTTCCCTGGGTGGATGATTTCTCTGCCGCGAGAAACGCAGTGATGGACAGGGCCAGAGGGAAATGGTATTTGACAGTAGATGCAGATGAATATCTGGATTTGGACTTTCATGAATTGGAAAGGTTTCTGAAGGCGGCTGATGCAAAGAACTGGGATTTCGGTGCGGTTATTCAGCGCAATTATAAGACGCAGGATATGGCGGGAGATTATACGGATGCGATGGTTTTGCGGCTTGTGCGTATGTCGGCCGGAGTGCGTTATGAGGGGACAATCCATGAGGCATGGCCGCTTGAAGGAAGGGGCCGTGTGCGGATCCAGGGCCTTTCGCGTATGATTTTGCATCATGACGGCTATGCGGGCCTGAATGAAGAACAGGGTCGGGCAAAGCGGGAACGGAACCTTAGACTGCTGCGTGAGGAACTTAAGAAAGAGCCCCAAAACCTGCGGGCGTGGCTGCAGTATATCGAGAGTGGGAACCGGGAAGACGACTATCTGGATGCAATTCGGAAGGCGTCCGGCCTGGTGGAGAAAAAATGCCCGGGCTGGAAGGATTGGGGAGCGGCAATCTTTCGCCATGCAGTGTGGGCGGCGATGGACCGGGAGCTTTTGGAAGCAGGGGAATGGATTGAGAGAGCAAGGAAGTGGTTCCCGGATTCCCTGTTTACGCGGATTGATGTGGAGTATGCAGCGATGCATGCCTGCAGGAACCGGAGAGACTATGCGGAAGCGATACGCAAAGGAAATTCCGTTTTGGAAGCGCTTGGGGAGTATCGTGCAGGTCAAGGGGAGCGGCGGGAGCTGCTGTATGATTCCCTTTTAGCGGCTTCGGCAGAGCGGGAAAAGGAGATTTGTGCGTGCGTGGCGGAAGCCAGGCTGATGGAAACGCAGGAGCCAAAAGAGCTTAAACGGCTTTTGGAAAAAAATGAGGCGTGCCTGACGGCGAGTGTACTGGCGCATGCCTTGCGATGTGGGATCTTGCTTCCGCTTTCGGAGAAGCCGTTATATATAGAAGAAATGGATGCATTGGCAGCACGGCTTTTGGAGGAGCCGGAGGAGCTTTTGACGATTTTGGATTCCACTGCGCAAGAGTGGGCTCCAGAAAAGATAGAAGATCTGAAACAGCTGGTTTGGCTGCAAAAGATTGCCTTGGCAACAGTGCGTGCCTGGCGGTGGGGACAGGAAGAAAGAGAAGCAGGGCTTCAGATTGCGCGTTTTTATGCCCGGATAGAGGGCGTCTTTCTCCTGCGTTTTTATACGGGGGAGCTTCAACGAAAGGGTATGATTCGGTTCCTTCCGGCCATCCATCAATTTGGCGGGCACTGTGTGCAGGCGTTTGAAGCATTGCGTGTGGGGGACAAAGAGGCGTATGTGCAGGAGCTTGAACAGGGGGCTGAGACATGTGCAGACATGCAAGGTATGGTGGATTTCCTGCTTGGAGAAGCAAACTGCCTTAAAGGCGTGCGCTGTGCAGCCAATGAGCGTTATGAGTGATTTTCTGCAGGGCAGCGCCCGAATTATGAAAAAGCGACCGATCCGCCAGGAAACTGTAAGCAAAGGAGAGCTCTGTATGGAACAGGAGAAGCAGCCGCTGTTGACCATCGGCATAATCTTTAATAATGAAATACGATGCCTGGAAAGATGCCTGGAGGCGCTTGCACCGCTGCGGGAGGCAATTCCCTGCGAGCTTATCCTGGCGGATACGGGCTCGGATGACGGGAGCCGGGAAATCGCGGCGAAAAATGCGGATGTGCTGTTTGATTTTCCCTGGGTGAATGATTTTGCGGCGGCACGGAATGCCGTTATGGAAAGGGCGTCGGGGCAGTGGTATCTGTCCATTGATGCGGATGAATATCTGGACGGCGATATTTCAGAGCTGGAGGAGTTTTTGAGGGCGGCTGGACGTGGAACGAATATCGCCTCGCTTCTGGTGCGCAATTATGAAACGCTGGAAATGAACGGGGACTACGCAGACTTCTTGGCGGTACGGCTAGTAAAGCTTGTGTCGGGAGTACACTATGAAAATGCGGTACATGAGCAGCTGATACTGCCAAAGGGAACGGAACAAAATCTGGGGACGCTTTCGAATACCATCCTGCATCATGACGGCTATGCGAAGACGACAAAGGAGTGCGGACAGGCGAAGCAGGACAGGAATCGCTCCCTTTTAAAGGAAAAGCTCGCAAAGGAGCCGGAGAACCTCTCACACCTTGTACACTATATCGAGAGCTCAAGAGGGAGGACGGATTATCTGGATATGGTCCGCCAGAGTGTGCGACTGGTGAGGAAGAAGAAAGAGGGCTGGGAGTATTTCGGCCCGGCGGTTCTGCGCAATGCGGTGCGTGCGGCGTATGAGGGGGAGCTGGAAGGGGAACTGACGGAATGGATTTCCTATGCAGAAACGCAGTTTCCGGAATCCTTTCTGACGCGGATTGATGTGGAATGCTATGCATGTGCGCATAGCTGGAACCGGGGAGACTATGCAGGATGCATCCGGCAAGGAGTGCGTTATCTGGCAGGGCTTGAGGAGTACCGCGCGGGACGAGGAGAAAGAGACTCGCTTTTGAGCAGTGTCCTGTTTTTGGCGTCTCCGGCAAAGGAGCGGCAGACGAGGCTGTTTTTAACGGAAGCGTGTTTAAAATCCAAAAAAATGGAACAGGCCGGGAGTTTCCTGGGGGATATTTTGTTTAACTGCGCGGGAAAGCCAGCAGGCGCAAAAGAAATGGAGGCGCTTTTGTGGCTGGAAAGAGCGGTACAGGAGGCAGTGAGAGAGTTTGACTGGCGCTCTGTAGACGATAGCGGAGCGGAGGAGACCGAGGGGAAAGGCAAGACTGGCAAAGACGCAAAGGCCCGGAAAGCAGACAGCGCGGGCAAGGATGCAAGGAACCCAGAAGCAGGCAGAATGGGCGAAGAAGAAAGGCCCCAAAAGGCAAACGGCATCAAGGACGAAGCAGAGGGCTCAAAGGCAGGCATAGCAGACGAGGGTATGGCCTTGGCGCGTCTGTTTGCGCGCGTCGAGGAGAGCTTTCTGCCCGCCTTTTATAAAGCGGAAGTCTTATGTGAAGAAAATATTGTACTTTTGCCGGCAGAGCGGAGGTTTGGCTGGTATTGCATCCGCGCGTTTGCGGCGCTTGATGCGGGCGATTTAACCGGCTATGTGAGGCAGCTCAAGGCGGGGCTTGATGTATGTGCGGAGCGAAAGGACATGGTGGAATATCTGACGGAGGAGACGCCAGAGTTAAAGAGGCTGGCGCCCTCCCCGGAGCTTTTGGAGCTGGCAAAGCAGGTACGGGCGATTCTTTCCATGTATCCGACAGATTCACCGGCGGTTGCGGCATTAAAGGCGAGTCCTGCATATCAGCAGGTGGCATGGCTGATCGAGGGCGGAGATCCGGAGAACGGAAAGGGCTGATAAGACGAAGCCCAAAGAAAAAGAGAAATGACTGCCAAAACGGAAAAGATGAAGGCCGGAAACAGAGTGGAGCGGCGGCCTGGCCGGAGCGAAAGCGGTAAAGGGTGAAAACAAAGTAAAACAGCAGCCAGCCCGGAGCCGAAAAATAGGCCGAGGAAGATAAAACGGGGAAACGGAAGCGAAAAACGGAAGGGATAAAGAATGAGGAGAGCAGAAAAAAAACAGGCGGAGAAACTCATAGGCGTACTCGCAGAGGCGCAGGAAGCCTTCCGGAAACGGCTGGATTCGAGGAAGCTGGCGGAGGCCATGGAGCTTTTGCAATACTGCCAGGCGGAGGCGATCGGCCTGGGGAATCAGATTGAGGAGGCAGAGGGCGAGGGTACAAAGGCAGTTGCACTCCTGGAGGAATACTGTGAGCTGCTTTACCGGTTTTATGAGACACTTGCCGGAAAAGAAGACTACTCTGCAAGCCGGATGTACCGGAGCTTAAAGAAGCAGCTGGTAAAAATTGAGAACGAGATACGATATGAGATAAAGGAACGGACAGAGGCCGTGTTCCTGCCCTATAAGGCGTCGATGTGGGACAGCCTGGAGAGTGTGTGGAGGGCGGCGGATGCGGATTTGGACTGCGATGCGTACGTAGTGCCGATCCCGTATTATGACAAAACGCCGGATGGCCAGATCAATCAGCTGCATTATGAGATCGGAGAATACCCAAAAGATGTGCCGGTGCTGGATTATCGGGAATATGATTTTGAGAAGCGGCATCCCGACTATATTTTTATACATAATCCATATGATAATAATAATTATGCAACGAGCGTACTGCCATATTTTTATGCAGCGAACCTGAAAAAAAATACGGATTGCCTGGTGTATGTACCGTATTTTATTTTAGATGAGATAATGCCGGGAAATAAAAAAGCCGTTGAGAGAATGGAACATTTTTGTCTGACACCGGGGGTACTGAATGCAGACAGGATCATTATACAGTCGGAGGAAATGCGGCAGATATATGCGGACGTGCTGACAAGGATATGCGGGGGAAAAAATCGGGAATATTGGGAAGAAAAAATCCTGGGACTGGGTTCGCCAAAGGTGGACAGAGTGACCGGCACCAGGAGAGAGAACGTAGAACTGCCAAAGGAATGGAGGCCAATACTCCAAAGGCCGGATGGGGAATGGAAGCAGGTGGTTCTGTATAATACAGGCGTGAGCGCGCTACTGCAGCATGGAGAACGGATGCTAAAAAAAATACGGCGGGTATTTGAACAGTTTAGAGAAAAAAAGGAAACTACGGCATTTTTGTGGCGCCCCCATCCGCTGATTCAAGCGACAATAGAATCCATGCGGCCGGGGCTTGCAAAGGAATATCAGAGGCTTGTGGAGGAATATCGGGAAGAAGGCTGGGGAATCTATGACGATTCGGCAGAGCTTGACCGGGCGCTGGCAGTGAGCGACGTGTACTATGGAGATTGGAGCTCTTTGGTGGCATTGTGCAGGAAGCTGGGGATGCCGGTGCTGATACAGGATGTGGAATGGGAGTGAAAAAGGGCTGGGGAAACGAAAATGGAAGCAGAAAAGAAGACAAAAAAACTTATCGTTGTTTTGGGAATGCATCGGAGCGGGACTTCTCTGGTGACGCAGCTATGCCGGCATATGGGAGCTTATTTGGGAGAAGAAGGCGAGCTGATGGCGGCGACAAAGGAAAATCCGGATGGGTATTTTGAAAATATGGAAATTTGCCGCCTGGATGATGCATTGCTGCATTCCTGCGGCAAGGAATGGTACAGTCTGGAACCGGCGGGAGTGGATTCACGTCATCAACAGACAGAAACGATAACAGAAGGTTTAAGAAGCGTGCTGCAGAAGCTTCTTTTTCAAAGCGATGTAGTGGCTGTGAAGGATCCGCGAATCGGTGTATTGCTGCCGGTGTGGGAAGGGATTTTAAAATCGCTGGAGGCTGAGATCCAGTATATCTGGGTAGTAAGAAATCCTTTGGAAGTAGCGGAATCACTGAAAAAAAGAAACGGATATGGAAGGAGACACAGCCTGTTTTGCTGGGTTCACTATAATCTGGAAATCCTGAAGTATCTTAAAGGGAGAAACTACTGCCTGATTCGTTACCAGGAATTATTGGAAAACGGGCATGCATGCAGGCAGCTTAGTTCTTTGTTTGGAAAGAGTCTGGATGACAGACTCAAAAAGGAATGGAATGCGGTACTGAAACAGGAATATCGCCATTCCAAGTATTCCTGGCAGGAGGTAGAGAAACTGCAGGAGGATTTGGTGTCAGATTTATATCGTATAATTTTGGCAGGGACGGTGCCTGTGCCGGTTTGTGCCCAATCAGAGGAAGGAAAACAACAGCAAAGGAACACAGATATGGAAGCGTTGGAGGAGCGATATATGAAAGAAGCAGGCGCGGCGGCCGAGAAAAATATAGACTATGCAGTTTTAGAAAATAACGGCTGCCTGGCCGGGAAGGAAATCGTTATTTATGGCGCGGCAAATTGTGGGAGACGAGCGGCAGAAATGGTGCGGCAGATCGGATACCGGGTATTTTGCTTTTGTGACAGGGACCAATCCAAACAGGGGAAAAGCCTGATGGGAGAAAGAGTAGTTCCGCTTGCGGAAATTGAGGAAAGGGAAAATCTGCTGTTTGTGATCGCAGTTGAAAACGATAGGGCGAGAAAAGAAATTGAGCAGACGGTATCATGTGTGAAGGGAGCGCAGTTCCTTTCATTTTTCGTCCTGGAATTGGTATGGGCATCCTGTATGAGAGAGGATAAGACGGTTGCAGATTGGGTGGATTCGCTTGCGCTTTGGTACAAAAATCTGGAGATGCGCGCAAGGAGCATCAGCCATGCATGCCGTTGTCCGATTTTAGTCTATCAAAACGGAAAGGTTGGCTCCTCCACGGTTTCAGAGAGCCTATGGAATGCAGGGGTCAAGAATGTGCATATCCATAGATTTTTCTTTAAAAATGATATAGTCGGAAGATTGATTCTTGGAGACGAGCAGGAAAAGCTGGCGGCAGGTACAAATATTTTCCGATTTCAGGATGCGGAATACGTGAGGCGTGTTAAAAGCGAAATGAAGCATAAAAAAATCATAACGATGGTGAGGGAACCCATTGCAGTTGATTTATCTACGGTATTTCAATGGATCGGGACAGGAGAGACCAAGCGGTATTTTGCAGAACAGCTGCGGCAGGGGAGAACCTTTCCTCAGGCGGTCACAGGCCTCATGATTAAGATTCAAAACCGTTTGTTTGACTGGTTTGAGGAGGAATTGAAGGAACTGTGCGGGATTAATGTGCTTGCCTTTCCCTTTGATAAAGAGAAAGGCTATACGATTATTTCAGAAAACTCTGTGGAGTTATTACTGATGAAGGCGGAGAGCTTGCCGAAGATGACAGAGATAATCCGGGACTTTACAGGGAGCCGTCAGCTTGTGCTGCTGAATGCAAACGTAGGGAGCGAAAAGAGCTATGCGCATTTATATAAGGAGGTCAAAAAAAGGCTTGTGCTTCCGAAGGAATACGTGGAGCATTATTACGATCATAATCCCTATATGGATCATTTTTATTCAAAGGAAGAACAGGAACATTTTTTGGATCAATGGAAGCCGTGCATGAGTGACCAAGATAGCTGACAGGGGCTTTACGCAAAGAACTTAGATTTTACGGAAAGGCAGATTATATAATGATGAAAAAAGTGATTGTAATATTGGGGATGCACCAAAGCGGATGCGATGCAGCGGTTCAAATGTGCCAAAGCATGGCCAACATTCAAAACGGCTTAGAAGAATCGTTTGGAAATATGGAGATAACCAGTATAAATGAGGGACTCCTGCGCTTCTATCATAAAAACTGGTATGATTTAGAGGAGTTTAAACCGAATTTTAACAGTCTTCGTATAAGAGAAACGGCCGAAAAACTGAAGGCAGTCATCCAGAAATTATCTAAAAAAAACAGTACGCTCCTCCTTCATGATCCGAGGATGGCTGAACTGCTGCCGGTATGGGATAAGGTATTCAGCGGACTGGAAGTAGAGGCACAATATATATGGCTGTTTAGAAATCCACTGGAAGTGGCAGAAGCCCTGCAAAAAGGAAACGGATACAGTAAAGAGCACAGTTTTCTACTTTGGATTCGTTACAACCTCAGCATTTTAAAATTTTTAAGGGGTAAATCCTATCAGCTGGTGAATGACAGGGAGCTATTCGAACATGCCCAGGCTTTTAAAGGCTCAAAGCCCATACAGGAAGACAGGATGGGCGGTACGGCCTGCTCGGTTCAGGATACATACAGGCTGCAAGACGAGCTGCTGCAAACTTTATATGAAAGCTTAGTGAGAAAACAGGAGAAGAAATTAGATATAGAAGGCCTGGAAAAACAATATGCAGAGAGAGTATTAAAAAAAGGAAAATTTATAGATTATCAGGTATTAGAAGATCCCCGGAATTTGTCCGGAAAAGAAATCGTTATTTACGGTGCGGGAAATGCCGGTAAGAGGGCAGCAAAGATGCTGCAGGATTTAGGCTACGATAAATTTGACTTTTGTGACAGGAATGTTTCCAAACAAGGAATGCGCATTATGGGAGGCAGGGTTTTTTCCGCTGCAGAAATAGAAACTAAAAGGAATCTCCTTTTTATAATTGCGGTTGAACAAACAGAGCTCAGGAAAGAAATTGAACAAACACTATTGTACATAAAAGATGCCGCCTTTCTTTCGTTTTTTGTCCTAAATTTGACCTGGAACTGCTTGAAAAGGGATTACACAACCGTTGATATGAGGCTGGAAGCACTATCCCTATGGTATGAAAATCTGGGGAAACGGGGCAATCGGATTGAATATACATGCAAATGTCCGGTGTTGGTTTATCAAAACGGAAAGGTGGGTTCATCCACCGTTTCAGACAGTCTGACCAGCGCCGGTACTGAAAATGTCCATTTCCATAGATTCTTTTTTGTGAAGGATATACACGGGCGTCTGCTTCTCGGGGATAAACAGCACAAAGCCATGGAGAGCTTCGTGTCTTACAGCCCTTATTTTTCGGAGTACAAAGAGTATATAAAGAGGAATATGAAGCACAAAAAAATTATAACACTGGTGCGGGATCCGATCGCGGTTAACGTATCATCCGTATTCCAATGGATTGGCATCGGTGTTGCAAACCGCTACCTTGTAAGCCGCCTGCAGACCGGGAAGACATTTGCGCAAGCGGTTTGTGAGCTCATGATAGAGATTCAAAACCGTTTGTTCGGTTGGTTTTTTGAAGAATTAAAGGAATCGTGTGACATAGATGTGTTTGCCTATCCGTTTGATAAGGAGAAAGGATATACGATCCTTTCTCAGAACGGGATAGAGGTGCTGGTTATAAAAACGGAACAGCTATCACAGATGACAGAAGTAATTCAAAAATTTGTAGATAATCGGCGGTTCGAGTTATTAAATACGAATGTCGGAAGTGATAAAGAATATGCCCATCTTTATGCGGAGGTAAAGAAGCGGCTGGTGCTCCCAAAGGAATATGTAGAGCACTATTATATCAATAATCCGTATATGGATCATTTCTATTCGAAAGAAGAACAGAAGTGTTTTTTGGATAAATGGATGCAATATGTCAAAGAGGATTGACCGTGGATAGGAGTCCTCATCTCATGGAGAAAAAGGGATGCGTGAATTAGAAAGAATCAGCTGTCATGATTTTGTTGAATATGGCGGCTATGCATGGTTTTCGAATTGGTTTTATAACGGCTTATTCCGGGTCGAAATTGATACGGGAAAAACGATTTTTTTAGGACACTTTGAAGGTGAAACGATATATGGGAAAAATATTCATTGGGAAATTTTTAAGCAGGATCAAACCGTTTATTTTTGCCCTAAGAGGGGAAGACATCTGCATTGCTATGATTTAGCAGAGCATTCCTTATATTCCATCGAAATCAGAGGAGAATCGGAAGAATTTTTTACGATTCAGGATATTTTTTTGGATGAAAACAAGGTTTTCTGCGTACCGGAACAACAAAATATTCCGATCAGGAGAATCGATTTACAGTCACAAAAGGCAACAAAAGTAAACAGAAAAATAGAACCGCAAGGGAAAAAAATATCCGAGTGCAGGGAAGCGTTTCCCGCCCCTAAACGTGCAGAGGAGCTTTCTTTAGGGTATACGAATGAATTTTTCTGGCGGCAGGCAGCAAACAAAAAATGGTACACATTTGTGCCTGAGGGGCGCCATTTACTTTGCTATAGGGAAGAATTTGACCGTATTGAGACGATTCCGCTTACCCTGATGAATGAATCAGAATTGGAAAACTATTTAGACAGAGTAAAAGCAGAGCTGATAAAAAACGGAACGGCGATGGAGAAAAGAATAACCTGCGGGGATTTTTTTAAAACGATAGAAACGGAAGGTATTTGCCGCAAATTTATTGCGCCAGATCAGGCCAAGATCGGGAAGGCCATATGGGAGGCAGTAAAGAGGAAGCAAGTGGACCCGGAGCTTAAAGGATAAGGGAAAGACAGGAGGTTTAGTCAATGGAACGGCAGGAAATCCATACCCACTTAGACGCCCTGGAGGCGGAGGCAATTTACATCATGCGCGAGGTGGCGGCCGAGTGTGAGAAGCCGGTGATGCTTTATTCGATCGGCAAAGACAGCTCTGTCATGCTGCATCTGGCTTTGAAGGCATTTTATCCGGAGAAGCCGCCTTTTCCGTTCTTACACATTGATACGACATGGAAATTTAAGGAAATGATCGCGTTCCGTGACCGGATTGCGAGGGAAAAAGGGATCGAAATGCTGGTTTATACCAACGAGGAGGGCGTCCGGCAGGGGATCAATCCCTTCGACCACGGCGCGGCCTATACGGATATTATGAAGACGCAGGCGTTAAAGCAGGCGTTATCGAGATATGGCTTTACCGCGGCGTTCGGCGGAGGAAGGCGGGATGAGGAAAAATCTCGGGCCAAGGAGCGGATTTTTTCCTTCCGAAACAGGGAACAGGCCTGGGATCCCAAGAATCAGCGGCCGGAAATGTGGAAGCTTTATAATACGCAGCTCCATAAGGGCGAGAGCATCCGGGTTTTTCCTCTCTCCAACTGGACGGAAAAGGACATCTGGCAGTATATCGCAAGGGAACGGATCGAGATCGTTCCCCTATATTTTGCGAAGGAACGCCCGGTGGTGTATCGGGATGGAAATATTATTATGGTGGACGACGGCCGCATGCAGCTTTTGCCCGGGGAAAGAGTGGAATCTAAGAGTGTGCGTTTTAGAACCCTGGGATGCTATCCGTTAACGGGCGGCGTGGAATCTGCAGCCGATACGCTCGAGGCAATCGTAAAGGAGACACTGGGGGCCGTAACGTCAGAGCGGACAAGCCGCGTGATCGACCATGAAGCGGCAGGCAGCATGGAACGACGCAAGAGGGAGGGATATTTCTAGGATGAACGGATTGCTGAAATTTATCACCTGCGGGAGCGTGGACGACGGGAAATCGACGCTGATCGGCCATATGCTGTATGACGCGAAGCTGTTGTTTACCGACCAGGAGAAGGCTCTGGAGCTGGACAGCCGGGTGGGGAGCCGGGATGGAAAGATGGATTATTCGCTGCTGCTAGACGGCCTGTTGGCAGAACGGGAGCAGGGGATCACGATTGATGTCGCGTACCGGTATTTTACGACGGAGCGAAGGAGCTTTATCGTGGCGGACACGCCGGGGCATGAGGAATATACGAGGAACATGGCGGTAGGGGCATCGTTTGCCAAACTGGCGGTGATCTTAGTGGACGCGTCGCAGGGCCTTCTGGTGCAGACGAGGCGGCATGCGAGGATCTGTGCGCTGATGGGGATCCGGCATTTCCTCTTTGCCGTCAATAAGATGGATTTGGCGGGGTATCGGGAGACGGAGTATAAACGGATCGAAAAGGATCTTTGGAAGCTGGGGGTCGATCTGGAGCTGCCGCATGTGGAGGCGATCCCGGTCTCGGCGACGGAGGGGGACAACGTTACATATAAATCAAAACGGATGCCGTGGTATCGGGGAAAGACACTGTTGGAATACCTGGAGACGGTGGATGTGGACGACAAAGAGCAGGAGGAAGGCTTTGTGATGCCGGTACAGCGGGTTTGCCGGCCAAATGCGTCCTTCCGCGGGTTCCAGGGGCAGCCTGCGTGCGGGACGCTTTCCGTGGGGGAGGAGGTCACAATCCTGCCGAGCGGGGAAAAGGCAGAGGTACAGGCGCTGTTATCGGCGGATGAGCAGGCGGAGCGCGTCGGGGAGGGGGAACCGGCGACGGTTCAGCTAAACCGTGAGATCGACGTTTCGCGGGGCTGCGTGCTGACAAAAGGGATAGGGCTTTTAGTCAGCAGCCTGTTTACGGCAACGCTTTTATGGCTGGATGATACGGAGCTGGCCGAGGGGAAGAACTTTCTAATCCGGATAGGGACGAAGATGCTGCCGGCGACCGTGATGGCGATCAAATATAAGATCGACATCAACTCCGGGGAAAATATAGCGGATTCCAGGCTCCGCAAGAATGAGATCGCGGTCTGCGATCTTGCGCTGTCGGAGAAGGCAGTGTTTGACACCTTTAAACGGCACAGAGAGCTGGGCAGCTTTATCCTGATCGACCGTGTGACGAATATGACGTCGGCCTGCGGAGTGATCGAACATTCCCTGCGGCGTTCCGATAATGTGACTTGGCAAAAATTAGACATTACACGGGAATTTCGTGCAAAGCGTCTGGGACAGAGGCCGGTAACGCTGTGGTTTACAGGGCTTTCGGGAGCAGGGAAGTCGGCTCTGGCGAATGAGATCGAAAAGGCGCTGACTGTGCAGGGAAAGCACACGATGCTTCTGGACGGAGATAACGTGCGGCTGGGACTGAACCGGAACCTGGGCTTTAAGGAGCAGGACCGGATCGAAAATATCCGTCGGACGGCGGAGGTGGCGAGGCTGATGAACGATGCCGGTCTGATCGTACTGACGTCGTTTATATCACCGTACCGGAGTGACCGGAGGAAGGCGAGAGAGATTATCGGGGCCGGAAATTTCATAGAGATTTATGTGAGCACGCCGTTAGAGGAATGTGAGAGGCGGGACGTGAAGGGCCTATATAAAAAGGCAAGAGCCGGGGATCTTCCGAATTTCACCGGGATTTCGAGCCCGTATGAGGCACCGGAGCATGCAAGTGTGGAGATAGATACGAGCCGCTGTACGTTAGAGGAAGCGGCAGAATATGTGATGGAGCAGATTCAAAAATATTTGTAAGGTGACTTGTCAAAACGAGTATCCGGGCACTGTCCAGGCTGATTCGGCTATGGACCTATCGGCTGTTTTTCCAGATGCGTAACAGAATGCCGCTTTGGCTGATTCGGCTGTAGATTTGCCGGCTGCCTGTCCACATGTGTCTCAGAATACCATTCCCGGTTCGTCCGGATCTTGGTTTCATGGTCGGGTGCCTGCAATGTATCAAGAGTTTTGGGAGGAAGAAGGATAGGAGTGCAAAATGAATGCCCGTATTACGTTGGAAAATGGAGAATCACCGGCGAAAGTCAGCATCGTCGTTCCGATCTATCATGGAAAACACTACATTCCCTCCCTCATTGCCCAGGCAAAGGCAAACGCCCAGGCCGTCTCCTGCGGGCTGGAGCTTTTACTGGTCAATGACGCCCCGGAGGATCCAATCAGGCCGGAAAGGGGGGCAGACAATCTCCGGATCCATATCTTACAGACGGACAGAAACCGCGGGATCCATGGTGCACGGGTCAGAGGGCTGGGGTATGCAGAGGGAGAATTTGTCCTGTTTTTGGATCAGGATGACAGGATCGCACCGGATTACATAAAAAGGCAGCTTGCCGTTGTCAAAGCGGCGGATGCAGTCGTATGCAAAGCATATCAGGGGGAGCGGGAATTTTATAGCCGAAATCGGACTCTGGGGAGAGGTATCTGCAAGGAAAGCATGATGCGGGAGGGGAACCAGATTATCTCTCCCGGCCAGGTTTTGATCCGGAAGGAGGCAGTGCCGGCATTTTGGAAAGAAAATCTGCTTCATTATAACGGGGCGGATGACTGGTTTTTATGGCTGTGTATGCTATGCGAAGAAAAACGGTTTGTATGTAACGAAGAAGCTTTGTTTGAACATGTTTTACATGCGGAAAACACCTCCAAAGACAGCCTTTCTATGCATAAATCGGTCTGTGAGGTATATGAAAAGCTGAAGAAAAACAAATGCTGTACCGAAAAGGAACAAGAGGAGATTCGGACATATGTGGAAAAGCACGGAAACACCTGCATAGAAGAACGAGACAAATTTCTGCGGCTGTATTCCTTGCTGGAGGATTGGATGACAATCCGGGAGCAGGGGAGAAGTGTGGCTGATTATTTACACAGACAGGGATGGAGCCGGGTGGCCATCTATGGGAAGGGACAGGTGGGGAAACGCCTTGCTAGAGAGCTGCTGGAGAGAGAAATAGACGTAAGCTGTTTTATCGACAGGGCTGCAGATGTGCTTGCAGGAGAGATAAAGGCCGTACTGCCGGAAGAATTCAGCCAGCATTCTGTGCCTGTAGTGATTACCCTGGCAGGGCCTGAAGCGGACAGGGTTAGCCGGGGCCTAAAGGAAAGAGGCGCAAAGGCTGTCTATATGCTGTCTGCTATAATGGAGGATTTAAAACATGATTAGCGTGATCGTCCCAATCTATAATGTCCGCCCCTACATCGAAACATGCATAGACAGCATTCTTTGCCAGACCTATAAGGAACTTGAGATTCTTCTTGTGGATGACGGATCCACGGATGGCTGTTTGGAAATTTGTGAGGAATATAAAAAAAGAGATCCCCGTATTCAAGTGTTGCATAAAGAAAACGGAGGCATCGTAAGTGCCCGCAAGGCCGGACTATGTGCGGCAAAGGGGGAGTATATTGCGTATGTGGATGGTGATGATTGGATTGAGCCTGTCATGTATGAACGGATGCTTGAAATCCTGGAAGAAAAAAATGTGGACATTGTAGCATGCGGGCGATACGAGGATACCGGCGGCTACAGAAGAAAGGTCCTCCAGGGAATGGGGAAAGGATACTATGACAAACGGAGAATGACAGAGGAACTATACCCCCAAATGATAGCGGGAGAAAAATTCTTTGAATGGGGGATTTCGCCCAATATATGGGATAAGCTTTTCAGACGGGGCTGCATCAATTCTCATCAGATGGCGGTGGCAGAAAGCATTGTGATGGGAGAGGATGCGGCATGCGTCTATCCCTGCCTGCTGCATGCAGAGAGCGTATATATTATGGAGGACTGCTTATACCATTACAGACAGACGAGAACCTCCACAATTAAGAAGCCGGCGCGGGATGTTTGGGAGTATACGCGATACAAAACACTGTTTCAAACGGCAGATCAGTTCTTTACAGACAATCGCCATATATACGATTTGAAGAAGCAATGGAAGCGGTATATGCTGTTTCTGATGACGCCAAGAGCTGACAGACTCTACAAGGGCATAGAAAAACTGGACTATTTATTTCCATTCCCGGAGGTAAAAAAAGGTTCACGCATTATTCTGTACTGTGCCGGTACATATGGACAGAAACTACATCAATATTTGAAGGAAACAGACTTTTGTACGATTGCGGCATGGACAGATCGAAATTTCCAGGAGCTTTGCAAACAAGGGCTTTCGGTGGAAGCTCCAAATGTGATTGCAGAAAGGCCGCATGACGCGATTGTGATTGCCAATATGTTTGCGGGACAGAGAGAGGAAATTTACAGGGAATTAGAGTTTCGCTATCCGGGCAGCAGAATATGCACAATAGATGAGAAATTGATAGAAAGTAATGAAACAATGGAAGCGTTCGGCTTAATGAGGCAGGCGGAATAGAAAAGGAGGATACGTGTCTGAACTAGCAAAGAGGTTCCAGAAATATAAAAATAAAAGAGTCGCCGTATACGGCCTGGGGTCGGAGGCAGAGGGAGTTCTTAAGGAAATCGGAGGTATAGTTTCTGTCATTGGCCTCTTAGACAGTTG
>JAAWAR010000071.1 GCA_022792295.1 Lachnospiraceae bacterium
CGATGCGCTCGGCTTTGTGCGCTGAACGCACAAACCGATATGCGCAGTATAATCTCTTTCGAGATTATACCATGTCCCAAGGACATGCTATCCCTCCGGGGCGATGCGCTCGGCTTTGTGCGCTGAACGCACAAACCGATATGCGCAGTATAATCTCTTTCGAGATTATACCTTATTTTCCCTTGAAAGGGAAGTGAAAAATGGGGTAGCCGAAGAAAAGTATGGACGGAATCCTGTATTTCAGGTATAATATGAGCAGAATTCTCCATGGAGAGGAAGGTGGCAATCTATGCCGTATTGTCCAAAATGTGATATGGAATTTGTTGATGGCATGACCGTCTGTACTGACTGCGGCGGCCCGCTTGTAGAATCAAAAGAAGTCTCAGACGCCCTGATGGCCGAGGAAGCGAAAAAAAGGCAAGATGAGCTCAGACACCGCTACGAGGAGCTCCTCGCTGCCGAGGAAGCACAGGTGCAGGCAGCCGCACCCCAAATGCAGGAAAAACGCGCTTCTGCTCCTGCACGTGCTTATGTGGATAAAAAACAGCGCAGCGAAGACGTCGCCTCATCGGCCACGGCGTTCTTTTTAGTCGGAGGCATCCTCGTGGCCGCCGCTATCCTCTGTACGGCAGGCGTCATTCCCCTGCCCATGCAAGGTTCTTCCAGGCTGCTTGCCTGCGCGATCCTTGCCGTCATGGGCCTCTGGTGTCTCTACATTGGAGTCACCTCCAGAAAAACTGCCGCACTCCTCAAGTCCGAAGCCGCCGAAGAACAAAAAGAGACCGAGGAAATCCTCACTTGGTTTGAACGTACCTATTCTCCTGACGACTTAGATCAGCAGCTTCTTATGGAAGATCCCGGCCTTACTGGTGAGGAACTCGATCTAAAACGCTTCGAGCTGATCCAGGACTACCTCGTCACCGCCCGGGACCTCCCTGACCAGTCCTACACAGATGCCCTGTGTGATATGATTTACGCCCGCCTGTATGAACATAAACGCACCTGACACACACTCAGCATTTTATAGAAAAAGGGGCTGCGGAGGCCTGAGCAGGCGAGAGGGCCTCCGCAAACATAGATCCTACTCAAACCTCACAATCTCTTTCTTCAGCCGCTTCATGATCTTCTTTTCCAATCTGGAAATATACGACTGAGAAATTCCCATCAGATCCGCAACTTCCTTCTGCGTCATCTCCGTACCCTCCGCATTTTTAAGACCGAAACGCAGTTCCACGATCCGCTTCTCCCGCGGATTCAGACGGTCGATTGCATTCTTCAGCAGATCCTTCTCAATTTCCTCCTCCAGCCCCTTATAAATCACATCCTCATCCGTGCCCAGCACATCCGATAAAAGAAGTTCGTTTCCATCCCAATCCACATTTAATGGCTCATCAATGGAAACCTCCAGCTTTGTCTTATTTGTCCTCCGAAGATACATAAGGATCTCATTCTCAATGCAGCGTGAAGCGTAAGTCGCAAGCTTAATATTCTTTCCCGGGTTAAACGTATTGATTGCCTTAATCAGCCCAATCGTCCCGATCGATATCAGATCCTCGACCCCGACGCTCGTATTGTCAAACTTCTTTGCTATGTATACGACAAGCCTTAAATTATGCTCGATCAGACGCGCCTTTGCCTCCTTTTCTTCTTCCGTTCCAAAGCAGGCCAGCGTCTGTCCCTCCTCCTCGGCCGAAAGCGGCGCCGGAAGCACATCAGCCCCGCCGATATAATGAACCTCGCCCTGCCGTCCCAAAAGCACCGTTCGAAGCGTCGCCGCTTTCTTGAATCTGAATCTGTTTGACACCGAAACCTTTATAACCATATGTCCCCTCCTTTGCCGCCCGCAGTTTAATAAAGCAGCGCCTCCGGCAGAAGCAGCGAAAAATCACCGCCGGAAGAAAGCGGCTCCTTCGTTACCGCCACGATCGGTTTTTCTATCATAATGACTCCTTCTTCCCTGACAACCTCCATCCGGTCTAGCACAACCCCCGGAAGGAGTCCCTGTTTCGTACCGACCGCACGAAACGGGATATAGAGCACTCCGGAAACCGTCTCGATAAAACCCTCGCAGTCTCTTTTGGCAATCACACTGACCGGTTTTCGGCTCACCGGCTCTAAAAGCCGGTTGCCGGAGTCCACAAGCGCCACAAATTCCCTGCAATTTCCACGGAAATACAGCCGCACCGTATAGCGTTTTTGTCCCCTGGCTTTCTCTTTCATCAGCTCCTTTAAAAGTACACTCACAGCCAATGAAACCCCTGAAAGGCAGAACAGGCACTCCCACTCACGCAGGAAAAAAAGCTCCCGAAGGCTTAGGTACAAACCCGCAAGAAGCGCTGATGCCGCAAACAGAAGCCCATCTGCCCACATAATCTCCAAAGGATTCCGCAGTGAAAAGGCAATCGCCGTCATGAAGCTTCCGGAAAAAAACGCCTGTAAAAGTGCTGAAAGCCAAAAAGAAGCAATGCCGCCCGAAAGCCAGACGCTCAAAAGCCCCGCCGCACTTCCCAGGGCTGCCGCCGCCAGAAGCCTCGCAAAACGCACAGGTCTCCTGCCCAGCCGTGCAGACAGGTACAATGCAAGAAAATTGAAATACAGTTCTGTCAGGAATAATACGTCCAGGTAAAGTATCGCCTCCACCTTAAGGCCCCCATTCCCTGTCTTTTGTAACAGAGCTAATTATAGCCGGGCTCCCTTACAGAATTTGTCAAAACAGCAGGGACATTCCTAATTTTTCATCGCCTTTTTTTGCCTTTTTATCTGGGGTAAAAATGAGAGAAAACAGAATATTGATGTTTCATGGCGAAATGGCCAAAAGATTGTCTAAATTTGTTTTTAAGAAAAAACGGAAATTTGATTCAGAAACGCAAAAGAGGAGGGCCGCAAAAAAATACGGCACTCCCCTATTTTTATTATCTTCGATTCTTTAAGAAATCCGGAATATTGATCTGCGTGTCTTTCTGTGCCGGACGATAGACGGGGGTGCTCGTGGGAATATTTAATTGAGGAGCAGTGGCTGCGGCCTCTCCGCCTGCGGTCAGCCCTCTCTGGGGGACCGGCTGGTTCTTCGCCGCAGCTGCAGCCGGAACCTTTGCCTTATAGTTCTTGAAATCTTTCATTGCACGCTCAACCGGCGTATTGACACCACGCGCATCCAGGCCAGTTGCGATTACCGTAATAATCGCCTCATCCTCGGAACTTTCGTCATACATGGCACCAAAAATGATATTGGCGTCATCTCCTGCCAAATCCTGCACATAGCTTGCCGCCTCATTCGCCTCGATCAGACTGATGTCGCCCGAAATATTGATAATAACATGGGAAGCCCCCTCAATCGTAGTCTCAAGAAGCGGACTGGAAACGGCCTGCTTGACAGCCTCTAACGCCTTTTCGTCTCCCTTTGCCTTTCCGATTCCAATATGTGCAATGCCCTTGTCCGTCATAACCGTCTGCACATCGGCAAAGTCCAGATTGATAAGACCCGGTACGTTGATTAAGTCGGTGATTCCCTGTACAGCCTGCTGTAAAACCTCATCGGCCTTCCGGAGGGCATCGGGCATGGTTGTCCGGCGATCCACGATCTCAAGCAGACGATCATTGGGGATCACGATCAGCGTGTCCACTGCATTCTTTAAGTTTTCAATTCCGGCCAGCGCATTATTCATACGCTGCTTCGCCTCAAAACGGAACGGCTTCGTCACCACACCGACTGTCAGGATTCCCATATCTCTTGCGATCCGTGCGATCACGGGAGCAGCACCGGTTCCCGTACCTCCGCCCATCCCACAGGTCACAAATACCATATCGGCGCCCTTCATCGCCTGTGCCAGCTCCTCCTGGCTCTCCTCGGCCGCTTTTTCCCCGATCTCCGGCTTTGCGCCCGCGCCGAGACCCTTCGTAAGCTTCTCTCCGATCTGCATTGCCGTCGGGGCCTTGCAAAACTGAAGCGCCTGCTTATCGGTATTAATCCCGATAAACTCCACGCCCATAATATTTTCCTCTACCATACGGTTTACCGCATTATTTCCGGCTCCGCCGACACCGATCACAAGAATTCTTGCGGCATTTTCCGATTCATTTATCTTAATCTCTAACAAGAATGCTTCCTCCTTTTACTCCCTCTAAAAAATTCCCTTAACCCCGGGCTCTCAAAAGCCTGTCTCAAATATAATCTACCTTATATAATATTTGATTTTTGTCAAAATATCAACCATTATTTTAATTAAATTTTTATAGAACCGTGTTTTTTAGCGGCCCGAACACGGTATCATCCAAACGGCTTCACCCGGCACAGAAGCAACATACCCGAGTGAGCACACTCCCGTTCCCAAAAAAGTCAGAAACGGTACACAGGGCGCACAACACGGCGCTTAAGCATTCAATCTGGTCAGCTTCAGCGGCTCTGTCCATGTTTCCTGCCGCACTCCTTCTATTTCTTCTTAAACGTATACGTAGGATTGCTGTTCGCCTCATCATACGTATCCAAATACAACGTCCCTGCATATCCGGAAAGCTCCGGCAGAATGTCTCTGAGTTCCGCAATCTTCCCGTTCAGATTGCCGCCGCTCCCAAGTTCCACCACAATATCCCCGATAAAAAGCTGCACCTCACCGTAGCTCCCATAATGGATCTTGTCCACCTGTACTTCATTGACAGACAGCACCTGCGTCAGATTCAAAATCTGCTCAAAAATCTGTCGGCTGTCTAAAAGCTCCTGCCCCCTGACCGGCTCGTTTCCTTCTGTTTCTTCCTCCCCGGATGCGGCTGTCGTCTCACTCTCCTCCTGTTTGCCCACCGGCAGCGGCTCATAAAGCATGATATGGCCGAATTCTAAGCCTGTGATCCAGGGAACTCCCGGAAGCTGTTCGTTCGAACTTTCCACGACGATTCCGTCTTTGTCAAAGTACATGTAGCTGCTCATGTAGGACACATAGCCGACGACACTCTTTTCGAATACTACAATCTCCACCTTTGTGGGACTCTTGAATTCAATCTTATATTCCTCAATAAACGGAAGAACTCTGTGCTCCCGAAAACGGTTTTCATAGTAGCAGTACACCGCGTTCCTTGACCATTTTCCGTCAAAGAGCATGTCTATGATCTGTTCCTTCGTATAACGTTTGTTTCCGCTTACCTCAATCTCGGAAATCTGCATCGTCAAAAGCAAAATGACCGCCAGAAGAAGGATTCCGGTCAGGATCCCGGCTGCAATCCCGACCGCCTTTCTTCTCCTTCTTCGACCATATCTTCCGTATCCTCGTCTTCTTCTCATTTCGCCCCACCCGTTTTAACCAATCATGAATGTATCGTAAAAACCTCTGCCCCTAATGCCCTTAAATCACGGCAGATGTCCTCATACCCCCGCTCAATATGCCCGGCTCCGTCAATTATGCTCACCCCATCCGACGCAAGAGCCGCCGCTAAAAGCGCCGCGCCTCCGCGCAGATCCGGCGCCTTGACGATCGCCGGTTTCAGGGGATAACTCCCCTTTACAAGGGCTGTCTGCTCCGAAATCCGTATGTGTGCCCCGAAGTCCCGCAGTATACGGGCAGCCGCAAATCTTGCCTCAAATACCGTCTCTGTCAGTGTGCTCTCTCCGTCGGCCGTACAGGCCGCGGCCAGAAATACAGACTGTAAATCCGTCGGAAATTCAGGATAGGGGCCCGTCGCCACCGAAAATCCTTTCGGCCTCCCCTGCATGGTAAGTCGTATTTCCTTCTCCTTTTCATCCGTCCGGATTCTCGCTCCCATTGCTTCCATTAAAAGAAGCGGTTTTTTAAGACTTTCGGGGGAGGTGCCGCAGACTGCGATGTCACCGCCGGCTGCCAATGCCGCCGCCAGATAAGTCCCTGCGCAAATCCGGTCGGCTCCCAGCGTCCATTCACACGCATGAAGCCTCGTTACGCCCTCGATTTGGATCGTCTCTGTCCCGGCTCCCGAAATTCTCGCGCCCATCGCCGACAAAAATGCACAGAGCTCTACGATCTCCGGCTCTCTGGCTGCATGTTTCAGTACCGTAACTCCCTCGGCTGTGACGGCCGCCAAAATCGCATTTTCTGTCGCCCCTACGCTTGCAAAGCGCAGGGTAAGACTCGCACCCGAAAGCTTTTTCGCCTCAGCCAGAATCATTCCGCCTGCCTCCTGGACCGACGCCCCAAGCTCCTGTAAAGCGTACAGATGCAGATCAATCGGACGTTTTCCAAGGACGCAGCCGCCGGGGAAGGACGTGGCTGCCTCCCCCATTCGGGCGAGCAGCGGTCCCAGTACCATCACCGACGAACGCATTTTCCCTACATAACGTTCCGGAATCCTCGTTCCCGAAACAGCAGCGGCGTCAATCGTCATGACACCATCCGAAAAGCTGCATATGCACCCCAGGCTCCTTAAAATCCCCGTCATCGAATCGACATCCGCAATGGCCGGAACCCGGTGCAGGACCGTCGTACCCTTTGCTAAAAGGGCAGCCGCCATCATCGGAAGCACGGCGTTTTTGGAGCCCTGGATCTCTATTTTTCCGCTTAAAGGCCGAAGGCCCTGAACCTGTATCGCACTCACGAGGATTCCTCCCAAAAAATGCTATACAGTATTCTATGCCAAACAGCCTCTGTCTGTGCCTATCGCTCCATCCGAATCTGGTTTGAAACACTTAAAACCATACCCATCTCGACCATCAAAAACAGGACAGAGGTTCCTCCATAGCTGATAAACGGAAGTGTAACGCCCGTATTGGGAATCACGTTCGTCACAACTGCAATATTTAAAATTACCTGAATCGCAATGTGGGCCAGCACACCGGTTACCAAAAGCGCACCAAACAAATCCGGCGCATTTCCTGCTATCAGCATAAAGCGATAGATCATAAACAAAAACAGAAAAATCACAAACACTGCGCCGAAAAGACCGAGTTCCTCACAGATGATCGCAAATATCATGTCATTCTGTGGCTCAGGCAGGAAGCTTAGCTTCTGGATGCTCTGTCCGAGCCCCTTTCCCAAAAGGCCGCCGGAGCCGATCGCATAAAGCCCCTGAAGAATCTGATACCCCCCGTCAAGCGGATATGCTTCCGGATTTTTCCAGACCAGGATCCGGTTAACCTGATAAGCCTGTAAAATTTTTGCTTTCAGAAGCGCTTGGGCCACAGGTTCGGCAAACAGGTATCCCACAACCCCCACGGCAACCACCGCCAAAAACGGCCATTTCTTTTTGCAGGCAACAAACATCATCACATAGCCGATTCCGCAGATGATGATACCGGAGCTTAAGTTATTCATCGTCACAAGCAGTGCCAACGGAAGAAGCAGCGCCCCGATCATGGCCCAGGAAGCCCATTCGTTGATTCGTTTCCCAAGCTTTGTAATGATAACCGCCAGCACCAGGATCACCGTGACCTTGACAAGCTCGGTCGGCTGAAACCGCAGATTTCTTGTCCCGAGCCAGCGTTTCTTTCCGTTAACCTCATAGCCTAACGGCGTGAAATTCACGAGAATCATGCAGACGTATGACACGATGACCGCCAGATACGTAAACTTTGCAAAAAAGTGGTAATCCATCTTAGAAATCAAAAGCATCGCTGCAAAGCCCATCAGGCCGATCGCCGCCTGTCTCGTCATGTAGTAGGAGGCTGATAGACCGCTTATCTGTGCATTGTAGGAACTGGAGCTGTAGATCATGATCAGGCCGAACACGGTCAGACAGATGATCGTCACCAACAGACTGTAATCGTAAAATCTGCGCGGCTTTTTTTTCTTTCTGTTTCCGTTTTGCGCCATGCTCTCCCTCCGCTTCGCTTTTTTTCGCTCACCGGCGTACTCTGGCTCCCCGGATTCTCTGACAGCTCTCACGGCCCCGCCCGGGACGGCTCTCACCGCCCTCACGGCTTCATTCTGACGGCTCTTTCTTACGGTCTGTTCTCGCATCTCTACAGTTTATTGACGCAGTCCTTAAAAATGCGCCCTCTCTCCTCATAGTTCTTAAACATCCCCCAGCTTGCGCAGGCCGGGGAGAGGAGTACATAGTCCCCCTGGTTTGCATAGGAGGCACATACCTGAACGGCTTCCTCCATGTCCTCCGCATACATAATATCCGTGAGGCCGTGCCGCTTCGCGCATTCTGCAATCTTATCCCGTGTCTGGCCAATCAAGACCAGATAGCGTACCTTTCCCTCAAAGCTTTTGATCCACTCGTCGTACTCTGAATGCTTGTCGTAGCCCCCTGCGATTAAAAGAGTCGGTCCTGGCATTGCCCGGATTGCCTGGATTGCCGCATCGGGATTCGTACCCTTCGAATCGTTATAATAGGTGACGCCGAAGCGCTCCCTGACGTATTCGATGCGGTGTTCCACGGCCTTAAAGCTCTTGCAGGCCTCGCGGATAACGTCGATTTGGACTCCAAATGACAGCGCGATTCCCACCGCGGTCATCACATTTTCATGATTATGGCCGCCGATGATCTGCAGCTCATCCACGGCAATGACAGGCTCCTTCTTTCCCGCATGCCTGTACACGATTATACCATCTTCCAGAAAAATTCCTTCTTCCAATTTTTTCCTGCGGCTGAAGTAGAGAACCTTGCAGGATAACGTCCTGCCGAATTCCTGCAGGATTGGATCGTCGTAATTTAAAACGCAGCAGTCCTTTTCAGTCTGATTGGAGGTGATTCCCTCCTTCACCTGGATATAGCAGTCCATGGTTTTGTGACGATCCAAATGATCGGGCGTGATATTGGTGATAGCAGACACGTCCGGATGAAACTTCATGATCGTTTCAAGCTGAAAGCTCGACACCTCGGCCACGGTCACCGATTTGTCGCTGGTCTCAAGCGCATGGGCCGTATACGGATCTCCGATATTTCCGACCACGAATACACTGTCATACTGTCTTTTCATGATCTCGCCTGTCAGGGCTGTCGTCGTCGTCTTTCCGTTCGTGCCGGTAATGGCCGCGAGCCTTCCCTTTGAACAGTGGTAGGCAAGCTCAATTTCACTCCAGATCGGAACCTTTGCATCATCTAAAACGGATACAAACGGTGCATCTAAGGGGATGCCGGGGCTGATCACGCAAAGCTCCACGCCCATCAAACTCGGCTTTTTTAATTCACCTAGAATCACGCTTACCTTGGCTCCCTCATCAAATTTCTTTTTCAGGGCGTCTGCGGAGAGCGCGCTGTTCCCATCGTACAAAATCACCTCGCCGCCTCTGGCGAGCAAAAGCTTTGCAGCGGCTATCCCGCTGATTCCTGTTCCTGCTACTAAAACTTTCTGTGACATGGTTCTTCCTCCTATAATCCTAAGTAAGCAAAAAGGCAAAGGATTGCCGTAATGATCGAAAAGACTGCCACCACCCGTGTCTCAGACCAGCCGCACAATTCAAAGTGGTGATGAATCGGCGCCATCTTAAAAATCCGTTTCCCGCCGGTCTTCTTAAAATATGTCACCTGGATAATGACGGAGAGAACTTCTACCAGATAGATAAGGCCCACAATCGCGATGAAAAGCGGCATGCGCATCATAAACGCGCTTGAGGCCACAAAGCCGCCCAGTGCCAAAGAACCTGTATCTCCCATAAATACCTTCGCCGGATAAACATTAAACAAAAGAAAGCCCAAAAGACTCCCGACAACCGCGCCTGTGATCGGACTGATGCCGCTGTTTTCCCCGATTGCAACTACTGTAAAGAATGTTGCCACGAGGATCGTAACGCTGGTACACAGGCCGTCTAGACCATCCGTAAAATTCACGCCGTTATCTGTACCGAGAACGATAAAAAATACTGCAGGTACAAAAAGCCAGCCCAAATCCAGATAATATCCATTCCGAAAACCGCCGGTAAACGGAATCAGCATCGCTGTGCCCGCCTCCTTCGACATCATCAGATAATAGGTGAAAATTCCCGTAATCACGATCTGGCCGAAAAGCTTCTGCTTCGGATTGAGGCCCTCGGAGCGCTTCATGACGATCTTGATATAATCGTCAAGGAAACCGATGATTCCAAAGCCTACAGTCATAAACAGCACGGGTATGATCCTCGGATAGCTTTTCAGATAAAACAGGGAGGTAATCACAATTCCCGATAGGATGATAAGTCCCCCCATCGTCGGTGTGCCCTGTTTTTTTAAATGGGCCTGCGGTCCGTCTTCGCGTACCTGCTGCCCGAATTTCAGCTTATGAAGGAACGGAATCACGACGGGACATAGCGCCGCGCTGATCATAAAAGCGATAATAATCGCCAGAATCGTCTCATTTACCATGCTGCACCTCAATCTCTTATGTAGTCTTCCGATAACTGTTTTATAGGCCTGCGCCGGGCCTTTTGCACTCCGTTTTGGCCGCTGCCGGACAAGTGCCGCAGACACTTGGCAGCCCAGTGAGGCGAAATCACTCCTCTTGCTGACCGTGAGATAACTCTTGCCGGAAAGCAAAAATCCCTCTGCACTCCGTCGCGGTCGGTCCTTGACGAGCGCCATAAGCACCCAGGACTGTATCCGGCGATTTTTAACTCATTTTTGCTTATAACTGTGAATGAACTTTTACGTCTGTTGCTATTATTATGTGCCCTTTCCTGCGATTCATCAATCGAAAGCTTCACTGCTTTCAATTCCCAGATAAGGTAAAATATTTGCAAAAATATCGGCGATCACGGGAGCCGCAATCGTGCCTCCGTAGTAAATTCCTACCGGTTCGTCAATTGTGATCAAAGCGATTACCTGGGGATTATCGGCCGGCGCAAAGCCCAAAAAGGAGGAAATGTATTTTTTAAGGCTCCTCGGAAGCTTCTCTGACGTAGCTGTCTTGCCTCCGATCCGAAAGCCGGCAACCTTCGCCCGTTTCCCGCTTCCCTCCGCCACAACCTGCTCTAAAATATGGCGCATCGTTTTGCTGGTCTCCTCCGATACGACGCCTTCCTGCACCGGATAGGTAAATTCCCGAACCACAGTTTTATCTTTTGATTCAGAGCGGAGCGCAAAATGCGGCGTGATCCGCCTGCCGCCGTTGATGATCGACGACGCCGTTGTGACAAGCTGAATCGGCGTGATCTGGAACGACTGGCCGAAAGAGACAGTCGCCAGCTCTACGAGGCCCATGTTCTCTTTTTTATGCATGATCGTCGCCGCTTCGCCGGGCAG
>JAAWAR010000072.1 GCA_022792295.1 Lachnospiraceae bacterium
CTTTCTAAAGTCCATTTCATCACTCGAACTCAATCGTCCCCGGCGGTTTACCCGTACAGTCGTATAGCACTCTGTTCACATGTGTTACTTCATTTACAATTCGATTTGCTGTTTTTGAAAGCACTTCCCATGGCAGTTCTGCTGCCTCGGCAGTCATAAAATCAATCGTATTCACTGCGCGCAGCGCAATCGCATAATCATAGGTCCTTCCGTCTCCCATGACGCCAACCGACCGCATATTTGTCAGCGCAGCAAAGTACTGCCCGATTCCACGATCCAGCCCGGCTTTTGCAATCTCCTCACGGTAAATTGCATCCGCTTCCTGTACCATCACAACTTTCTCCGGCGTCACCTCACCGATAATTCGGATTCCTAGGCCCGGCCCCGGGAACGGCTGGCGGTAGACAAGATTTTCCGGAATGCCAAGCTCCAGACCGACCTTACGTACCTCATCCTTAAACAGATCCCGCAACGGTTCAATGATCTCTTTAAAGTCCACATAATCCGGTAAGCCGCCGACATTGTGATGTGACTTGATTACAGCAGATTCCCCCCCAAGGCCGCTCTCAACCACATCCGGATAAATCGTTCCCTGTACCAGGAAATCCACCGTACCGATTTTCTTTGCTTCCTCCTCAAACACGCGGATAAATTCCTCGCCGATTATTTTCCTTTTTCTTTCCGGATCTGTAACGCCCTTCAGTTTATCATAAAACCTCTGCTGTGCATTGACACGGATAAAGTGCAGCTTATATGGGCCATTTGGGCCGAACACGGCCTCTACCTCGTCCCCTTCATTTTTTCTTAGGAGGCCATGATCAACAAAGACACATGTCAGCTGATCTCCGACCGCTTTTGCGAGCATCACAGCCGCAACGGAGGAATCCACGCCGCCTGACAGAGCACAGAGCACTTTTCCGTCTCCCACCTTCTCACGAATTGCCTGTATGCTCGTCTCAACGAAAGCATCCATCTTCCATGTCCCCGCACAGCCACATACCCCATAAACAAAGTTATGAAGCATCTTTCTCCCTTCCTGTGTATGGAGGACCTCTGGATGAAACTGGAATGCATATAATTGCTTTTCCACAGATTCAGCCCCCGCAACCGGGCAGTTCCGAGTATGTGCAATAATCTTAAAGCCTGGTGCCTCCTTCTCGATATAATCATTATGGCTCATCCAGCAGATAGTTTTCTCTGAAACATCGTCAAACAATACGCTGGAACGATCCACCGTCACTTCGATTTTTCCATATTCCCGTACCGGCGCCTCGCATACATGGCCGCCCAGCACATGCATCATTACCTGCGCACCATAACACAGGCCAAGTATAGGAATTCCTGACTCAAACAATTCCCGGCTGCAGGAGGCCGCGCCTTCTTCATAGCAGCTGTCGGGACCGCCGGTTAGGATAATGCCCTTTGGTTTCATTGCCTTTATTTGATTCAAATCTGTCTTGTAGGAATAAATTTCACAATA
Organism: Lachnospiraceae bacterium; assembly: GCA_022792295.1. GTDB lineage: Bacteria > Bacillota > Clostridia > Lachnospirales > Lachnospiraceae > CANQGL01. Next base: position 1,481 of record JAAWAR010000072.1, read on the forward strand.
TACATTGCATTCGCGAACACGCCTGGCCACCAGCTGATTGTACTGTCCGCCAAAATCAATGACTAGAATTTTTTCCTGATTCATCCGTCTCCTCCTGTAAAAAATCGCCTTCTCGTACCGACCCGCGCAGAGCACATGCGCTACATTGACCAGAATTTACATAATGCAGTACTGATTCACTTATTATAAAGGAAAATGCAGTCCTTTGCAAGGTAATTCAGGGAATGCTTTCCAAAAGAGCAAGAATTTCCTCTTTCGTCATACTGCCAAGCTGTCTGGCTTCTCCTCCGATTACCTGTTCCGCCAATTCACGTTTCCTCTCCTGAAGATCGCGGATTTTTTCCTCAATCGAATTCTTGACAATCATCTTGTAGACCATCACCTTTTTCGTCTGTCCGATGCGGTGTGCACGATCCGTTGCCTGATTCTGTGCTGCCAAGTTCCACCATGGGTCAACATGCACCACCATATCGGCACCGGTCAGATTGAGCCCCACGCCTCCGGCCTTCAGAGAAATCAGGAAAACCGGGACCGCTCCTTCATTATACTGCCTTACCATCTGCAGCCGCTTTTCCTTTGGCGTAGCGCCCGTAATCACATAGTAGGAAATACCAGCTTTCTCCAGCCTTCTCTGAAAAATTTCCAGCATGGAGGTAAATTGAGAGAACAAAAGCAGCCTATACCCGCCATCCATGGCGCTCTGAATCAATTCCAGGCATGCCTCTGCCTTTGCCGACATACCTTGATAGTTCTCGAAACAGAGCGCCGGATCACAGCAAATCTGACGCAGCTTCATCATTTCCGCCAATATCTGAAGCCGGTTCCGGTTCAAATCCTCCTCGCTCTGGCGCGAAAGCAGCTCCTTCATCCGGACTGCCTGCGCATCATACAGGCGTTTTTGTTCTCCTTCCAGCCACACATATCGGATCTCCTCCAGCTTCTCTGGCAAATCATTCAGTACAGCTTCCTTCATCCGACGTAAAATAAAGGGACCGGCCATTTTCTGCAGGCGTTTCATGGCGCCTTCCTCTTTATTTTTGATAATCGGTATCTCAAATTCTCTGCGAAATACGTCATATCCATATAAAAAACCCGGCATCAAAAAATCGAAAATACTCCATAATTCACTGAGCCTGTTTTCGATCGGTGTGCCCGTCAAAGCAAAACGAAATTCGCTTTTGACGGCCTTCACCGCCTTAGCGGCGGCTGTCGTATGATTTTTAATGTACTGTGCCTCATCGACTACCTGGTACAGAAACGTTTTACCCTCATAAAAAGCAATGTCGCGTTTCAAAAGATCATAGGAGGTCACGAACACATCCGCCTCCTGCTGTGCATCCAGCCTCGCCCGCCTTTCCTCCTGCGTCCCGACAATCAGGCGAACCGAGATCTCTGGAGCAAACCGCTTAAATTCTTCTCTCCAGTTAAACACCAGAGAGGCCGGCGTTATCACCAGGGAACAGCCCCTCTTTCCCTCCTGTTTTGCAGCCAAAAGCACCGCTATCATCTGCAGCGTTTTCCCAAGCCCCATATCATCCGCAAGAATTCCTCCGAACCTCCACTGCTCCAACGTCCGCAGCCATTTATATCCGTTCTTCTGGTACATACGCATGATCCCGGACAGGCTTTCCGGTTCTTCAAACTCTGCTTCCTTTATCGTCTTAAAGCCTTTTACCATCTCGCGGAAATGACTGTCCCTGCTGCCATAAGCCGTTTTTTTCTCCTCCATCAGCCGGTCCAGATAAAGGCCTCGATAGGCAGGAAGCTGCAGCTTCCCTTTGCTAAATTCTTTCGGCGAAAAGTGCATGACTGCATCCAGCTCTGCAAGCATTTCCAGTGATGGATCCTTCATATCAATAAAGGCTCCGTCCTTCAGACGGTAATACCGTTTCCGCATACGATAGCCTTTAAGTACCTCCAAAAGCTCCTCTCGGGAAATCTCCTCCGTCGAAATATCCAGGTTCAAAAGGCTGCCGGATACCGAAACCCCAATCGAGGTCTTGATTCGGCGGATCACATTGCGGCGGCAAAAGCGGTTGGTACATCGCACTTCTCCCAATTCCATGAGCGCATGCACTCCGCTCTCGACAACTCGGTATAGGCTTTCTTCATCCTCTTTGCAAAGGAGCTTCTCTTTCTCAAAAGACCGGCACGGAAACCATCGCTCAACCGCCTCCAAGACCTCCCTTTCCTTTTGTACATCCCGAAATACCTCCGCAATCGTGATCCCGCTTCGATCTGCTTCTTTACTGTCCAGCACAGAAAACTCCTTATTTCCATAATGCACCTTTGGCAAACAGATAAATGTTTCATCGTCTGCATCCAGATAAAATACGAATTTGGCCTCCGGAATGAGATAGGAGCGGAATTTCTCCGGGTTTGTTTCTATGATGTCCATGACCCCTTCAAACTGCGGAAGGACCCGATAGTAAAATTCTGCCAGAAGATTTCTTCCCACACAGAAAGAAAAGTGCCCCCCTCTGGTCATCGGCTCCAGTACTTCAATCCTCTCAAAGAACTCCTGATCCAGGCGATACAGCGTGCTTTCACGGATGTAATAGGCCGTATCCATCCCAAAAAACAGCTCGGGAAGCGTCCCCGCCACTTCGATCCCATGGAATTCCTTGTCGCCCCTTATCTTGTACTCATCAATCTGAAGCGTTACCTTTGGATTTCCCTTTCCAGCATACAGGCTGCCCTTTTGCCTTTCCCCTGTGTCCTTGTCCTCAAAATCAACCGGCATATCCCCTAGTTCTTCGTAAAACTGATCCAGACGCCAGCCAAAAAGCTCCAGGGAACTCACAGTCGGCACCTTGTTCCTGCTGTAGTACCGAGAGTCCTCCAGTCGCTGTGCAAACTGCGTCTCCTCACGGACAATCCGGCTGATATAGCGAATCCACCGTCTTCCCTGCGGCTTAAAATAATGCAAACTATGGTTAATCTGTGTATTGGATCCGTATACTGCCGTCGTAGAGTGTTTCACATTTTCGCAGAACTCCTCAAGATCCTTCACAACAAACAGCTTTCCGTAGCCCACCTTAAAGGAAACTGTCAGCTTTCCTTCCTTTTTTATCACGCGTGGGGCAAGACTCAGACTTTCCTCCCTCGCTTCCACCGCCTCCAAAATATGGCTCCGCTTTTCTCGAAAAGCTGAAAACATTGATTGGGCATGAGGGTCCGTTGCATCCCCTATATTCACATTTTTCAGATACTGTTCCAAAAGCTCCAAAAGCCCCGCCACATTTTCACAGCTTGAGCCTCCGGTATAGCGCGCGTACTCCCGGATACAGGCTTTACAAAGGCAGTCGGTCCAAACGACCTTATCACGCGAAAAAACAATCTGAACCGGAAACTCTTTTTGGGTTTCTCTCCTAACTGCCTCGATCTGTCCGTGCAGCTCATGGCTCTGCTTGTCATAGCCGCAGAACACTTTTTTTATTTTCAGTTTTCCCGAGGCAGCAAGCCTCCGGCCGGCCTCAGCCGCCTGTGGCTTAATCCGGACAGATTCCCGGATTTTCTTTCCGCTAAAATACCGGTAATCCTGGAGCTTTTCCAGGCTTCTCCCCAAGGAGCCTTCGTCCGCCTCCTGTGCTCCGCCCAAAACCGTATATTCCTCGTTTTCCCACTCCTGCATGAGCCCTCACGTATCTCCTCTTATGTTTTGGCAGCCGGCCGCCTTCTTATTTCTCATATGTACCTTTTTTTATTATTTTCCCATCCCGCATCATCACTGTGCCGTTTGCGATCACGGTCTCCAGCTTGAGCCCCTTATCCATAAGAAGCACGTCTGCATCGCTCCCTTCCTGAAGGGCTCCCTTTTTCGGGTATAATTCTAATGCTCTTGCAGCATTAGATGTCCCAAAGGCAACAGCCTTCTCGAGGTCCATCCTTTCCTCCTGCACTTCATATACGATCTGTCGGTAAATGGTATCCACATCGGAAACACCCATCTCGGTCAGGTTTCCCGCTTCGTCATAGTTTGACCAACTTCCCTGCCCATCGGAGCTGAAGGTAATCCGTTCCATAGGGACACTTTCCCTTCGCGCCTGTGCCAGAGCATTGGCTACCTCGTCAAAGTCTCCGCAGGTAATATCAATCATCCCGCCCATTTTAGCGAAACGCATTGCATCCGTCTGTATCTTTGCAGAGCGCGCCACATGAGTCGGCTGGAACGTCTTGATTGGGATTGAGGTCTGCGAAAGCGCCTCAAACACCGGCTCCAAGCCCCGCTCATCATCCCCCATATGCAGACAGACAAAGCCCGCTTTTCCGCTCAGCATCCCGGCGGTCCGCACATCGCTCCCCAGCCGAATCAGCTCCTCCACCGAGATATTGGGCGCACGATGGTCGGAAATTGCCAGTTTGACTCCGATGACTTCATCTATGAACATAATATCCTTACAAATGCTGCCTGTAATGGTCGGGCTCGGATACCCGTAGGCCCCGCAAATGCAGTAGGCGGAAATTCCCTCCTCCTTTAATGCCTTTATCTTCGCAACCAAATTTTCCACGCTCCGGCTGTATCCATCCGTTCCCAAAAGGCCGATCACCGTCGTCACACCGCCCGCAATCAGGCTGGAAAGCGCAACCGGAGGAGCCTGGGTATGGAAGCTCCCTTCTCCTCCCCCTCCGGTGACATGCACATGGCGGTCAATCAGCCCCGGAACGGCGATCCTTCCCGTGCCATCCAATACCTGACAGCCCTCGTATTCCGGGATGCCGTCCCCGATTCTCTCAATCTTTCCTCCGGCAAGCAATATATCTTTGTTTCCAAGCTTTTCCGGCGCATACACCGTGACATTCTTAATCAGCAGCATGGCAAAGTTCATCCTTTCTATTTTTTATTCAAAATCGTGCCGGTATTGGGGCCGTCACTCGTTTTCAGATATTTCTTCACATACTGTCCTGTATAGGAGATGGGATTTTCAGCCACCTCCTCTGGCGTTCCTTTGGCGATAACCGTGCCGCCGCGGTCCCCGCCCTCCGGCCCCATATCAATCAGATAATCGGCCGTCTTAATGACATCCAGGTTATGCTCAATGACAATAACCGTATTCCCTCCCTCCGACAAGCGTCTTAAAATCTCCACCAGTTTGTGGACGTCGGCAAAATGAAGGCCCGTGGTCGGTTCATCCAGAATATAGATCGTCTTTCCGGTTCCCCGCCTTGAAAGCTCCGAGGCCAGCTTGATCCTCTGTGCCTCGCCGCCGGAAAGCTCCGTGGACGGCTGACCGAGCCGGATATAGGAAAGGCCTACGTCGTTGAGCGTCTCAATCTTCCTTGCAATCGAGGGAACGTTTTCAAAAAACTTAAGCGCCTCCTCCACTGTCATGTTAAGCACATCATAGATGTTCTTCCCCTTATATTTGACCTCCAGTGTCTCTCTGTTGTACCGCCTGCCGCCGCAGACCTCACACGGGACGTATACATCGGGGAGAAAATGCATTTCGATCTTGATAATCCCGTCGCCGCTACACGCTTCACAGCGCCCGCCCTTTACATTAAAGCTGAATCTTCCTTTATTATAGCCCTTCGCCTTGGCATCCGGGGTTGACGCAAACAGATCACGGATTAAGTCAAAAACGCCCGTATAGGTTGCCGGATTCGAACGCGGGGTCCGCCCGATCGGAGATTGATCAATGGCAATGATCTTGTCCAGCTGCTCCACCCCCTCGATGCCCGCATGTCTGCCCGGGATCGTCCGCGCACGGTTCAGGCGCTTTGCCAGCGCCTTATACACGATCTCATTGATCAGAGAGCTCTTTCCCGAGCCGGAAACTCCGGTCACACAGGTCATGACGCCAAGGGGCAGCTGCACGTCGATTTTTTTCAGATTATTCTCCTGTGCGCCGCGAACCGTAAGCCACCCTGTGGGTTGACGGCGCTCGGACGGCACCGGAATGCCTCTTTTACCGCTCAGATACGCACCCGTAACCGATGCCTCACAGGCCATAATCTCCTCCGCCGTGCCGGCAGCGACCACTTCTCCTCCATGCTCCCCGGCTCCCGGACCAATATCGACAATCCAGTCTGCGGCCCGCATGGTATCCTCGTCATGCTCCACAACAATCACGCTGTTCCTCAGATCGCGCAGATGGATCAGCGTCCTCAAAAGCTTATCGTTATCCCTCTGATGAAGGCCGATACTCGGCTCATCCAGAATATAGGCTACCCCAACCAGACCAGAACCGATCTGCGTTGCCAGGCGGATTCTCTGGGCTTCACCGCCGGAGAGCGTCCCCGTAGCCCGCGATAAAGACAAATAATCCAGTCCGACATCAATTAAAAAGCTCACACGTGCGCGGATTTCCTTTAATATCTGTTCTCCGATCATCCGCTGCATCTGTGTAAGAGCAAGCTCGTCTACAAATTTTCGAAATTTTACAATGGACATATTGGTCGCATCGTAAATATTCATACCGCCCACTGTCACGGCCAGAGACTCCTTCTTCAAACGCTTGCCATGACAGGCCGTACAGGGTGTGATCCGCATAAAGGTCTCATATTCCGCTTTGCTCGACTGCGAATATGTCTCCCGATAACGGCGGTTCACATTTTCAACGAGCCCTTCAAATGCCACGTCGTAGATACCGACGCCTCGCTGCCCCTTATAATGGACCTGCACGCTTTTGCCGCCGGTTCCGTGTATCAGCACATCTTGAACCTCTTTCGGATAGTCCATAAACGGCGTATCCAGGTCAAACCTGTATTCCTTTGCCAGCGCATCCAGGATTGCCCGCGAAAAACTCCCTTCCTTTGCGCATGACTGCCAGCCAAGGACGGCAATCGCACCGCCGTTGATACTGAGGGATTTATCCGGAATCATCAGATCCTCGTCAAATTCCATCTTATAGCCCAGGCCAAAGCAGTCCGGGCAGGCACCGAACGGGTTATTAAAAGAAAAGCTCCGTGGCTCCACTTCTTCGATACTGATGCCGCAGTCCGGGCAGGAAAAACTTTGGCTGAAGTTAATCTCCTCGCCCCCGATACAGTCCACAATCATCAGGCCATCGGACAATTTCATCACGGTCTCGATTGAATCAGCAAGCCGTTTTTCGATTCCTTCCCGCACTGCAAGGCGGTCCACGATAATCTCGATGTTATGCTTAATATTTTTTTCCAGCTCAATGTTTTCCGCCAGTTCATGAAGGTTCCCGTCAATCCGCACACGCACATAGCCGCTGCGTTTTGCCTGCTCCAGGGCTTTTTCATGGCGGCCCTTCCGTCCCCGGACAATCGGCGCAAGAAGCTGAATCTTCGTCCGCTCCGGCAGTGTCATGATCTGATCCACCATCTGATCCACCGTCTGCTTTTTAATTTCCCGGCCACATTTGGGACAGTGCGGAATACCGATGCGGGCATATAAAAGGCGCATATAGTCGTAAATCTCTGTTACAGTCCCGACTGTAGAGCGGGGATTGCGGTTTGTGGATTTCTGATCAATCGAGATGGCCGGGGATAATCCCTCAATGCTCTCTACATCGGGTTTTTCCATCTGGCCCAAAAACTGACGCGCATAAGAGGACAGCGATTCCATATACCGCCTTTGTCCCTCCGCGTATATCGTATCAAACGCAAGCGACGATTTTCCTGATCCGGAGAGTCCGGTCAACACAACCAGCTCATTCCTTGGGATATTCACTGTAATATTTTTCAAATTATGCTCATTGGCGCCACGTATTTTGATATATTGCTTTGGCATTTTAGCTCTCCTCTGCTTTTTGTGCTTATCGTTCATGCGTATGTTCAGTATAGCACATCCTGATTGCAAATGCAAACATTTGTTCGTTTTTGTTTAAAAGTTTTTTTAATTCTATCATATCCACCCGGCGGTATCAAGACCCGTCACGCCGCCGTCACATGAAAACAACTTTCCAGTTATGGTGATAGACAAAAAATGATAACATCTGCTATACTTATAATAAATAAAAAGGAGGCCCTTATAATGGATACTTATACAAAAATCAACCAGTTGGCCACCGCTCTGGAGCCGACAATGATCGAAACGCGGCGGGATCTGCACAAGCATGCAGAATCCGGCTGGTATGAGATGCGAACCTCCTCTATCATTGCCAGGGCTCTGGCTGATCTTGGGTACGAGGTCCTGACTGGGAGACAGGTGTGTGATTCTGCTTACCGCATGGGACTGCCCTCGCCAAACGAGCTAAAAGAACATTTCGCATTGGCACTCTCTCAGGGAGCGGTACCGGAGTTCATGACCGAGGATATAAAAGACGGTTTTACAGGAGTAATCGGCATTCTTTCCTGTGGGGAAGGCCCTGTCGCTGCCCTGCGCTTTGATATTGATGCGCTTGGCGGGGTCGAAACAGAGGATACAGACCACAAACCGAATCAGGAAAAATTTTCATCCGTCAATTACGGCATCATGCATGCCTGCGGCCATGATGGCCACACTGCGATCGGCCTGGCCGTTGCAGCGATTCTCATGGAGTTCAAGGAAGTGCTGCATGGTACGGTGAAGCTGATTTTCCAGCCTGCCGAGGAAGGCGTAAAAGGCGGAAAATCCATTGTCGAGCATGGACACCTCGACAACGTCGATTTCTTTTTGAGCGGCCATATCTACTCAGAAAAAGATGCGCCTGGCTATGATGTGATTACAGGTACCGTCGGACCGCTCGCCACCTGCAAGTATGATATAACTTATCACGGAAAAGCCTCCCATGCCGGGACAGCCCCGCAGCTTGGAAAAAATGCTCTGCTGGCAGCGGTAGCGGCGGTCCAGGAGCTGATGGCAATCCCCCGTTATCCGGGCGGTACAAGCCTCGTGAATGTCGGAAAGCTCATTTCAGGGACAGCCCGCAACGTAATTCCGGATGAAGCGTTTATGGAGGTAGAGGTTCGGGGAGACTCACAGGAAATTCTCGAATATATGAAGGAAAATGCCCTGCGGATCATACAGGCCGCCGCACAGCTTCAGGACTGTACGGCAGACATTGCGGTCGCCGGGGAAGCCGAGCCCTTAAAAAGCGACGAGGCCTTTGCCAAAGAAATCGCCGGCATGCTGGAAGCGCATCTTCCTGCTGTACGCGTCAGTCCGTCTTTTCAGTTTCGTAATCCCGGCAGCGAGGACGCGTCCTTTATGATGAACCGGGTGCAAAGTCACGGCGGCAAGGCTGTGTACATGCGGTTTTTAACAGAATTAAAAACCGGTGTTCATGAACGCCGCTACGATTTTAATGAGGCAGTCATGAAAAAAGCCGCCGCCATCTATGCGGCCGCTGTCTATCATCTGCTAAAACAGGAAGCGTAAATCAAAAAACCGCAGCCCCCGAAAAAATCGGAGACTGCGGTCTGTTTTATTCTGTCACCGTGATCTTATAGCTTCCATCGCTGTTCTTCTCAATCTTATACTGGACGCCATCCGAATCCTTGACTGTTCCGCTGGTCTTCACCGTTCCCTTCTCATTCACGACGTATTCCTTGCCGTCCACCTTTACTTTCTGATAACGCATGCCTTCCTCGGCCGCTACCAAATTCCCGTTCTCGTAGAGAACGCCGCTCTTTATGCCGGTAAAGCCGTCGCCCTTATTACCAAGTGCTCCCGAAGTCGTGAAATAGAAAACTTCATTGTCATGCTCATCATCATTCACCACGACACGTCCCGTCTGCATCTTTCCGCTTGACGGTTCAAAATAGAATTTCCTTCCGTCATCCAGTTCCAGAAGTCCCGTTACCATAAGCCCCTGCTCGTCAAAGCAATACGTTTCGCCCTTGATCTTCGCCATACCGTATTTGCCGACTTTGGTAGTGCCATTGGCGGTGCTGTAGGCCCGGCCGGCCTTAAAGTAGAACCACCCCTCATCCTCCCCGTTCGGTGTACTTTTCCACTTCCAGTCCTCCGCGCGGACGCCGTTGCTGCTGTAAAAACGAAGTGAATTAATGTTGTAGGTCGAGAGGTCATCCTGATCGCTACTGGTATAATCGCTTGGATTTACCCAACCGGTCAGCATCTTTCCATCTTCGTCAAATATATATGTTTCACCGTCGATCTTCTTTTCCCCGCCTGACTCAAGCCGCCCGTTGGGATTGAAATAATACCAGAACTCGCCCCAGTCCTCATCCTCTGCCTGCAGCTTTCTCCAGTTGGTCGTCATCGCTCCGGAACTTCCCAGATAATATGTCGAATTCTCCGTATGGAGCCAGCCGGTATCCATCACGCTGTCCGTAAAATGATATTTCGAGCCGCCGATTTCCTTCCAGCCATCCGTGTAGGCTTTTCCGTTGCTTCCAAAATAGCGCCAGCCGTACTCGCTGCTCCACTGGTCACGCAGAAGCACCCATGCGTCCTTTACCATCTCGCCGTTCTCGTTTACATAATATACATCATCTATCATTTGGTTTGACAGCATTACACCGTTGGAATCCATGTAATACCACTTTCCCTCGACCTGCACCCAGTCATTTTTCACCATCTGTCCACTGGTATCATTGTAGTAATACCACCGATTATTATTTTTTGACCAATCGGCAAACGCCGTCATAGTCGTTCCGGCCGCCAATACAGCCGCCAATGACAAAATTGCAAACCACTTTTTATTCCTCATCGTACATCCTCCTTATTTAAAAAATTTATACTTTTTCTGTTATTTTACTGGATAGCCCTATTATAGCAGATTTCTCCTTTTATTTCATCTATTTTGTTTTACTTTTATCTGACAATTTTAAGGCAAAAAAGCGGCAGCCTCAGCCCTTCCGGTTTGATCTGCCGCATTTTTTTAATCTTCTGTTTCTTCCGATCCGTTCTCAAACAGACGGTTTACCGCGCTGAAAATTCCGCGCAGCGATGCCCTTGTGATATTGGAGCTGACACCCACTCCGTAGGTCACACGATTGGATTTTTGATCCATCATGTGAATATAGGAAGCAGCCTGCGCCCCGGAACCGGACTGAAGCGCGTGTTCGTTGTAGTCCAGAACCTTGATCTCAATCCCAAGCTCCTCCTCAAGGCCTCTCTGCACCGCGTCAATCGGGCCGTTGCCGACTCCCTCAAACTGTTTTGCAACACCATGATCCGTATAGGTAACGACCGCAACCGTCGTAAAATTGTCTCCTGACTCGAAATCGGTAATCTTGCACTTGCGGAAATGGTACGGCTCTTTTCTTTCCAGATAATGATAGCGGAATTGCTCCATGACCTGTTCGGGGGAAACTTCTCCCTGACGCTCGGCAATCCCCTGAATGATGTCTGCAAACTCCTTATGCATCCCGCGGGGCAGCCGGAAACCAAAATATGTATCCATGACAAACGCCACGCCGCCTTTTCCGGACTGGCTGTTGATACGCACCACCGGCTCGTATTCCCGGCCAATATCTGCTGGATCAATCGGCAGATACGGAACCTGCCAAACCTTGCTCTGCCGCTCTAAAAGTGCATGCATACCTTTGTTGATTGCATCCTGATGAGAGCCAGAAAATGCTGTAAACACAAGCTTTCCCGCATACGGATGGCGCGGGTCAATATGCATCTTCGTACAGCGCTCATATACCTCCGCGATCTCCTTGACATCGGAAAGCTCAAGCTGCGGATCAATCCCCTGGGAAAACATATTGTAAGCCAGTGTCAGAATATCCACATTGCCCGTCCGTTCCCCATTTCCAAACAGCGTTCCTTCCACACGGTCCGCCCCGGCCAAAAGTGCCAGCTCCGTTGCCGCCACGCCAGTTCCCCGATCGTTATGCGGATGGACGCTTAATATGATACTTTCACGGTTTTCCAGATGCTTAATCATCCATTCAATCTGATCCGCATAGACATTCGGTGTTGTCATCTCCACCGTGGACGGCAGATTGACAATCATTTTATGCTCCGGTGTGGGGCTCCATGCCCGCTGCACCGCATTGCAAATATCCAGTGCAAAATCAAGCTCTGTACCGGTAAAGCTCTCGGGAGAATACTCCAGAATCACTTCTCCGTCATAGCCGGACATATATTTTTTCACCAGCTCTACGCCGTCCGTGGCAATCTTTTTGATCTCATCGCGATCCATATGGAATACCACATCCCGCTGCAGCGTCGAGGTAGAGTTGTAAATGTGTACAACCGTGCGCTTTATGCCCTGAATCGCCTCAAAGGTCCGCTCAATCAAATGCTCCCTGCACTGGGTTAACACCTGAACCGTGACATCGTCAGGGATCAGCCGCCGCTCCACAAGCTGCCGCAAAAAATCATACTCGATCTGGGAAGCCGCCGGAAAACCGACCTCGATCTCCTTAAAGCCCATTTTCACGAGCATATTAAACATCTCGACCTTTTCCTCAACCACCATCGGCTCCACCAGGGCCTGGTTCCCGTCACGCAGATCCACACTGCACCAGACCGGCGCCTTTTCAATCTGTCTGTTCGGCCATTCCCGTTCCGGATAGTCCACCACCGGAACTCTCTCATATCTGTTATAACGCATCATACCTATCCATTTCTCCTTTTTCTGTTTCTCTGTATTCTCTCAAAATCCGTCCTGTCAAACAGCTTCGGAGTCGATAGATCACGCCATATTTATCTATGATAAACAAAATCACGCTCTTAGGTCTAACCCCATATTCATCAGTCCTTTTTCTTACAAAATTATGTTCTGAATATTATAGCACCACCGCAAGCGAATCGCAAGCCGTGTTACTATGATTTTTATTTATGGGAGACATAACATAAAAAGCGAGGAGGCCAGAGAGGAGGACAAAAGGTCCGCCGAGAATAGGGCAGCAGCCCCGTGCAGGCACACTTTCGCTGCAAAAAAGCCCAGCGGCACATAGGGCGTTTAAAAGGCAGCGCCCAAGTACCGCTGGTTTTCAAATGCCCGTGCGGGGATTGATTGGCGCCGCCCCATTCCTCTCCCGGCTGCCGCATTGGCGGCCTGAAACAGAAAAAAGCTCTCTCATCAGCTTTCTGTATGCCCTTTCGCACGCAGCACGTCAATCACCTGTTCCACATACTTCCTGCAGATTTCCTCTGTCTCTGCTTCCACCATTACGCGAATCAACGGCTCCGTTCCACTCTGTCTGAGCAGAATACGCCCATTGCTGCCCAACGCTTCCTCAACCGCCTGCACCGCAGCCTTCACATCCGCATCCTCCTGCGCCGCCCTCTTGTCTGCGACACGTACATTCTTAAGAAGCTGCGGCAGAATCACCACCTCAGACGCCAGCGCCGAAAGAGCCTGCTTTTTCTCCAGCATGACCTCCATTACCTTTAAAGAAGTCAAAATCCCATCTCCGGTCGTCGCATACTTGCTGAAAATGATGTGTCCCGACTGCTCGCCGCCTAGGCAGTTACCGGTCTGAGACATATTTTCATACACATATTTGTCACCCACAGCCGTCTTCTCATAGCCGATGCCTTCGCGGTCCAACGCCTGATAGAGTCCCAGATTGGACATAACGGTCGTAACGATTTTATTATTCCGCAAAAGCCCCTGCTCCTTCATATACTTTCCGCAGATATAGAGGATCTTATCGCCGTCCACAAGCGCACCGTTTTCATCGACTGCCAGACACCGGTCTGCATCGCCGTCATACGCAAACCCTACATCCAGTTGATTCTCCTTCACAAACCGTTGAAAGCCCTCCATGTGCGTGGAGCCACAGTTTGTATTGATGTTCAGCCCATCCGGCTGATTGTTGATCACATAGGTATCGGCCCCGAGTGCATCAAACACACTTTTTGCCACCGAAGACGCGCTCCCGTTTGCGCAGTCCAGACCGACCTTTTTGCCCTTAAAGGAACGGGTCGCGATCGAGATCAGATACCCGATATAACGGTTCCTGCCTGCCGCAAAATCCTGCGTCCGTCCAATGTTCTCCCGCACCGCAAGCGGCGCCTCGCCAAGCTCGCCGTCCAGGTAACGCTCAATTTCTGTGATCACACTCTCCTCAAGCTTTTCTCCGTTCCCGTTCATGACCTTGATCCCGTTGTCATAAAACGGATTATGGCTGGCCGAGATCATGATGCCGCAGTCAAAATCCTCCGTGCGGATCACATGTGATACGCTCGGGGTCGTTGTGACATGTAAAAGGTAAACATCTGCACCCGATGCGGTCAATCCTGCCGCAAGCGTGTATTCAAACATATAGCTCGAACGCCTGGTGTCCTTGCCGATGACTACCCGGCAACGCTCACACTTCGGCTGTTTCCCATAATACCAGCCGAGGAAACGTCCTACCTGAAACGCATGCTCCACCGTTAAATCTACGTTTGCCTCGCCGCGGAAACCGTCTGTTCCAAAATATTTGCCCATCGCTTCGTTCCTCCGTTATTCCCAATACGCCGATAAACCCGGCGTCGGAGTATACTCCCCGTCTGCCGGGCCGATGGCATTTCTTCCTAATTATATTATACTATGCTTTCGATTTCCTTTAGATACCGTGCCAGCGCGTCCTTCCACTCCGGCAGGCGCTCAAAACCATTTTCAGAAAGCTTCTCCTTACTCATACGGCTATTCATCGGCCGCTTCGCCTTGGAGGCCGGATACTCGCTTGTAAGGACCGGTGTCACCTTCACCGCGTCCATGCCTGCCGCACGGAAAATTTCACATGCAAACTCATACCACGAGCAAAATCCTTCATTTGTAGCATGATACCGTCCATAACGATCTGTCTGAATCATATCCACAAGAAGACGTGCCAGATCATACGTATAGGTCGGAGAACCGATCTGGTCATTGACTACCGTAACCGCGCCGCGCTCTTTTCCAAGACGGAGCATGGTCTTGATAAAATTCTTTCCATTCACGCCAAATACCCAGGCGATGCGGATTGTAAAAAACTTTTCCACAAGCTCCTCCACGAAAAGCTCGCCTTCATATTTTGTCTGGCCATAGACGTTGAGGGGATGTCTTTCGTCATCCGGCTCCCAGGGACGCGTCCCCTGACCGTCAAACACGTAGTCCGTGCTGATGTACATCAGCTTAAGATCCAGCTCTTTGCAGACTTCGGCGATATTTTTCGTTCCCTCGGCATTGATCTTTCGGCAGAGCTCTATCTGCTCCTCTGCCGCATCTACCGCGGTAAAAGCCGCGCAGTGAATCACCGCCTCCACATTGGCTTCTGCAATCACACGGCTACAGGCAGCTCTGTCGGTAACGTCCATTTCTTCGACATCCACTCCGATCGGAGTCATTCCCCGCTTCTCCATTTCGTTTACAATATCATGCCCTAACTGCCCCTTGACGCCTGTTATCAAAATTCTCATGCATTCTTTCCTTCCGTTTCTATTTACAGCCAAGCCTTTCCCCGTACATCGAGTCAAAATAGCCGCTGTACGCACCGCTTAAAATATGCTTCCACCATTCTTCATTGTCCAAATACCACCGGATTGTCTGCTGAATTCCCGTTTCAAAATGGTACTTTGGCTGCCAGCCAAGCTCTGTCTCCAGCTTCGTCGGGTCAATCGCATATCTCCTGTCATGGCCCGGACGGTCCGTCACAAACCGAATCAGGCTCTCCGGCTTGCCCAGTGCCTTTAAAATCGTCTTTACCACCTCAAGATTTGTGCGCTCGTTGTGACCCCCTACATTATAAACCTCGCCTTCTCTGCCCTTATGAACGATCAGGTCAATCGCCTCACAATGGTCGGCAACATGCAGCCAGTCCCGGATATTCTCGCCTGTCCCATAAACCGGCAACGGCTCATCTGCCAATGCGCGGCTGATCATTAAGGGAATCAGCTTCTCCGGAAAATGATATGGCCCATAGTTATTCGAACAGCGCGAGATTGTCACCGGAAGTCCGTATGTCCTGTAGTATGCCAGAGCGAACAGATCGGCACTTGCCTTCGAGGACGAATAAGGACTTGACGTATGGAGCGGTGTCTCCTCGGTAAAAAACAGATCCGGCCTGTCAAGCGGCAAATCCCCGTATACTTCATCAGTCGATACCTGATGAAACCTCTTGACTCCGTATTCCCGGCAGGCATCCAGGAGCGTCGTTGTTCCCATAACATTCGTGCGCACAAAGCTCTCCGGATCCACAACGGATCGGTCCACATGGCTCTCTGCCGCAAAATTCACGATAAGATCCGGCTTTTCCTTTTCGAACAAATCGAACACGAACTTCCGGTCGGCAATATCTCCGCGGACGAACCGATAGTTTGGTTTATCCTCCACCGGCTTTAAATTTTCCAGATTTCCTGCATAGGTCAAAAGATCCAGGTTCACGATTTGATACTCCGGATACTTGTATACCATATGATGCACAAAATTGCTGCCGATAAACCCGGCTCCGCCTGTCACGATTACTTTCATTTTT
Organism: Lachnospiraceae bacterium; assembly: GCA_022792295.1. GTDB lineage: Bacteria > Bacillota > Clostridia > Lachnospirales > Lachnospiraceae > CANQGL01. Next base: position 17,738 of record JAAWAR010000072.1, read on the forward strand.
TCATGTCTCCTTTATCTCCTGCCTGCATCCGCCTATTTATCTGCATGGCCCGGCAGCTTATCAATGTACTTTCCGTCGATCACATCCTTCAGATACTGACCATACTGATTCTTCTTCAGAACCTCGTAAGCTTCCAGTACTTCCTCCTTGGAAATCCAGCCGTTCGTATAGCCAATCTCCTCCAGACAAGCGATCTTCCGGTGCTGATGTGTCTCCACGGTCTTTACAAAATTCGTGGCCTCCACCAGAGACTCATGCGTCCCCGTGTCCAGCCAGGTAAAGCCCTGCCCGAGAAGCGTTACATCAAGCTCCCCGTTTTCCAGATAGATTCGGTTTAAGTCGGTGATCTCCAGCTCCCCTCTTACCGACGGCTTCAGCTTCTTCGCATACTCCACAACCCGATTATCGTAAAAATACAGACCAGTCACGCAATAATTGGACTTTGGATGCTCCGGCTTCTCCTCAATCGAAACCGCCTTCCCTTCCCGGTCAAATTCTACAATGCCGAACCGCTCCGGGTCATCCACATAGTAACCGAAAATCGTAGCGCCCTTCTTCTTCGCCGCAGCGGCGCGCAGACGCTTCTTAAGCCCCTGTCCGTGGAAAATATTATCACCCAGAATCATCGCGACCGAATCCCCGCCTATAAACCTTTCTCCGATCAGAAACGCCTGCGCCAGCCCATCCGGACTTGGCTGTACCGCATAGGACAAACGGATTCCGAACTGGCTTCCGTCACCCAAAAGTGCCTCAAACCGCGGCGTATCCTCTGGTGTGGAGATAATCAGAATATCCTGAATTTTCGCATTCATCAGGACGGACAGCGGGTAATAGATCATCGGTTTATCATAAATCGGCAAAAGCTGTTTGGAGGTTACCTTCGTGAGCGGATAAAGCCGTGTACCGCTCCCGCCCGCAAGAATGATTCCTTTCATGGCTGCTCCTTTTCTCTTGATAATCTGTATAAAGTCTTCCTACCCTCCGTGCACAAGCGGATACGCACCGCAAATACCGTCTTTTTGGCGCTTGGGATCCGAAAAAGATTTGCACCGCAGCTTTGTGATTCTGCAAGGCACCGCAACGAGGCGCACCGGACATACACAAAGCGGCAGGAATACGGCAGAATCACAAAGCTGCGGTGCAAAGCAGAGCGTCTCCTTGTACACTGAGGGTAGTATATCATGGAACCAAAAATATTTAAAGGCCTGCCTTTTAAAATTAATGGAATCTTTAAACTCTCTGCGGCAGGTAAAAGTGAGATAAAAAAAGATCTGCCGGCAGAAAGAGCGGGGAAATGCCCCGCTTTCTCTGCCGGCTGCTGCATTGGCCGGATGAGATAGAAAAACCTACGCTTCTTCCTCTCTTATCAGCGTCTCTATCAAGTCTGCTCCTAAAACTGCTGCCTTTGCCAGATCCACATATTCAGACCACTCAACCGGACAATGGCTCCTTCCATCCTTGCTCGGTACGAACACCATAACCGACGGAATCGTCTGTCCGATCTTTAACGTATCATGCCCTGCTCCGCTTGGCATCCTCTGATAGCTGTAGCCTCTGTCCTTACACGCCCGTTCCATGACGGCAAGCAGCTCCTCCGACAAGTGAAGCGGCCGGATTTTAAGCTTCTGCTCCATCTCATAACTTCCGCCACAGTTCTCTGCTGCATGCTCCAGAGCCTCTTTAAGCTTCTGCGCAATTTCATCAATATGCCGGCTGTTCCGTGACCGGATATCAACAGAAAATTGCACCTCCTCCGCAACAATATTGATTCCCCCCGGCTTTGCACTGATATATCCGACCGTGGCTACCGTCCCGTCCTCGTACTCTCTCGCCCAGGCCGGAAGGCCGAAGATTGCCCCGCTCGCCATTTCCATGGCGTCGGCCCGCATATCCATGGGCGTCGTTCCTGCGTGATCGGCTCTCCCTTTGACTGTAACCATATATCGCTGAATTCCCACGATGCAGTCCACAAGCCCCAGTTCTGTTCCCTTCGCGGCCAGCACAGGGCCCTGTTCCACATGCGCCTCAATAAAACAGCCAATCGAGCCCGGCTTCCATTCTGCCTCCTTAATCCGTTCCGGATTAAGCCCGTATTCCTGCATCGCTTCATAGACGGAGACCCCTGCCGTATCCTTAAATTTTCGGCAGGATTCTATATCCCATTTCCCCAAAATTGCGCCAGACCCGAAAAATCCGGTCCCAAAACGGGTCCCCTCCTCATCGCAGAAGCCCGCCGCCACAAAGCTTCTTTTCATCGGCACATTTCTCTCCTGAAGCTGCCTGGCTACCTCAATGGCACATGCAACACCGGCGATTCCATCAAAATTGCCTCCGTTTATGACAGAATCATAGTGAGAACCCATCATGACACAGGGCCGTTTTGTGTCCTCTCCTTCTAAGATCCCAAAGACATTTCCCGCCGCATCCTCTTTTACAAGAAGTCCCGCCTCTGTCATCACTTTTTTTATGTATTCTACTGCCCCTCTGGCTTCTTTTGTAAAAGGCAGTCTTGTACACCCGTTGCCAGGCGTCGCCGTAAAACGTGCCAGCTCCTCTAAATCGTTTTGGATTCGTTCCGTGACCTTTTTAATCTCCATCTGCTTCCTCTTTCCTGCCAAAATTTTTCCAACACCCGGCCACCTTTTGAAGGGGGCTGTACAACAGGGAGCCAAGCAGCAGCACCATTGCCGCCTCGCAAATCCACATTCTGGAACTCGCAGCCCCAAGCAGGATCAAAAGAAACCCCGTCAGAATTCCCGCGAAGACGAGGAGCAGCCGGGATTCCTTGGTCTTCAAAATCTGATGCTTTTTTTCCATTTCTCCTCCCTTGTCCATACTCTTATATACAGAGGAATACAACAATTCCCATCGCAAACGCAGCCGGCAGCACGACAGCACTTGTGCGCTTTAAAACTTCTCCCTCTCTGCCCAGAATATCAGCAGTCGTCGTTCCGAGAACGATGTTGCTCGGACTGATCGCGCTTCCGATTGAACCGCCGGCTGTCTGCGCCGCCAGTACACACGCAAATTTGACCTTCAGAATCCCGGCGGTAGCCATCTGGAAGCTTCCGAACAGGATATTCGAGCTCATGTTGCTCCCTGTCATGAAGGAGCCAAGCATACCGATAAACGGCGCCAGAAATACATAGCCTTTCCCTAAGACTTTTGCAATCCCATCCGCAAGAACCGCAGTCTGCCCGGTCCCGGCCATAATTTTTGACATAATCACCAGTCCGATGACCGCAATTCCGGAGGGCAGCGTCATGGAAAGAGATTTTTTGAACGCCCTCCTTCCACCGCCCTTCGCAATCCAGCCGCGTTTTGTATAGAAAGCCAGCCCGGCCATTGAAGATAGGAATAAAAACATACTCGCATGCGTAAACGGGGATAGGGGCGAAAAGCAGGAGATTGCCTCGTTGACAAAGCCATATCCCGTGACCGTCTCCGGAAAGGAAAGCCCGATTGAAATTCTCCCCAAAAACTGTCTGACAGGCTGGAGCAGAAGTACCGCCAGGGTAATGGCCGAAAGCAGGATATAAGGAAGCAGGGCGTGAAAAAAAGTCATATCCGACTGCAGCCCTTCCTCCTCCTGCTGCGGTTCCCGTTCCATGATGGCACTGTCCTCGATCCGCCATTTTGCACTATACAGACGGCTTTTGCCTAAAAGAAGGATCACGGCCAGCGAGACACATGCAGGCACAAAGCAGGCAAGCGTCGTATTAAGCTGTGATAAAAGAAGCTCTCCGCCGCCCTGTATGCCCGAAAGAAGCAAAACGGCAGGGAGTCCTTTTTTAATCGCCCTCCCTCTCCCGTAAAACCAGCACGTTGCCACGCCGATGAGCAGGTTCCAGAGCCACAAAAGCGCCGCCGCGTACAGGGCCGTCAAAAAATATGCCGCATCGCCAACGGGAAGCCCCGCGGACATAGCTAACGCGTCCCACGCTGCTCCCAGTGTGCCGTAGGTATTCCCCCATGACTGCCCCAGGAGCGGAATAATTACGGCCCACACCGGTTTTACCCCGATCCCGATCAAAAGAGGCGCACCCACCGCCACCGGTACGCCAAAGCCGGTGATCCCCTGGAGAAAGCTCTCGAATATCCAGCCTAACGCCAAAAGAAGCAAAAGTTCATTCGGCAAAAGCTCCTTCATCCCATTTCGGATCGCAAGAAAGGCATTTGCCTCATTTCCCACCTGGTAGAGAAGAACCGCCGACCAGACAATTAATAGGATGACAAGCGCATTCCAGATCCCCTTTGCACTTTCGATTGCAATCAGGCCCAGATCCGCTTTATAGAGTACGATGCCGGTAAGAACCGCTGCTGCCACTCCGATCGGCGCCGCCTCCGTCGCGCCCCAGTGAAACCCGATCATCAGGACAAGCAGAAGAAGAATCGGCAAAAAAGCCATCAGCCATAAGAAAGGTGTAACTGGTATACTCATCTGTACCTCCCTGCGTCTAACGCCTGATTCTCGTTCCGGTTTTTCCTGCAATCCCCTCAGCCGCCTTATCAAGCAGCGTGATCAGGGCCTGCCGGTCCTCGCCCGACTCCGCAAAATGGAGAGCCGCTTCAATTTTGGGAAGCATGGAACCCTTCGCGAACTCATTCTGCGCAATATACTGTCTCGCCTGGCTGACGCTAAGCTCGGACAGCCACTCCTGTTTTTCGGTGCCAAAATGAATGGCTACCTTTTCCACGGCGGTCAAAATCACAAGATAATCCGCATCCAGACAGACGGCCAAAAGGCTGCTCACCCTGTCCTTATCAATTACGGCGTCCACGCCGACTAACCTTCCTTCTTTCCATACGACGGGGATTCCGCCTCCGCCGCAGGCTACTACGATGTGGCCGGCCTCCACCAGGGTTCGAATCGTCTCCAGCTCACGGATTCGCCTCGGCTTTGGTGACGCAACCACAATGCGGTAGCCTCTCCCGGCGTCCTCCATACAAAAGGCTCCGGCCGCTTCCTTTTTTTCTGCCTCGTCCTTTGTCATAAATCTTCCGATCGGCTTCGTCGGATTCAAAAACTCCGGATCGTCCGCGTCCACCTCCACCTGGGAGAGGATGGTCGATACCTTACGGTCCAGCCCTCGTCTATACAATTCGTACTTGACCGCGTTCTGCAGATCAAATCCAATATAGCCCTGGCTCATGGCCACGCTGGTCGGGAGAGGCACAGGCCCTCCCTCCCCCTCGTGGCTCATACGGTCCATTGCGCTCTGAATCATACCGACCTGCGGGCCGTTGCCGTGTGTGAGGACAATATCCATATCCTCCTCTGCCAGATCCACAATCACTCTCGCTGTCCTGGCAACAGCCTCCCTCTGCTCCGCTACATTGTTGCCGAGGGCGTTTCCTCCCAGGGCAATCACGATTCTTTTCCTGCGCACGTTTCCTCGCTCCGTTTCCTTTTATCTCTTACTTTCTGCTTTATATCCAAGCTTTTTTGCATAGGCTCCGACAGCTTTCTCAAAGCACTCCATCGGCGGCCGCACCGTTCCTGCACCGACTTGGCCGTAACCTGCGATCTTATGAGCGATTCCGGTATTGATAACCGGGACGATCCCCTTTTCCACGACAAGCCTTGCATCAATTCCCAGGCAGATTCCCTGGAAATTCCAGTTCGGGATGATGAAGTTCGGGTTACGATCAATCGTGATCTCAGCCATTTCTGTACTTGTCTGCAGTGCGTCCTCATAACCGCCTGCACCCACAAAACGCGTCACAGCCGGCGCTGCGATCATTGCCATCCCGCCGACGCCAAAAGTCTCCGTGATCGCACTGTCTCCCATATCCGGGCAGGCATCCTCCTTGTCATAGCCGGTGAAGTAAAGGCCGTTTGGCGTATTGACCGGGCCGGTAAACCACTCGTCTCCCATTCCTGCGATCCGGATTCCGAATTCCTTCCCGTTTCTGCACATGGCTGTCACGATCGTACCCTCTGTGATCGTCCTTGCCGAATCCATGACGGCTTTTCCAGTCGCCATCATGATATTCAGGAAAAACTGCTCCGTATCCGACAAGAATTTGATCACGTCATACTGATCCTTTTTGGGCATATCCAGACTCATAATAATCGGAGCAACCTCCCGCAGGAATATCATGGACGCCGCAATATTCCTCTGATGGAACTCGTCTCCCATGGCGATTGCCTTGGCGATCATGGGGTTCACGGAAAGTCCGTTTTCCATTTTGCGCATCGCCTTCCCGAGTGTCGGGCCAAGAATATCCCGCATCCAACGAAGCCTTGTGACCACCTCGGCCGAATAGGCCCCAAAGCGCAGAACCTTTCCGATTCCTTCATTCATCGTACAGTATGCCCGGTTGCCGCCATCCTCGTTCTCCACGACAAACACCGGCATCCCGGCCGTTGTAATTCCTCCCATCGGCCCGACCGCATTCACATGGTGGCATGGAACAAAAGCCACCTCCCCCGACTCAAGAAGCGCTCTCGCCTCTTTTTCCGTATCTGTCCAGCCTTCAAACAGCACGGCTCCCACACAGGAGCCCTGCATCGGGTCCGGCATATCCGCGTATGCGATCGGCGGGCCGGCATGCAGGATCACCTTCCCCTCTCTAAGTCTTGGAATGGCTTCTCCCGCGCATACGACATCTTTGATGACCGGCTGGCTTGACACGATTTTGGCAATTACAGAATTGTTTGCCGCATCAATATCCACGCTTTTACAGCTCCGAAGGAAATTCAGAGTGCGGATCAGGTTAAGATCCCCGCCGGCCGGAGGCGTCCAGTCGAACTGCACGGCTTCACAGCCATACGTTTCAGCCACCTCTGCAAAGCTTCTGAGTCCCACGTTGATAATTTTGGGCTTCTGTGACAGGAGCGCCAGAAGTTTTTCGGAATATCCTGCACCCGCAAGGCCGGCTCCTTCCTTTTCGTGAATTTCCTTTATGGGCTCCTCGAAATCATGGCCAATCAAACGAATCGCGGCACGAACCGCGAGCTTATTCGTCCCGCAGACAAACACACCGGCCTCTTTCAGACGCCTGACCGCCTCGTCGTATCCCTGATAGTCCTTCCTTGTCCCGCAGACCGTAGCCACAAAATACAGCTTTCTGCCCTGGGCGGCCGCCTCCTTCTTCAGCTCCAGAATAGAAGGTAAAAGCGCCCCCGCCATATCGTCATGAGAGCCGTAGCCAAGCATAATATCCAGCAGAATAACACCTGTATCCGCATCCTTTAACGCATCCTGCATACATTCGATTCGCTTGGCGGGATCAATCATCGGATGCGGCTTTCCTTTGGTATAGGCGTCATCCCCGAGGTCCACCACAATATGGCCGTCTGCCTGAAGCATATACCCCTCTATATCCTCGGGCGGAAGCTTCAGATCCAAGGAATCCTTAATAAGCATGGCCGCCTCATTCGCAAGCGTTCCTCCGGAATAATACGCCTTAATGGTCTTTTTCTCCTCGGCCGTAAAGCCCGCGCCTTCCCATTCCTTTGGCTCCTCAACGGCCTTCCCTTCGCTCTGTGCAAGGCTTACCGCCAGGCGGGCCGCTTCGTCGAGCGTGTACGCGTGGTAGAAACCGGCCTCATGATAGTTCGGCTTTTCACCCATAAAAACGGTAATAACCGGCTTTTTCACTGCACGCAGACGATTTAGGATCCGCTCCTTAATCTCTTTTGCCGGCGGCTTGGAAATCACAATCAGCACTCTGACCGCTTCATCCTGTTCCATCGCATCAATCAAATCCAGCATTGTGATGCCGCCTACCTCGGCCGACAGATCACGTCCTCCGGTCCCGATGGCGTTTCGCACACCTCCGCCCAGTCGGTCGATAATCGTGGTCAGCTCCTGAATCCCGGTTCCGGACGCTCCTATGATCCCGATGGACCCTGTCTGTACCAGGTTTGCAAATGCGATCGGGACGCCGCTCATAATTGCGGTTCCGCAGTCCGGCCCCATCAGGGCGAGCCCCTTTTCATGGGCTTTTTTCTTAAGACGCGCCTCATCTTCCAGCGCCACGTTATCGCTGAACATAAACACGTTAAGTCCTATGTCAAGCGCCCGGTCGGCCTCAGCCGCCGCGTACGCTCCGGCCACGGAAATCATTGCAAGATTTGCATCCGGAATCTTTTCCAATGCCCGGTCCCAAGATCTTACACTTTCCGTTCCGCGTTTTTTCTTCCCGTCATCTGCCTGCTTTTTAAAAAACGCCAGGACTTCATCCTCGATTGTGTCCATGCGTTCCGCACGATCTACGTCGGCGACAATCACCAAATCGTTTGCGCCCGCTTCCAAAAGCTCCTCTGTAGCCAGTCCGCTCTGTCTGTAGATGTCCTTGTTGGCCGGCGTCGCCATCATGACTGACGCCTTCTTCACCCCTTCGATGGCCGATATGTGGTTCGTCAGGAGCATCAGGACGACCGAGTCATGATAATTTCCCTTCTGAATGATTGTTTTCAGCATCCTGCCCTCCCCTTTCTAATCGGCAAACCGGTTTTTATGGTCATATCGGTTAAAGTGAACAGCATCGCTTTTCAGATACTCATAAATCTCATCGACGATCTCGATACCGCCGTTTGCGTACGCCTGGTTTTTCCGCTCAGTGGCCCCCTGGCCGGGATAATATACCTTCTTAAAGCCCTCAACCGGCGGCATCCCGTTTAATTCATCGCAGGTTACGGAGATCGCCTTTTTAAACGCCTCCGTCCCGACAAATCTCGCCGGATCTATTACGATGTGCATATGCCCGAGCTTTCTCCCTTCTGACAGGTCGTGATACATCGAACTCACATGTTTTCCGAACGGGACGCCTAACAGGACTCCTGAAAATACATCCACCATCATCATCAAGCCATACCCTTTCGGGCCTGCGATCGGGACAAGTGCATTCACAAGATTCGGATCCGTAACCGGCTTTCCCTTTTCATCCACTGCCCAGGTATCCGGGATTGTTTCATGGCGGGAACGCTTATCCAGGATCTTGCCCCATGCCTGGACCGTTGTTGCCATGTCAAAAACGACGATCCGTCCGTCATCCGCGGGCGCCGCGAACGAGATCGGATTTGTCCCGTAATACGGCTCTGTCCCTCCGTACGGTACCGCCATCGGGTCTGACTGGCAGAAGGAGATTGCCGCCAGATCCTGCTTCGCCGCCATCTCCGTATAATATCCGATTGAACCGCTGTGCGAAATATTGCGGATTCCGACGATCGCTGCACCGTTTTTCTTTGCCATCTCGATGGCCTTTTCCATCGCAAGCGTCGCTGCAACATAACCGCAGCCATCATCACCCTCAAATGTTCCCGTGCACGGTCCGGTTTCTTTCCATTCAAACTTCGGATGGATCGTGATCCCGCCCTTTGCAATTCGTTCACTGTAATACTCCACACGGACAGAGCCGTGCGAGTGATAACCCCGCTCATCCGACCAAGTCAAAATCTCCGCCGTTATCTCTGCATGCTCCTCTGTAAGGCCCGCTTTCATAAGCTTCCCTTTCATGAGCCCTTTGAGTTCTTCTCTCGACAATTTCATGTTTCCTGTCCCTCTCTTTTACCGTTTCTTATAATGCCACTTCCCGATTGCAGTCTTTGGAGTAGATGTATGTAAAATCTTCCTCTCGCCCCACCGCATAGCAGGCCTGCGGGCAGTAGGCGTCAAGGAATAAGTAGTCTCCCTTTTGCACCGGAATCCATTCGCCGTCTACCCGGTACATGCCCTTGCCGGACAGGAAATACATGCCGTGCTCCTGAATATGGGTCTCAATGTAGCCATGTGAGGCTCCAAGGTTAAATTTCAAAATATGCATGTTCATGTCAAAGCCCCAGTCGCTCCCTGAGGGAAGCAGGTCTTTGATGAAGCAGTTTTCCATCCCCTCATACGGAATCCACTCCATCTCGTTGACATTTCCGACAACCGTACGGGCGTCAAAGCCGTCCAGCTTCTCATATCTGCGTCTGTATACATACAGTCTCGCCGCCTTCTCCCCGTTGTTGACAAACGAAAGAGTTTTTCCGGCAGGAGAAAACAGATAGCCCCCTTCCGATAAATCCGCTTTTGTATCGGCATTTTTGACGCTCACATTCCCCTCAATCACATACACAAAGCTTTCGATGCCCTCTCCGCCGATCGAATCGTTGCAGCCGCCCGGATTCGCGGTAACCAGATAATCCGCAAAAGAAGCGCCCATTGCGGGGGAACCCAAAATTGTAACATCACACTGGCTATAGCCGGGGATTCGATTCTTCACCAACCCATCCGGCTCAAGAAGACAGTAATTCTCCTTTTTAATAATCGAACGCGTAGCAAGCAGCTCATCTCTGTATCCAATCTGATTGTTTAAATAACTCATGATAAAATCCCCTTTCTGTTTTACTCTCTTTTTCTTAATATATTATAAGAGCCCGTGCGTTTTCTTTCAATGTACACTATATCCATATATTGGGCCTTTCCGTTGTCTATTCTGCTTACTTTAAAATCCCTCAAAATCTGCTATACTATAAAAAAATAAAAGCAAACGAGGTGACAGTATGCCGGAAATGAAAACCCTTTCTCTCTCAGCCGAATCGTATGACAAATATGCAACCGTCTACCGGGACCCACAGGCCGCACCCAAGGCCTGCCTGCTGTATTTTCACGGCGGCGGGCTCCTTTACGGAAGCCGATGTGACCTGCCAGCAGCCCATATCCGTTTCCTCACAAAAGCCGGTTATGTGATCGTCGCTTTTGACTATCCGCTTGCACCGGCGGCAAACATTGCGGATATCCTCTCGGATGTACGCACCTCTGTCAATGAATATCTTCTTTTCCCAGAGACGTACACCGGCGGCAGGCTTCCCTATTTCTTATGGGGCCGCTCTGCGGGCGCCTATCTTTGCCTGCTTACGGCCGCAGGCGGCCGACTTTTGGCTCCCCCAGCAGGCATTGTTTCCTTTTATGGCTACGGCCTTCTCTGCGACGGCTGGTTCGATGCGCCAAGCGCCTACTATCTTTCTCTGCCGCGTGTTGACGGCACCTGCGTGGATGCCATAAACCCGGACTGGCACGCCGAAGGCCCGTTGGATACGCATTATAGCCTGTATGTGCATGCACGCCAGACCGGAACCTGGCCGTCTTTGCTCTACTCCGGGCGCAAAAAGCAGTTTAATCTGGACTATACACTCCGTACATGTTTCGACCTTCCCTGCCCGCTTTTCTGCGCGCACAGCTTCCACGATCCCGATGTGCCCTATGCCGAGTTTACGGCACTCGCCGGACGCTTTCACGCCGAACGTTTTCTTGCCCCCGGCGCTTTACATGACTTTGACCGCAGCGAGACAGCCCCTGAAACCGGACGGCTTCTCGCCGCCATGGCCGCCTTTTTGGAACGCTGCTGCCCTTAGTACAGCCTGTACGAAATGACCGCTTATTTCGCCGGTCTTCTGACCAGCTTTCCAAAGCCCGGCTCCCCCGTCACCGTCCCCTCCTTTGCGATAACCGTCCCCCGAAGCATCGTAAGAATCGGAAGCCCCCTTCCCTTCCTGCCGACAAAGGCGGAAATCTTATTGACATATTCTAAGGACTCAGCCGTGATCTCCCAGGAGCGGTCAGAGTCCACGATGACCAGATCGGCGTCAAACCCCTCTTTCAAGGCCCCCTTCCTGCCATAGATCCCAAAGGCCCGCGCAGGCCTTGCGGCCATCGCCGCCGCCAGGGCAGACGGGGAAAGACCGCGCTTTACGCAGCCCTCATAAAACACGGTCTGGAAACAGCTCTGGATTCCGCTGATCCCGCCCCAGACGTCAAAGACCGTCTCGATCTTTTTGCCCAGGATCTCTTTGAACTTCTCGTCCTGTGTGCAGGGGGAGTGATCGCTTGCAATTCCGCTGAAGGTTTTGTCCGCCACGTAACTCCAGAGCCGTTCCACTTCCTCCCTTGTACGGAGCGGAGGCGCACACTTGAACAAAGCCCCGTTCTTTTTCACGTCCTCTCCTGTCATGCTCAGATAATGGGCGCAGGTCTCCGCCGATATATCATAGCCTTTTGCCTGTGCCTCCTTGATCTTCTGTGCGGCGTCAGGACTGCTCACATGGCAGATATGCGCTTTACAGCCCGTTGCCTTCGCCAGTTCAATCACCGCATCCGTCGCAATAAGCTCGGCAGCCGCCGGTCTTGAGTCAAGAAAGCCCTGCCAGTCGAGGCGTCCTTCCCGCCTCATGCGTTCCTCCTGCCATTTAATAATTGAGTAATCCTCACAATGAAAGCCTGCCCGGCCGCCAAAGGCCTGGATCCGTTCCATCGCCTCATAGGCCTGCCCGTAGCTTAAGGATTGATAGTCCGGGGATACCGGGCCGATAAACGATTTAAACGCGACGCAGCCCTTCTCCCCAAGCCCCTTCAGCTCGTCAAAATTATCCGGAACCAGGCCGCCCCAGAAGCAAAAGTCCACATATGCCCCGGCACTTACCTGTTCTGCCTTTCTGTCAAATAAAGCGGCGGTTGTAAGCGCCGGTTCATTCTGCAGAGGCATGTCCATAACCGTCGTATAGCCGCCGATGGCTGCCGCGCGCGTCGCGTGCCGGTAATCCTCTCTCCACTCATAGCCCGGTTCGTTCAGATGTGCATGCGTGTCAATGGCTCCGGGAAAAATATAATTTCCCTTTGCATCTATGGTCCGCCGCGCCTGCGGCTTTTCTCCGTTTACAAGGATTCCCGCAATCTTTCCATCCTGGATGAGGATCCCTCCCTTTCGTACCTCGTCCTCTGTGACGATCTGCCCGTTTTCAATCCATACATCATAAATCACAAATATCCTGCCTCCTGTTTTCGTTTACATGGCCTTTCCTCTTTCGTCTCTTAACCATTCCCGCAGCCAGAGCGCATACAAAATCCCGCAAAGTGTATCCATACCGGAGGAATGCCCGATCTTTTTTGCCTCTGCAAAAATCTCCTCTGTGCTCCCTTTATAAAACCTATGGACAAACTGCCCAAACTGTCCTTCCAGGGCACATTTTAAAAATTCACGGCTGATATCGTTTGTTTGGTCAAGCTTCCGGCTGACTGTCGCGTGGAGAGCACGGAAAAAGGGCTGGTCCGCCCGGCCTCCAAGGCGAATGCCCGCCAGCACACCGCAAAGGAAGTCATCTCCTCCCGGCGTTAAGCCGATCCCCAGGCCGACAAGAGCGGCAAGGCTTTCTGCCGCCTCCTCCCACATACCGTTTCCGAGCCGCGCTCTCGCATCGGCCAGCCGGTCCTTCACTGTTTTAAGAAGAAGATCCGTTCCTTCCTCTTTTTCTTCCAGCATAGCCCTGCAAAAGGTTCCCGTTCCCTCTTTTTTCAACAGCCCACACAGGTCTTCTTCCAGACGCTCGATTTGTGCAGAGGGAGCCGCCTTTGCAAGAAGCAGCTCCCTTCGGACTGCCCTTCCCGCAAAAAAGCCCGCTTCCTTAGTCTGTATCCTGTCTTTGCCGATCCAAACAGGCTCTCCGGCCGTAAGCCGCAGCTCTCTCAGCTCTCCTTCTGAAGCATTTGTAATGAGGCTGATCGGGGATAAGGGCGAGTCGGCGGGCTGGAGCGACAAAAGCCTCCCTCCTACGGACAGGTTGACCGTTTTTCTGTACACAGAATGGACATAGCCTGCACTCTGACTTCTTAAAAGCCCGTCTGCATACAAAGAAAGTTCCTCAATATAACCTTCCAGACAGCCTTCCCCCTCTCTTAAAGTTTTTGCTCCTAAAATGTCAAAGATACGCAGCCTCACAGGAGCCCCCGTGAAACTGCGTATTTCCTTTATTGCATTTCCCTGGCTTTCTTTCGGAAGCCCATACTGATGATAAACGGAACCACCATTAGCGCCAGACCGATTCCCACGATCGGCCCCATAGATACGAAGACTGCCGCCGTTGTAACCGGCATGAGCAGATACTGCCAGAAGAAGCACGCGTTATACACGCCAAGGGCCTCATAGATACAGGATTTGTTCTCCGGATCAATGGCACGTACCAGTGCATAGCCCTGTGCATTGGAGCCGGTACACATACCGAATACCATTAAGAATTTCTCGAACCACTCCGGGTTGTTGTTGAAACGGAACCAGATGAACATAAGGATACCTGTCAACGTACAGCAGAGTAAAACATGAAGCATAATCGGAGCAAAGAATCGGCCGATCAGACTCAGCTGCAAGGTAGCGATTGCTCCGAGAATCATCATATCCACGCACATGTTACTGATCTGGGTCAGGACCTTTTTATCCACATACCGATCAAATTTAAGCTTTTTCATCACCGGCCACAAAATCAGCGCACCGATCAGGCCATACAGCATAGCGCTGACCTTGCCGAGAACCGGAACGAACATAATCCCTATTTTAAACAGTGTCTCGCCAAACTTAAAGCAGACGGCGATGATTCCCAGATGAAATACCATCGGGCTGACAGCGATCGTTGAAGTCGTCGTAAATCCGATCGGCTCTCTCTTTTCCGTGGGAAGCGGCCCGCAGTAAAACTCTTTCGGCTGCTTTCCGGGCTCCTTTACAAATGTGGACCACCCCTTACGGACACCAATGTTTACAAGAGTCATACCGATTATCATAGAAAACAAAACGCCCATGGTCGCAAGAACCATACCGATATCCATGGCGCCGACAGAACCATGTTCCTCGAGAAGTCCGGCAGCCGTTGCCACATTTCCGTGGCTTCCGAAATAGGCGAATACACCGAGTAATCCCCAGCCCTCCGGCAGGCCCGGCCAGATGCCTATGAGAACGGAGCCCAAAAGCGTACCGACGATTAGCTGCATGCCATACATCATCATGTTTCCAAACGCGAAGTCATAGTGTTCAGCAAGACGTTTCGCAGAAACCGTAACGCCAAGCGGAACACAGGTCATGATAATTTTCATCGCCTGCGAAGAAAATGTGCTGAAAGATTCCGGCATTTCCACAACGCCCAAAACCTGCTGCCCCAGAATCAGCCCCACAACACCTCCGATGATAGAAGCCGGGAGAAACAGCTTTTGGAGCGGCGGGCAGATCTCGCGGATTGCAAAACCCGCGATTAAAAGCAAGCCGAACAGCATGAGATCATTAAAGATTGTTGCCATTGTCATAACGTACTTACCCCTTTCTTTTGCAGTTCATTCCTTTTTATCTTCTGGCAATATATTGTCCGTATCCCGCCATTTCAGGAAGATATGCTCCATCCATCGCCACGGTTTGTCCGCGCAGAATCGTTCGCACTGCCATGCCCTTTCCTTTAAGGCCATTGAAACAGGAAATATGTCCCTTTGTATAAAGCTCCTCCTGGCGGCATATCCAGTCCCGTTCGGGATCCACCAAAACCAGATCCCCGTCAAACCCCGGTACAAATGCGCCCTTTTTCCCGTACAGCCCAAAAATCTTTGCAGGCTGTTCGCACATCGTACGCGCGATGAGTGACGGGCTGAGCTTCTTTTTGTGAACCACCATATCAAACATCATGGGAAGAAAAAACTGAATTGAATTTAAGCCGCCCCATGCGCTCCAGATGTCCTTTGTTTCATTGTCCTTTTCCTCGTCAGCCGCCGGAGAATGGTCACTTCCAATGCAGGATAACGTACCATCCAGTACATAATCCCAAAGTCTTTCCATATCCTCCCGTTTTCTCAGAGGCGGCGTGCATTTAGCCGGAGCCCCCTTTTCATAAACAAGCTCCTCCGTAAAACCCAGATAGTGCGGACATGTCTCGGCCGTGACAGAAAGTCCCCCGGCAATCGCCTCCTTAATAAGCTGTGCCGTCTTCGGGTGACTAACGTGGCAAATATGGACGTTTCCGCCTGTCGCCCTGCACATATCAAGTATCCCCTGAACAGCACTGTACTCGGTCCAAACGTCATGGATTTCCAGAAAATCTGCTATCTTTTCCCTGGCAGAACGCCCTTTTACTTTCTTAAGCTTCTGTTCCCGTCTTTTGATCTGGCCAAATTCCTCGCAGTGAAACCCGCAAAGTGCGCCATATGGTTTCAGGATCTTTAGGGCCTCGCGGACGTCTCCAAGGCTTACACCGGGAAAGAGCGGCCCATTTGGACAAGTAAAACCTTTAAACGCCGCAACACCGCACTCATGGAGTCCGACAAGCGCTTCCAAGTTATTTTTCTTCTTGATTCCGTCCTCGTCATAATCTCCGGTAATTCCGCCCCACAGCGCAAAATCCACATAGGAATGGCGGATGACCTTCTCATATTTTTTTGCAAAGATTTCCCGGTCTATTAATGGCGGGTCGTTGTTTAGCGGCATATCAATCAGACAGGTGCAGCCGGCTGATGCGGCTGCCCTTGTTCCTGTCTCAAAGTCCTCCCGGTACTCAAAGCCCGGTTCGTTCATATGGGCGTGGCAATCAATGATCCCAGGAAATACATAAAGCCCTTCGGCGTCAATGACCTCCTTCGCTTCAAAAGCAGCTCCTCTTTTTAAGAAAGCCGCATATTTCCCCTCTGTGACGGCAACGTCCGCCTCAAAGATTCCGTCAGATGTCACCAATCTTCCGTTTTTTACCAGTAAATCAAACATTCCGTGCCCTTCCGTTATGCTTTTATCCTGACTGTTTCAATCGGGATATGGCAGTTTAGGTTCTCATACCCTTCCTCGGTCACAACGTATGTGTTTCCGATGTTAGCGCCCGACTCTAGCGGCGCCAGCCACTGGGGATGGATCACGAATACGGCACCCGGCCTGCAGATTTCCGTATTAAAAGATGTCAGGTTAAATTTATCCGGGTTTCCGTGCATTCCCATGCTATGCCCGATATTCGGATTGTGAGGCCCCTTTACGGCCGGGTATACGTGCATCAATTTCCGTCCCATGCGTTCCAAATCAGCGTCGGGAACATACTGGATCGGAATCTCTACTGCAGTCAGATCATCGTTGGCCGCCCAGTTATACGGCATGGTGGACGTGTTGTCATCGCTTAAATAGCCGTGATCCATGTATGCAGTAAAGCCTGCCCGGTTAATCTCACATACGGGAACTCCGGGCTTGATCGCCGCCTCTGCACGACGGAGCGCCTCTGTGCAGACCTCAAGCGTCTCCTCCTGCTTGGCCGTAATCTTACCGACTGCTATCATACGGGCCATCTGCGCCGTATAGCCACGGTAGGAGATACCGGAAATGTAAAAATTAATCAAGTCACCGGAGGTGATCGTATGGCCATAGGCCTTTCCGCAATGCGTCCCCCACTGATTTACGCCGATCTGATAGCCGTCTGCGTTCTCTCCGCCCCTGCAAAGCTGGGCAAAGGAAAATGCCGCATAAAGCTCATAGTCCGTCACACCGGGACGGCATACATGGCAGGCCGCCTGAAAGCCGATGTCCATCAGCTGGGCAGAGGCACGGATCTGGTCGATCTCGCTCTTTGTACGCAGCCGCTGCATATCCAGAATCACATGCGTCTCATCCTTAAATTTTGCCTTCGGAAGCGTTTCCTTTAATGCACTCCAATGTTTGTTCGACGAGGCGTCGCCGATCAGGCCGATGCTGGCCCGCGCATATCCAAGCTCCGTTAACGTCTTTGCAACCCCTTCAATCAGCTTCTCATCCGAAGCGGCCGGGCGGCCCGAATACTCTCTGCCGAGAGCGCCAACCTGATAAAGCTTTTCAACGCCAATGCACTCGCCCCATGACGGCGGAAGCAGAACCGCCTGCGTATAGAAGGAATACATCTGCAGCCCCTTGCTGCTGTCAGTCGGGATAATCAGGATTCCTTCCCTGTTCCAGTCACAGAGATACCTTAAGTACTTATTTGTTACATTAAAGCCCTTCTGGCCGTTGGTGTTTACCAGTGTCACATCATGCTCCTCGATCGTCGCCTCCCGGCGGATACGCGCGACTCTTTGGGCAAACTCCTCCTCCGGGACCGCCTTTGGCGGAACAAACTCAAACGTCGGTTCAAATCCTTCCAGAAGCTTCTCAAATCTGTTCATTCATTTCACCCTTTTCTTTCTTATGTGCTCTCGGAAGCTCTTTGTGCCTTATTTTGAAAGCTTCCGGGAGCACATGATTCTTGTGTTACTTAAGCCCAAGTTTTTCTGCCGCATATTCAAACGGCCTGGAATCTACGATCTCGTCATACGGGATCACTTCGTCGATCACATTTCCCATCACCAGGAATCTTTGCCAGCGGTTCAGCTCCTCCTCCTGTATCCGTACTGTCTCAGGCCACATCCCCTGCTTTCTGTACTCGTTTACGATTTCAACTGCCGTATCAAGCTCCACTTTCGGCCAGTTGCGGGCAAGAATTTCCTTACACGCATAGCCGTCGTGCGAAAGAAGCCAGGTCTGTGCCTTCTGGAGAGCCTGCGTAAAGCGTCCGCACAGGTTGTCCTCCCTGGCAAGTGTCTCTGGTGTCGTATAGTATACGCTCCACGGCACCGGGCCGCCCGTGAGTGTCAGGTTTGTGAGTACATGCCCTTTTCCCTGCGCCTCGAGCTGGGCCGCAAGATCCGCCTTCATCATAATTACATCCCCGAAGCCGCCCATAAACAGCTCCTGCAGCATCCCGATCGTAAAATCGTGGACAAAGTGAATTTTAGAGATGTCTGCTCCGTTCTCATGTGCAACGCCTGCAAGATACAGTCCCGGGCTGGCCCCGTTGCCGCCCGAGGTTAAGACCTTCTTCCCCTCCAGATCCGTCCACTTGAATGCCTCGTTCGGCTCGTGCGCTAAAAGTGACATCGGGCATCTCGATGCCACCTTTGCAAAGGCAAAATAGCTCTTTACACGGCGCTTGTAAATCAACGGGCACCAGATCCCGCCGACCACAGCCTCTGCCTGATTCGTATTGATATCCGTCAGCACAGTTGTCCACGGCTTCGGGACATAGGAAGTCACCTTAAGGCCCAGCTCCTCAAAATATCCAAGCTCCGCGGCCACATACTCCGGCATATAGTTGATGGATACCCCTGTCGCCGATATATGGAAACGATCGTATGTTTTTTCCATGTTTTTCCCTCCGAGTTATGTTTTCAATTTTCCAAACGGTTACGATTTTTTGCGTCCGAACAAAATAAGCATCAGGATCACCGCACCGCCTGCAAGCAACCCTGCAACACCAATGACCGACCAGAGATTAACCAGGATCATAGCAGGAAGAATCGGTGTCAGCAGGTTGTTCCACCAAAAGATTGCGTTATAAACGCCATGCGCCGTCGGTGCGCAGGATTCGGAATTCGGATCCACGGCACGTACGAGTGCGAGGCCGTTTGCACTGGCGCCCGTACAGCAGCCAAGTACCATCAGGCACTTTTCAAACCACTGTGGATTTCCGATCTTCTTAAAGTACCACAGAAGGAATATGGTTGTAAACGTACAGCAGACAAGCACATGAACCAGAAGGGGCAACCAGTATTTCACGATCACGTCGAGAGAAAGGCTCGCGATCGAGGTCGTAATCAGGATTTCCAGGCAGAATCCGTTGATTTGGTTCAGTGTCTTCCTGTCCACATATCCGTCTGTATGTGTCTTTTTCATGATCGGCCACAGAATCAGGCCGCCTAACATGCCATACAGCATGGCATTTATTTTTGAGAAAATCGGAACAAACTTTACTACGACCGTAAAAATTCCGTAGCCCAGTGCGTAGCAGAGCATGATAAGCCCCAACTGCAGAGCCAGCGGATTGATCGCAACCGGGCTCGTCGTCGTAGACCCGATCGACTCTTTCTTATCCTCGGGAAGAAGCCCTCTGTAAAAATAATCCGGCTGCTTTTCCGGGTTCTTTACAAAAGTCGCCCAGCCCTTTTTGACACCATAGTTCACGACCCACATTCCGACAACCATCGACCAGATCAGGCCGCCCGTCGCGAGAACCATTCCGATTGACGTCGCTCCGGCCACACCGCCTTCCTCCAGAATCGCCGCGGCTGCGCCCGCGCTTCCATGGCTCCCGAAATAGGCAAAAGTTCCGAGAATTCCCCAGCCTTCCGGGATTCCCGGCGTCATCGGGCTCATCAAAAGCATGATGGCGATTCCGATAAGCATCTGTGTGCCGTACAAAAAGATATTCGCCAATGCATAGTCCATATGTTCCTTCATCTGCTTCGCCGTCACAGAAATACCGAGCACGACACAGGTCATGATTACCCGCATCATAATGCCGTTAAAGGACGGAAAGGATTCCGGAATTGTAATGATTCCAAGTACCTGCTGGCCCAGCACCAGGCCGAGTACCCCGGCAACAACAGACGCCGGCAGAAATAGACGCTGCAAGGGCTTTACGTAAGCGCGGATAACGAAGCCGGCCATTAAAAGCAGGCTCATCACCATCATGTCTTGATACAAGGATGCAAGAGTCATAAGTTTTTCCCCCTTAATAGTTTAATATTCGATTGTATCATTATAATACCATCCTGAAATTCGTCGTAAAAGCAACATCTTATACACTATTGCCTGGCTTTTATAGGACAAAATCACCACTTTTATATTGTTTTTTGAATTCTTTTATGCTATTATAACCGAAAACCAAATTTAACCCATTATTTGCAGCATACCTGGATTTTTTTGCAGAGAGGTAATCATCTTGAGCTTTACATTAAACGATTTCATTTGCAACTGTGGCTTCTCCAATCTCAAACCGCTTACCTGCCTGGAAAAGCTGGACAGCTTTGTCACAGGCGTAAACGTCATTGATAATCCTGACGTAGCTCAGTGGATCAAACCGGGGGAGATGGTCTTGACCACCGGTTATTTTTTCGCGAACGACCCGAATCTCCAGACGAACGTTATCATGAACCTGCGGGCATGCGGCTGCAGCGCCCTCTGTATCAAGATCAGACGCTTTTTCCCCGAAGTGCCTGAAAAGATTATGAAAACAGCCGAGCAGGCAGGCCTGCCCGTAATTGACGTGCCGCTCGAATATAGTTTTTCGGAGCTTACACAGAAGATCCATGAAAGGCTCAATCATCAAAAGCTTCAGGATCTCCAAAGAGAGCAGTTTTTATTTAATTCTCTGATTAATACTCTGCACTCGGAACATTCCCTGCAGACCTGCCTGAAGCTGATTTCCGATTATGTATCTGCCTCCCTGTTTATTGTCAACAGCCGTTTACAGTGCATGTTTTTTTATATCCGCCCACAGGACCGGGGACTGTTCGCCTCCTCTGATGTTCTGGAAATCGAACCCCTTGACAATGACAGGCCAAACCTTGACCCGGCAGAGGCAAACTATGCCGCCCTGAAAATAAATGCACAAAATGTAGATGCCGTTTTGCTTCCTTTCCGCGATAACGGCCTGTTTTTGTGTATTCCCCGGGCTTCTTTTCCTGCCTCCCCGGACTTTATCCAGCGCGCCATGAAGCTCTTACGCTTTCCGCAGGAGCGCCTTTCCAGGACGCCGACTAATTTTTCCGAGTATTATAACGATTTCTTCCATCTCCTTTTGTCCTCCGGGCAGAAGCGCGCAGATGTGGACAAAATCTGCGAATATTACGGCTATCCTCACAGCAAGGCACAGCTATGCGTTCTCTTTTCTTTGCGTTCCAAGGAAGATACGTATCGCCTGCATCCTCCGATCGCCTTTTTGAAAGAGACGTTACAGGAGTTCTCCTGCCGCCCTTCCTCCTTCTTTTTGGCCTCCTACCAAAGGCAGATCTGCCTGTTCCTTCTCTCGGAAAAAGACAGTGGACAGCTTGCAAGGCGATGTGTGGAGGCGTTCCAGAAGCGTTACGGCAGTACCTTTATTGCCGGCGCCAGCCAGGTTGTCTGGGGAGACAGGAAAATTGTCCCCGCCTACCAACAGGCCGCCTTTCTTTTGTCTTTAGGTGACCTTTTTCCGACTAAGAATTCTTTTTTCTTTAACGACTACCTTCTGTTTTGGAATATCCGGGAGATGCCGCCGGACAGCAAATATAAGATCTTTGAAGACACGGTCAAGCCGCTCGTGGATTATGACGCAAAAAATAACGCCGACCTTCTCAAAACGCTTTTACAGTATTTTGACGCCCAGTTTAACGCTTCTCTGGCCGCCAAACAGCTCTATATCCACCGCAATACCTTTTTAAAACGGCTTTCGAAGATCGGAGAGTTGATTTCCTTCAATCCGGAAGACATTAACAGTCTTCTGTCACTTTATTACGGAATCTGTGTTTATTTAATGGAGCGATACTAAAATTTTCATTTTGGCCGCATTCCGGCGTTTGCTGTTGCCGCCTGCCAGTTTTGTATCTCTGTTGATATATGACGCCGCCGCCATAAAAGAGTATGCCGCCGCTATAGACAAGACCACAAAACGGGAGCAGAGCGGCTGACAATGCAGTCAAATTCTGTAATGGCTGCTTTATATGGCGGGGGCTAAGAAGAAGCAATCGCCTTTGCAGGCATTAACTGCTGTATACAGCCGCTACGTTTTGTATTTTCTGCTCCATTTCCGCGCGGATATGTGAAGGCTCGAGGCACTCGCATTTCTCTCCAAAGCTAAGAAGAATATCATAGTAATATTCGTTTTCAATGAACGGAAAGTTTACAATGTAATGCGCATCCCCATCCGGCACAAAGTGGTCATAGGTACAAAATTCAAGTACCCTGTCCAGCACAGATTTGTGAATGCGTATCTTAATTTCTGTCTGCATCGTTTCTATGATTTCCTCAAAATCCAAAATCGGCTTCTGGTAATCCCGCAAAACAAAAGTTTCCTTTTTTATCTGCAGGTCTGACATGCGGGACAGTCTGAATAGGCGATAGCCGCTTCTTTTATGGCAATATCCGTAAAAATACCAGTGGCCGCTTTTCAGCACAAGCTGATAGGGCTCAACGGTCCGCACCGTCTTATTTCCATGGTGAGCGATGTATGCAAAGGAAAGCAGCCTGGAATTTTCTAAAGCGGTTTTAATCATTTGCAGGTATGGCCGGATATTTCGATTGCCTGACCACGGGCTTAAATCTATACAGATTTGATTTGTCTTTATTTCAATATCTTTCGCTCTGTCGGCAGGGATCAAACTCTTGATTTTTGCAAGAGCATTTACAAGTTCATCACTCTGTACCATGCTGGAGAGTCCGGAAAGTCCCATCAAGATTGCAGATAGATCGGCAGATGAAAAAACATATTTATCCATTTTGTACTCCGGCATAATTTCAAAACCGCCGCCGACTCCCGATATTGAGCGAATCGGAATGCCCGCCATATTGATTGCATCTATGTCACGATAGATTGTACGGGGCGAAACCTCAAACATATCTGCCAGCTCTTTTGCGCCTATACGCTTTTTATCGAGGAGCGTCATAATAATGCTAACCAGCCTGTCAACTTTCATTTAGCAACCGCCTTTCAAAAATCGTCTTTCATTATAGATTATTGCCATACTGATGTCAACGATTGGCTGGTATAATGAAGGCGCTGCTCTCAGCAGGCAAGAGGTCACACGCCGCCGGCCACCAAAAGTCCGTACCTGAGGTCTCACAAAGTTTAGCATCACAGGTGAACGATTCTGCAATGCAAAACTTTGTGGCCTCTTACCCACTGAGCGAACAGCGTAACAGAAAATGAAAGCGGAGGAACGGTATGTTTACAGTCTATGTTTATGCTCTTGATACTTTGGCAGACTGGGAATTGGGGTATGTTACTGCGGAATTAAATTCTAAGCGTTTTTTCAAAAGGGAGGCACCAAGTATATCCGTCAAAACGGCTGGTATCTCCAAAGAACCGATCAAGACAATGGGCGGCTTAACTGTAATTCCGGATTGTTCCGTCAGCGAGATTGCGGTAAATGAAAAAAGTGTATTGCTGCTGCCGGGTGCAGACACCTGGAACAGCCCGAAGCATGGGGCTATTATTAAAAAGGCAGGAGAACTCCTATTAACAGGCGCTACAGTATGTGCCATCTGTGGCGCCACCGCTGCGCTGGCAAATGTGGGTTTGCTCGACCGGCGCCTGCACACCAGCAATGGGGCAGGATACCTTGAGATGTGTTCGCCCTGTTATAAAGGGCAGCAATTCTATGTTGACAAACCCTCTGTTGCAGATCACAACTTGATTACTGCAAGTTCCACCGGAGCCTTATTGTGGGCAAAACAGATTATTGAGCGGCTGGAAGTTTTTCAGCCCAATACGCTGGAAGCGTGGTACACATATTTCAGCAGCGGCAGGGAGCAGCATTTCTTCGCCCTCATGCAAACCCTGCCGGCAAACAAATGACCTGCCTTTTTCGCAGATAAGAACACAATCTGTAAAAACTGCCGCCCCATTCTAATCCGGGACGGCAGTTTTTTTATATCGGAGCGTTACGCGCAGGCGTTTCCCTTCATGCTTTTTTGACGGTCAGGGCGGCTCTTTGACGGCGTATTTTTGCCGTCCCTCTCCTTGGCGCGGATAGGCAGGAGAAAGCGGCTGCAGAGAGCGCCAGGCCACCGCCGCAGGACGTATCCGGCCGAACGCAAATGCGGGAGGACTGGGGCTTTGCCTATGTCTCTATGCGAGGAATCCTATAAATTTACATAGAATTGATTTGCTGGATGGTTTTTTGTTTCCTTAATTCAATGCTCACCAGCACGACAGACAGCAGAAACGCCGCAAAATCAGCGATAGGCCCTGCAAGCAATACGCCCATTATCCCAAAGCGAAGGGGAAGTACCAGAATCAGCGGAATCAGGAAAAATACCTGCCTGGTCAATGCCAATAAAGCCCCTTTCATTGCCTTTCCTATGGCGGTAAAAAAGCTGGAAGAAAGCAGCTGCACCCCGTTTACCAGCACCATAAAAAGATAGGTACGCATGAACAGAACCGCAAACTCAAAATACAGCTGATCTCCATTTCCAAACAGGGAAATGATAAATTGGGGGTAACGTTGAAACAGGAAAAAACCGATCGCAGATACGACCAGATTCCACTTTACCGCAAGCAGATAGGCTTCCCGCACACGGGTATATTGTTTTGCCCCATAGTTAAAGCCTATGATTGGCTGGACTCCCTGGGATATTCCAACGATGACTGCAAGGACGATGGCATTCGTTTTCATGACGATTCCACAGGCAGCTAAAGGAATATCCGTGCCATAGACCGTTTGCGCACCATAATAAGTCAGTGAATTGTACAGAACGATCTGCACGAAGGTAATCGCAATTTGATTTGAGCTGCTGCTGATTCCCATGCTGCAGGTTTTCAAACTCTCCTTGATGCTCAGATGAAAACTGCTTTTTTCAAAGCGGAGGGTTTTAAAGTGCCATAAGTAATACACTGCCAGAACAAAGGAAAAAATCTGTCCCAAAACCGTTGCTAAAGCCGCCCCGAAAATGCCCCAATGAAAGATAAAAATGAAGATCGGATCGAGAATGGTATTGACAATGGCACCTGCAATCATGCAAATCATCGAATATCGGGGGCTTCCGTCTGCCCGGATCAAATTGCTCATACCGTTTGTTACAATGAGACACGGCATTCCGGCTAAAGTGATGCCGGCATACTGCCGGGCATAGGGGAACACCTCGGCAGTTGCTCCAAACAATTTCAAAAGCTGGTTCAGAAAAATTTCACCGATCACCAGATAAATAAGCCCCAAAATCACCATCAGGACGATGCCGTTTCCCGCCGCCCTGGCGGCTGCTTTTGGCCTCTGTTTTCCAAGATACAGTGAAACACGGGAGGCACTGCCGATTCCTAAGAGCAAAGAAATTGCAAGACAAATCGTGGAGAACGGATAGGAAACATTGGTCGCGGCATTTCCCAGGTACCCAACGCCCTGTCCAATGAATATTTGATCCACAATATTATAAAGCGAACCGACCAGAGCCGCCATGATGCTTGGAATCGCAAAGCCTTTCAACAGTTTTGGAATTTTTTCATATCCAAGAGGATTCTCAGTCATGAAATTCCTCCCCCTTTCTTTCTATGTGAAGCTCCGATGTAATATTTTTTCCGGCCTGAATCAGCAAATCCATAAAGAGGTTTTGATCCGTTTCGCTGATTCCCTGCATCAAAAGATCTTCCGTTTTTTCGCAGACTGCCCGTATCTCGTCAATCACAGACAACGCACGTTTTGTAGGATACAGCTTACACGTCCGCTTGTCCTTATCGTGCGGGGAGCGGGTAATCATTCCCTGCTTTTCTAATGCCGCAACTGTTCGTACAATATTGCTCGGATGGACATAAAACATATCCATCAAGGAATCCTGCAAAATGCCGGGCGAATGACAGATTTTAATTAAGAACATATACTGACTGTTATTGAGCCCAAAAGGCGCAAGCTGTTTGTCCAGATAGATTTTGTAAAATCGGTCTGTCACCGAAAGCCATTTTAATAGTTTCATAGGTATTACCTCCAACCGCACCTATTATAAAATAAATTGCGTGCGCAAGCAAGTTATTTCATAGGATCAATATCACCAATTTTGTGGTGTACGTGCAGCCTGTCATTGTGTATCAAGAAAGCAGAATGCGTGCGGTATTGTTCTTCCATTCGTTTTTGTCTTTTTCCAATCCTTGCATACTACCAATTCGGATTCAGAAATATGCGGTTCCGTATTGTCCTCTTTTATCTTAGCAACTTGCAGCTATGTATTTATGTTGATGTTTTGTAGGCGATGCTGCAGCGCCCGAAATAAAACTTAAGAATTTATAAAAAGATCGGAAAGATAGAGGGTATAAGCATTCTGCAAAGGCATAAAAAAGACTGCCAGGATCATCCAGATCCCGGCAGTCTTTTAAAATTATAAACTGGCATTTTTCTATTTTTCTTCACCAGACAGCCACGGTCCCGTCAAACCGCGGCTCCGTCGCACCGCACAGCGTACCGTCTGGGCCCTTAAGTATAATCTGCCCCCGTCCCAGGCTCAGGCTGTTCGCGGGAATGGAAATCTCATGGCCGTACCGCGCCATTTTCTCCGCCAGCCCGCGCATATATCCCTGCTCTATCTCGATTTGTCTGCCTCCAACCCACTGCCAGCGGGGCGCGTCAAGCGCTTCCTGTGGGTTCATATGGAAGTCAATTATGTTCGTCAAAAGCTGCATCTGACCCTGCGGCTGCATAAAGCCGCCCATCACACCGAACGGGCCCAAGGCCTGTCCGTCTTTTGTAAGGAAACCCGGGATAATTGTATGATATGGCTTTTTCCCAGGCGCGACGCAGTTTTCCATCGTCTCATCCATTGTAAAATTGTGACCGCGGTTCTGAAACAGAATCCCTGCCCCCGGAAGGACCACACCTGAACCGAACGGACGATAACCCGATTCAATAAAACTGATCATGTCCCCGTTCCCGTCGGCTGCACAGAGATAAACCGTGTCGCTTCCAAACGGCTGCCCCGGCTTCGGGTCCATTGCCGTCTCCCCGATCAGCCGCCGTCTTTCGTCTGCGTATTCCTTCGAGAGCATCCGCCTGACATCTGCTTTCATGTATGCCGGATCCGTCACATAGCGCATTCCGTCCGAAAACGCCAGCTTCATGGCTTCCATCATCCGGTGCATCGTCTCCGGATCGTCATGGCCGCCCCGGATCTCCATCTTTTCCAGGATATTCAGCGCCATCAAAACAACGATTCCGTGGCCGTTTGGCGGGATCTCCCAGACATCATAGCCCTTATAATTCGTCGAGATGGGCTCCACCCACTCTGCTCGGTAGGCACTCAAGTCCTCTTTTCGCAGGTAGCCGCCTGTTTCTCTGGAATACGCATCGATCCTCTCCGCCAGCGCCCCGCGGTAAAATGACTCGCCGTGCGTTGCGGCCAGTTCCTTCAGCGTTTTCGCCATTCCTGGGAAGCGGAACGTATCTCCCGGCATCGGAGGCTGTCCATCCTTTGAAAATTCGGCCGCCCAAAGTGCAAACCGCTCAGAAGGCAGGTCCTTTTTCAACCGGTTAAAGTCCCGCTGCCAGATCGCCGAAACCGTCGGCGAAACCGCAAAGCCGTCCTCCGCATAGGAGATCGCCGACTCCAGGATCTCCTCGAATGAAAGTTTCCCAAACCGGCTGTGTATCTCTGCCCAGCCGGAGATCAGCCCGGGAATCGTGACTGCGCCCCAACCGTACGCCGGCATCTCGGTATGTCCGGCTTTTTTGAGAGCTTCCACACACAAAAGCGCCGGGGCTGGGCCGCTGGCATTCAAACCGTACAGCTTTCCCTCATGCCAGATGAGTGCAAAGCCGTCTCCGGCCATATTGCAGGACATCGGCTCCACAACCGTCAGGCAGGCTGCCGTGGCAAGCGCCGCATCAATCGCATTTCCGCCCTTTTTTATCATATCCAAGCCGGCCTGGGCCGCAAGCGGCTGCGAGGTACAGACCATCCCGCGGCGGCCGTACGTCAGCGCACGCCGGGAGGGGTAGCGGTAAGTCAACGCATCAAATTGTACACGCATTGCTGTCATCCTTTCTCGATCTATATATTCTGCTGTCCCTATCATACTGCAAACCGCGTTTTCCTGCAATCATAAAAGCCCTGCCGCAGCGTTTTCCACGTCCAGTCTCCGGTAAAGCCGCCAGAAGTACAAAAGCTCCGCCGCGGCCGTAATCACCCATGAAAACACATACATCAGATACAAAGACTCGATCGTATGGAAGTGTGCAAATACCGTATAGATCCAAAACACCCGGAATACGCAAGAACCCATGGTCACGATGATTGTCGGCACTACGGTCCTTCCGAGTCCGCGGGAAGCGGCGATCGCGCAGTCCATGAACGCACTGATCGAATACGACAAAGCCATAATCGAAAGCCGCTTGATCCCGGCCGCTATGACTGCACCGTCATTTGTAAACAAAGAGAGGAACGGATAGCGGAAGGCATAGATCAAGACGCCAAGCAGAAGTCCCACAAAGAAGGAGTAAAGCTGACAGAGCCAGAAGCTTCGGAGGACCCGTTCCTTTTTCCCCGCACCAAGATTCTGCGCCATAAAGCTTGCACACGCCGTATAAAAGGCCGCCATCATGTCATAAACAAGCGGATCCGCATTGGCCGCAGCCGAATTCCCTTCCACCATCACATGATCAAAGGAATTGACACTCGTCTGAACAAACAGATTCGCAAATGCAAACAGAGCATGCTGAAAGGCGGCAGGAAGCCCGATCTTCAGGATTCGTTTTACCTTATCAGCGTCGAACCGCAGTTCACGGACACGCAGCGAAATACTCTCCTCGCTTTGAAATAAAAGACGAAGCACCAGTATGGCTGAGATGTACTGAGAAATGATGCTCGCAAACGCAACACCGGCCACACTCAGCCCACAGACAATCACAAAAAACAGGTTTAAAAGTACGTTGATCACGCCCGCCGCCAACAAATAATACAGCGGCCGCTTTGTATCCCCGGCGGCGCTTAAGACCGCACTGCCGAAATTATAGAGAGCCAGGGCCGGCATTCCAAGCAGATAGATCCGAAGATACAGCACCGCACCGCCGATCAGCTCATCTTTTGTGCGCATGACGGAAAGGATAACACTCGCAAAGGAAATCCCCAGAATCAGGATCAAAATCCCGGCCGCCAGGCAGAGGAGTGCCGCGGTATGCACTGTGCTGCGGATATGCCGTTCGTTTTTCGAGCCGATATAGAGTGCCGTCAGTGCATTGACGCCGCTTGCAAGCCCGATTAAAAGTCCCGTGAACAAGGTCACTAGGATACTCGTAGAGCCTACGGCTCCTAATGCGATCGGTCCCGCAAATCTTCCGACCACTGCCACATCCGACATGTTGAATACGACCTGAAGAATGTTTGAGAACATCAGCGGGATACTGAAAAGCAGAATTTTTTTCCAAAGAGGGCCGTTAACCAGGTCCATCTCATATTTTTTCATCACGGTTTCCCTTCTCTTTTTATCTGGGCGGATTTTTGTCATGTCCGCGCCGTTCGGCGCGTATGTTTATAAAAATTTCTTTTGTAGAAAGGCTGTTATGAAAACACGTTCCCCTCTCAAACGCATTCCGGAAAACGCCGTATTCTGGCTCCTTTTACTCTCTCTTTCTATCGGCTGCGCTGCCTCCCTCACGGGAAAACTGCGGGAAAAAGCAAGGGAGGAAACCAATTCTTCCTCCCTCCTTCCTGCTGCAGCCGCCTCCGAGATCCGTTCCCTTAAAGCTGCCTCCCCCTTAAGCCGGGAGCAGGTTTTACGCATCCTGCGCGCTGACCCGGATTTCCATGTGCTGCTTCCTTCCGAATCCGCGCTTTTGCCTTAAGTACACCGCGGCACGTGCCAAGGGCCTCTATGGCCGAAACTGGCTGTAAGACAGCCCGGGCACCAGCCCGCCCCGGTATCCGGCCAGCTCGCTCACCGTCACAAGCTGATAGCCGCGCCTTGTAAGCTCCGGGATCAGCACCACTGCGGCATCTGCCGTGCTTTCATACAGATCATGCATCAAAACAATGTCTCCATCTCGGACCCTTGAAAGGACCGCATCGATGGTTTTTTTTGCGTTCCGCGTCTTCCAGTCCTTCGTATCGAGGGACCAGAGGACCGCCGGCACGCCCTGCTTTGCAAGCGCCGCCCCGGCGGCGCTGTTAAGCGCACCTCCCGGCGGCCGCATTAACTTCGTCCGAGTGCCGGCCGCCGCCTCTAATGCGTTGTCCACCCGTGTGAGATCCGCAAGCAGCACAGCCTCCGAAAGTCTTGTTATGTCTCTATGTTCCCAAGTATGGCTCGCCGGCTCGCAGCCCATATCCACCATGCGTTTCACTGTATTCGGATAGCTGCCAATCCGGTTTCCGACCATAAAAAACGTGGCACGGCCGCCGTTTTCCTCCAGGCAGTCGAGAATCCGCATCGTCTCCGCGGACGGTCCGTCATCAAACGTCAGGGCAACCATCGGCTTTTTCGGATCGAGTATCCGGCCTGCGGCCATAAACTTCGGATCCCCCGGCATAGCTCCCTTCGCAGTCAGGGCGACCCGGACCCCGTCAATCCGAAGGCCCTTCCCTTCCTCTCCGGCGGTCTCCCCGTTTGTCACAAGCTCGCTCCACGTTCCGTTTTGCAGAACCGAATAATAGACATCATACAAAGCGGCAAGCTCACCGGTAAGCTTCATACGCACGGCCTCAAGCGGCATGACCGAATCTGTCGTTCCCGCCTGTGACAGATTCTCCTCCCAGCTAAGCCAGCCCGAACCGCTTAGATTTACCTGATAGGCAAGCGTACCTGTCATACCTGCCGGCTGTCCTCCCACGCTCGCCCGAAAGCACGTCACATAGCTGTCTGCGAAAGCCTTTAGACAGGTGTTATCCTCCGTGTTTTCTGTCCAGCCGATTCCGTTCTGATGGATGCCGTACACGGCCTGCACCGCCGGGGCGGCCGCCCCTCCCCCATCGGCCGCATAGGCCGAAAATCCCACAAAAATGCCTGCGGCTGCGCATATGGCGGCCGCAAGCTTGCAAAAGAGGTGTGTCCCTCTGCTAAACTTCATTTATCCTTCCTTCTTTCGTATCTTAATTCGTAACCGTTCAGATTCTTTCCCTGTAACAAGCCAAAATCTATCCTGAATCGCCTGCCGAAATGGATTCTCGCCTGCTTTTTTAGGTCTTACTCAAAGGGCACAATGTCATCCGGTCCGCGCAGCAAATCCGCAGGCTGGCCCGAACTGTCACTTTTATTAAACAATTCCTGGAACAACATGACGTATTCCCTGTAGGCCAGCTGCTCTTTAAGCTCTGAAAGCTGCTCCAGAATCTCCCGGTAATACCATTCATGCTTTCTCTTTTCCTTCTCACGGAACTTCTCCCAAACCCGCTCTCCCTTTAAAAGCCGGTCCGAGGCTGTGCTCCGCAGATTGCTGAGCTTGTCGCCCAAACACAAGATTTTTTCCTCCGGCAGCGCCGTCTTAAGCCTCCGGATCGTGGCTTCTTTGCGTTCCTGCCAGGAGAGTGCTTTATCCTCGCTTTCCGCCTGCACCAGCTCGGCGACCCGAGAGCCGAATTCCTTCTCCAACTCCCCATATGTAACACCGGCATCCTCGATCACGTCATGAAGCAGAGCCGCACTGATAATCTCCGGGTCCGACGTCATGCCGGAGACAATCACCGCCGCCTCGTACGGATGAACGATATAGGGGATCAAAGTCCCCTTTCTGAGCTTTCCCTCATGTGCCCGTGCTGCAAATTCTGCGGCTCTTTTTATCATGTCCTCTCTCCCTTCCGAGAATCTTCTTTTACATGAACATTCAGGCAGTTGTAGGAAAGCTCGACGCCCTCCTTATCGAATGTAAGCTTGATCTTCTCGCGCAACTCCCAGCCGGCCAGCCAAATATTTTCCGTCTCCGTCCAGCCCCTTGCGCTCACG
The DNA here is from genome assembly GCA_022792295.1 of Lachnospiraceae bacterium. Taxonomy (GTDB): domain Bacteria; phylum Bacillota; class Clostridia; order Lachnospirales; family Lachnospiraceae; genus CANQGL01. The sequence continues at coordinate 49,899 of JAAWAR010000072.1, forward strand.
ATCACACCGTTTTCTGCAAAATCCGTCACGACTACGACGATTCCGTCTTCCTGCAGAATTAACGGCGATTCCTCAAAAATTTCGTATAAAAGCTCCTTCGCATGCGCCAGATCCGACGAATAGCTGATCGACAGATCCAGAACGACCCTTCGTTTCTCGGCCCCTGTCACATTTGTGATGGGGGAATTGGCAATGTTGTTGTTCGGGATGGTAATCTTCCGGTTGTCTAACGGCAGGATCGTCGTATAGACCAAACCGATGGATTCCACGGTTCCTTCCCCGTCCTGCGTCACGATATAATCCCCCACCCTAAAGGGCTTCAAAAACAGGATCAGAACGCCCCCTGCAAAGTTCGCCAGCGTATTCTGCAGGGAAAGACTCAGAGCAAGTCCGGCGGTACCCACAAGCGCAACGATTGACGCAGTCCTGACCCCAAGCCATTCTGCACTCATGAACGTCAAAAGCCCCAAAAGTACCACATAGAGCAGTGCGTCCAAAAACTTCCGCAATGTGATTTCAAGCCCGGCCCGCTCCATGGAGCGGCCGACCCCCTTCCTGAACACTCTGATGATTCGGATCCCCACGATCATAAAAACCGCCACGCAGACGATGCGCAGGGCCCCCTGCATCGCAAGATGACCGAATTCTTTTAATTCTTCCAAATCCGCCACACTCCCCAAGTTCTTCCCCGGCCACGCAAAGGCCACCTATTTTGCCGTCTTTTTTACCAACTTTTCGACCTGCTTTGAGAGGCGGTCGAGTGCACCTGCGCTTTTTTTCGCGCGCGGCTGTGCGGCGGTCTTGGTCTTCGTCTCTTTCTTCGGCGTCTCATTTATCGGCGTACATTGGAACACGCAGACACCCAAGGGCGGCAGATTGATCACGATCGAATTCTCCCTGGTATCCCACTCCTCTTTTTTTGAATTTTTTACGCGGGGATTCGTCATACCGCTTCCTCCGAAGACCGCCGCGTCGCTGTTTAAAATTTCCTTGTATTTTCCGGCAAAGGGTACCCCCACGTGGAATTTTTCACGGGCTACAGGGACAAAGTTGCAGACAAACAAAAGCGTCTCCTCCTGCTTCTTCGTCCGGCGGATAAAGATCGCGATGTTGTCCTCATGGTAGGTACAGTTGATCCACTCAAAGCCCTCCGGCTCGTAGTCAAGCTCATAAAGTGCCGGCTGGGTCCTGTAGAGATGATTTAAAGCTTTTACATACTCCTGAAGCGTTTTATGAAGCGGGTATTCCAAAAGCTCCCACTGCAGGCCGGCGTTCTCATTCCACTCATCCATCTGGCCGAAATCCTGGCCCATGAACAAAAGCTTCTTCCCCGGATGGCCCATCATAAAACCGTATGCCGCCCGCAGGTTTGCGAATTTTTTCTCCTGGGTATCCCCCGGCATCTTTCCGGCCATAGAGCCCTTGCCATGAACCACCTCGTCATGCGAAAAGACGAGCATAAAGCGCTCGCTGTAGGCATACAGCATGCTGAAGGTCAATTCCCCGTAATGCTGACTGCGGAAATAGGGATCGCACTGCATATAGCCGAGAAAGTCGTTCATCCAGCCCATATTCCATTTATAGTCAAAGCCCAGGGCTCCCTCCTTGACATCCCCTGTGATCTGCGGCCAGGCCGTTGATTCCTCGGCGATCAAAAGTGCTCCTTTGGCTTTCTTATGGAAAATGGAGTTGAGATGCTTTAAAAACTCTACGGCCTCCAAATTCTCATGGCTGCCGTAAATATTGGCGACCCATTCACCCGCGTTCTTTCCATAATCCAAATACAGCATTGAGGCCACCGCATCCATGCGGATTCCGTCGGCATGGTACTCTTTGGCCCAGAACAAGGCATTGGAAATCAAAAAGTTTGATACCTGCGGCCTCCCATAATTATAAATAAGCGTCCCCCAATGCGGATGGCTGCCCTGACGCGGATCCAGATGCTCATAGAGGCATGTCCCGTCAAAGGAGGCCAGCCCATAGGCATCCCGCGGAAAATGCGCGGGTACCCAGTCCAGAATGACACCGATCTCCTGTCCGTGCATGTAATCCATAAATGCCTTGAAATCATCCGGCGTTCCATAACGGCTCGTCGGCGCATAATACCCCGTCACCTGGTAACCCCAGGAAGCGTCTAGCGGATGCTCCATCACCGGCAGAAGCTCTATATGGGTATAGCCCATTTCCTTTACATACCCCGCCAGTCTTTCGGCAATCTCATCGTAGCGGTAAAACTGGCTGCCGTTTATCTCCTTCCCTTCTGCATCGATTGCGACGGGCTTTTGCAGCCAGGAGCCCAGATGCACCTCATAGACGGACATGGGCTTTTCATGGCCTGCGCTCTTTTCACGGGACTTGATCCAGGCGTCATCCTTCCACTTATATTGGGAAAGCTCCCACACCACAGAGGCCGTGTTGGGCCGCAGCTCAGCACAGAACGCATACGGATCTGCCTTCAGCATCGGCTGTCCCGCCCGCGTCTTGATTTCGTATTTATAAAGGGCTCCCGGCTCAAGCCCCGGAATAAACAGCTCGAAGACCCCCGACTGACCGCGCCTGTACATCTGATGGCGCCGCCCATCCCAGAGGTTGAAATCCCCGACCACGCTGACCCGCATCGCTTTCGGTGCCCAGACCGCAAACTGAACGCCTCTAACGCCGTCAAGCGTAACCGGATGGGCTCCCAGCTTCTCATAGGATTCATAGTAAATCCCTGCTTCCAGCTTTTTAAAATCCTCGTTTTTAAAAACGGAACGGAAGCGGTAGGAATAGGGGTCCTCTACTTCTTCCTTTCCGTTTTCATACTCCACAGCAAAGCGATAGGGGATGAGCTCCCTTTCTCCCTCTAAAAGTGCCGCAAAAAAGCCGCCTTCATCCGCCATTTCCATGGTAAGCTCTTGTTTCCCAAGCTTTACCGACACAGCCTTCGCCTCGGGAAAAAATGCCTGGAGCAGAAGCCCCTCCTTTACCACATGCGCTCCCAGAAGCTTTCCCGGATTATCCGCCTCCGAATACACAATCTCCTCAATTCCAGCCCAATCCATCAGATCATATAAAATCTTATCCATATAATCTACCCCCTGGTTCATTCTTCCTTATGCCTCCTATTTTACCATTTTAAGGGCATGCTTACAAGTGGCAAATCAATTCCGGCTCTTAAAATCCACTAACATTAAATCCACGACTCTCCCATATGTTTTGATTCCTTCCGCCTGGCCGTTTGCCTTTAAATACACGTCATTTACCTGATTGGCAACCTCGGCCGTCTTTCCCTC
>JAAWAR010000145.1 GCA_022792295.1 Lachnospiraceae bacterium
CCCCCCCCCCCCCCCCCGCCCCCCCCCCCCCCCCCCGGCCCCCCCCCCCCACCCCCCCCCCCGCCCCCCCCGCCCCCCCCCCCGGCCCCCCCCCCCGCAGAGGCCGGGTCGGGCAAGCGGGGCGGTGCAGCCGTTGGCGAGGCGCTTAAAAAGCTCTTAGCCTATGACGGCACAAAAATGAGGGGCAGATTTCGGCATTCCAAGCCGAAATCTGAGAAGCACGGAGCGGAAAAATTCTTCAGAATTTTTCCAGCGACTTGCTTCTAACCCCCATTTTTGCGCCGGCAGAGGCTTAGAGCTTTAAGCGCCGAAGCCTGGCTGCACCGCCCCGCTTGCCCGACCCGGCCTCTGCGGACCCCCCCCCCCCTCTAATCCACAGACTCCACACAAATCAGAATCCCTTCCCGAAACCGCATAACCGCCTTCTCCCCAAGCAGTTCATTGCTCACGCACAAACTCGGGTTTTCCAAAATCGAAATATCTTTTTCCACCAGAGGATACTTAAATCCGGTCAGTGTAATCCCCCGCACTTTTTCCGTAAGGGGCAGAAACGACACATACTTCCCATATACACGCTCCGCCGTAAACTCCGTCACCGGCTCCTCGCCCGCGTCCAGCAGATACAGCTTATTGTGCTCATCATACAGGACCGCCGCAAGCCCCCGCTTTTTTGCCTGCAAAAGCAGGTGAATATTGGAAATCTCATGATCAAGCCGTCCGCCCGTAGCGCCTAAAACATCCACGGCGTCTGCGCCAAGCTGCAGGGCACGCGAAAAGGCAAGCTCCGTATCCGTCTCATCTTTTACCGGCTCATGGATGTCAAGCGAAAGTCCCGAATCTTTCCTGTAACGCAGGATTCGCTCCCTTCCGAAGGTATCAAAGTCCCCGACTGCAAGCTGCGGATGCACACCCAGCTTCAGGCACGCCTCAAAACCGGCGTCCACGGCAATCACGAATTCATAGCTTTTTCCTTTTAAAAAATCCCGGGCAAACGGAAGCGCAAGCCTCCCGCCCGAGATCATCAAACACCGTTTTCTCATCCGGTCTGTTCCTCCATGGCCGCCAAAAGGCCGCGCACATTCGCTTCCACATCCCCGCAAAAGATGGCCGAACCCGCGACAAGCACATTGGCTCCGGCCGCCAGGACCTCTGCCGCGTTTGCCGCAGAGATCCCGCCGTCCACCTCAATATCCGCCAAAATCCCCCGTTCGTCAAGCATACGGCGCAAACGCCGGATTTTTTCCAGCGTATAAGGGATAAACTTCTGCCCGCCGAACCCCGGATTGACACTCATAATCAAGAACATGTCCGCCTCGTTTAAAATACAGGAAAGGCTCTCCACCGGGGTCGCAGGATTCACCGCCACCGCCGGCCTTGCGCCGCACTCCCGGATCTGATTCAGCGTCCGGTCCAGGTGCCGGCACGCCTCCGCGTGGACGCAGATGATGTCTGCCCCTGCCTTCCTCATATCTGCCACATACCGCCCCGGTTCCTCAACCATCATATGCACGTCGAAAACGCGGTCCGTACACGCCCGAAGCCGCTCAATCACCGGCATGCCGAACGTGATGCTCGGCACAAATGCCCCATCCATTACATCCAGGTGAATATACTGCGCGCCTGCACAGACCGCCGCACGTACCTGATCACCGAGCCTTGTAAAATCTGCCGCCAAAATCGAAGGTGCCAGGATTCTCATAGCTAATATCTCCTCATCTCTTTCAATTCTTCATAAATCAAACGGTAATTTTCATAGCGTGAAGCCGGGATCTCCCCTCCTGCTGCGGCCGCCTTCACACCGCACTCCCGCTCGCCCATGTGGACACAGCCAAGGAAACGGCAGCCCCTTGTATACCCTGCAAACTCCGGAAAGCAGGCCCCCAGCTCCTCCGGTTCCAGGTTTTGAACGAACACCGTACTGAACCCTGGCGTATCCATCAAAAACGTCTCTCTCTCGACGAAAAACAACTCCGAATGGCGGGTCGTATGGCGGCCTCTGCGGATTTTTTCGCTGATCGCCCCGGTCTCCATGCCGGCTTCGGGCTGTAAAAGATTTGTAAGCGTAGACTTCCCGACACCCGACGGCCCCGCAAGCGCCGTCGTCTTTCCTCTAAGCAGCGATCGAAGCTCACAGATCCCATCTCCATGAAGCGCGGATGAAAGATGTACCTCGTAACCGGCCCTTCGGTAGATGTCCGAAAGACGGACGGCCTCCTCGTCGGAGACTAGCTCTTTCTTATTGAAACAGATGACCGCAGGGATTTTCTGTGCCTCCATCGAGACTAAAAAGCGGTCCAGAAGATTTAAGTTTGGCACAGGGTCCGCCGCCGCAAAAACAAGCATAGCCTGGTCGATGTTGGCGACCGCGGGCCGAATCAGGGCATTTTTGCGTTCCAGCACTTCTGCTACATTCCCGGTCCCCTCTGCTTCATCCAGGATCTCAAACTCTACGTCATCCCCCACCAGGGGCTTGATTTTCCGGTTTCGGAATACGCCTCTGGCCCTGCATGCATACACCCTGGAGATTTCGTCATGTACATAGTAAAAACCGGCAATCCCTTTTACGATCTTTCCTCTCATCCATTCCCCCCTACTGTACGAATACGCTCTTGTTAGCCGGCCTGCCGGCAGACAAGGCCGCTATTCGCTGACCTCAGTCTCCGTAAAGTTCACGTTGTACGAAGTCAGAATTACATTGTTCGTCAAATCCACGATTTCAACCTCACCGGTCAGGACACCGTCCGCGCCACGAATCCGGTCAAACCGGATATCTAACGTCGTATCGGAGCTGTAGGATTTTACGTCGGTAAGCTTTGTATACACATCCTGCCCGTTTACCCGCTGCTTTAGGCGCACCAGGATCTGGATCTCTGCAGAACCTGCGCCCGGCCCGAAGGAGACCATAAGCGGATAGCTGGCTTCAAGAGACGCAATAAACTGCTTCTTCACCGGCTTCGGGCCCAGGCTCAGCACATAGTCCACCGTCGCCCCTGGCTCGATCTCCTGCCCGGGAGCGATTCCCTGACGGATGATCCGGCCCTGCCCTACTTCACTGCTGTACTCCTCCGATACCTCTCCGGTATTTAAGTTATATTCGTCGATCAGAACCTGTGCTTCATCCTCCAAAAGTCCTTCAAGCCCTGGCATCGCAAAGGTCTGCACCGCCGGACCGGTACTCACATAAAGGCGCACGGTACCTCCGATAGCCACTTTATCGGCCGGCTCAAAGCGGATGAGCGTCCCCGCTTCAATGGTCTCACTGGCTTCCTCGGCCACACTGGTCTTTAAGCCCTTTCCCTCCAAAAGGAGAACCGCCGTATCCAGCGTCATGCCCGTAAGTCCAAGATTAGAAAGCTCCACTTTATCGGAACCGCTGCTCACCACAACCGTCACTTTGGAATAACGCGGCACAACCGAATCCACCGCCTCCCGCTGCGCAAGCACGACACCCTTTTCAACATCGTCGGAAGCTTCAAGCTCTACCTGCATACTAAGGTCGAGCGTCTTAAGTTTTGCCTCCGCCTCCTCCTGTGTATCGCCGACCAGGCCGGGCATCCGAACCTCCTTTTGGCTTAACGTTGTCTCTGCCTGGCTCTGTGTCTCTTTGTCGGCCTCTGTAGATGGCGCCTGGCTCTCGGTCGTCTCGTCTGCCGGCGTGGTCCGGTTCATCACGCCGCCAAGCCTCGACAAAAATACAAGTACCACCGCCACAACGATGATCGCTGCAATGACGCCGAGCGCCGTCAGCAGCTTCTCGAGCTGCGTCGCCTCCTCGTCTCTGTGCCCCTTCTTATAAACAGTCTTTTGCCTGTCGCGGCGTTCGGGCTCCCTGGTGTTCTTTGATGCTCCGTTCTTCTCGCTCTGAAGCTGGATCAGCTCGAGCTCCCGATCACTGATGCGGATCGTTCCGCCATTTGGACTTTGCGGGACCGATGCGGCGGGCAAAGGCGCCTTCCCCTTTTCCTTTACGCCTGCAGTCCGGATCTGGACATCCGGGCTTAAAAGCGCATGCCGCAGATCCCGTATCACCTCATCCGCATTTCGGTAACGCCCCTCCGGCCGCTTTTCCGTACATCTTAAAATGATCCGTTCAAGCTCTGCGGGGACCTCCGGATTATAGCTGCTCGGAAGCGGAAGCGGTTCTTCCAAATGAGCGAGAGCCACCGTCACTGTATTTTCCCCGTCAAAGGGCAGACGCCCTGTTACCATCTCAAACATCGAGATTCCCAGTGAATACAAATCGCTCCGCTCGTCGCTGTAGCCGCCCCGGGCCTGCTCCGGCGAAATATAGTGCACGGAGCCCACCACGGAAGAACTCATCGTCTGTGACGAAACCGCCCGCGCGATGCCGAAATCCGCAACCTTCACCTTGCCGTCCTTGGAGATCAGCATATTCTGCGGCTTGATGTCGCGGTGAATGATATGCTGCTCATGCGCCGCCTCAATGCCCTGGGCGACCTGGATCGCAATGCCGATGGCCTCCCGGCCGTCCAGCCGTCCCTTTTTCAGAATGTAATTCTTTAACGTGATCCCCTCGACGAGCTCCATGACAATAAAATGAAGATCGCCTTCGTCTACGACGTCATAAATGTTTACGATATTCGGATGAGAAAGCCCCGCCGCCGCCTGGGCCTCCATCTTGAACTTGCTGACAAAGCCTGCATCTGACGTAAACTCCGCCTTCAGGACCTTCAGTGCAACAAGCCTGTTCAATTTATGGCATTTCGCCTTATAAACCTCCGACATGCCGCCGGAGCCGATTCGTTCGAGCACCTCATAGCGCTCCTGCAGCATAGTTCCCGCCTTGAGTATCATCGCGTCACCTCGCTTATCTGAGGCTTCACAAGAATAACCGCAATGTTATCCCTTCCCCCGTTTGCATTCGCCATGTCGATCAGGCTTTTTGTCTTCTCCTCAATCGTCCCGGATGACGCAAGTACTCTGGAAATCTCACTGTCTGTCACCATGTTCGTAAGGCCGTCCGAACAGAGCAGGACACAATCCTCCTCCTGCAAAGACACCTCAAAAAAATCCACCTCCACGCCGGGGCGCGTCCCCATAGCGCGGGTTATGATATTCTTCTGGCTCTGGTAGGATTCACTGTCCCGTGTCATGCGCCCGCGCAAGACCATCTCCTCAACAAGCGAATGATCCCTCGTGATCTGATTTAAACCGTCCCGAAACAGATACAGCCTGCTGTCGCCTACGTTCGCCACGTACATCGTATCATCTGCGATTGTCGCGGCAACAACGGTCGACCCCATCCCGGCACGGTCCGGATTTCTCTCGGCCTCGGTGTACAGACGGCGGTTCGTCTGCTCGATGGCCCTGCGAAGGACCATGACAGGACTGTCATCCCTGGCATCCTCCACAAGCCCCGCGATGCATTCCACGACAAAACGGGACGCAAAGTCCCCGGCCCTGTGGCCGCCCATTCCGTCCGCGACAATGAAAAGATTGAAAAGCGGCCCGACCATCCCCGGTGATGCATACAAAGAATCCTCATTCATGCTCCGTACCCGGCCGGTATCCTTTTTTGCACAGCAGATCAAAACGCCCTCTCCCCCTTCTCCAGATAGCCCTTCCGCAGCTGTCCGCAGGCACCGCCGATGTCCCGGCCCATCTCTCTGCGGACGGTCGCATTGATTCCGCGGCGCATCAGCGCCTCCTTAAATGCCTCCACCCGTCTGCGGTCCGACTGGCGGTAATTCCTCTCCTTGATCGGATTGACCGGAATCAGGTTCACATGCCCGTGCATGTCCCCTATGAGCCCGGCCAGCCGCCCGGCATCCTCATCTTTGTCATTTACACCCGCCACCAGGCTGTATTCAAACGTCAGGCGGCGTCCCGTCTTCTCAAAATATTGCCGGCACGCCGGCAGGACCTCCGAAAGAGGGTACCGGTTCGCAATCGGCATCAAGATCCGTCTCGTCTCGTCATCCGCGGCATGCAAAGAAAGCGCCAGCGTAACGGAAAGCCTCTCCTCTGCAAGCCTTTCGATCTCCGGGACAAGCCCGCAGGTGGAGACCGTTATGTTCCTCTGGCTGATAAGAAGCCCTTCTTCACAGCTTAACAGCCGGATAAAGCGCACCAGAGCATCAAAATTATCAAGCGGCTCCCCGCTTCCCATGACCACCACATTTGAGATTCTCTCTCCGACATCTGCCTGAATGCGGTACACCTGTTCCAGCATTTCGGACGCGTTCAGATTCCGCACAAGCCCGTCCAAGGTGGAGGCACAGAATTTACACCCCATACGGCAACCGACCTGTGACGAGACACAGACCGAATTCCCGTGCCGATACCGCATGAAAACACTCTCGATCACATTGTTGTCCGCAAGCCCAAACAGATACTTACGCGTCCCGTCAATCCCCGATTCAAGCCGGCGCACCGTCCTTAAAGAGACGTACTCTGCCCGTGTCTTTATCTCCTCCCGAAACGCCTTCGGCAGGTTCGTCATGGCATCCACGGAAGGGACAAGCTTTTTATGCATCCACTCATAGAGCTGTCTTGCCCGAAAAGGCTTTTCTCCGAGCTCTGCCACAAAATCGCAAAGCGCGGAAAGCTCCATGGCCTTTATATCCTTCTTTTCTGTCATATCCGTTTCCTTGTAAATGCGGCGATAAAAAAGCCGTCGCATGGCTCCTTTCCGGGGAGAAGCTGCAGACAGTTTCCCCGGGCTTTTCCCCGTATGCATTCCGGCAAAAGCGGGGCAAGCTCCCGTTTATCAAACGGAAGCGTTTCGACAATCCAGGCCGCGTTGTCTTCATTTTCCTGTTTGCTGATCGTACATGTGCTGTAGAGGAGAAGGCCGCCTGGCTTTGCATACCGCCAGACCGTCTGCAAAAGATTTCTTTGCAGGGCTGCGAGCCCGGCCAGATCTGCCTCTCGTACCCGCCTCTTGATATCCGGCTTTTTTCCGATGATTCCAAGCCCCGAGCAGGGGAGATCCGCGAGCACAATATCTGCCTTTCCCTCAAGCTTTGGATCAAATTCTGCGGCATCCCACACGGAAGCCCTCAGGTTTGTAAACCCGCACCGCATCGTATTATCCTCGATCAAAGCCACCTTATATTCCGTTAAGTCCCGCGCCTCCACCATACCGGTCCCGGATAAAAGATCCGCCGCATGGAGGGCCTTCCCTCCCGGCGCAGCACATACGTCAACGACGAGATCGCCTGCCCTTGGCGACGCAATGTACCCCACAAGCGCCGAGGCCGGATCCTGTATAGTTACATGCCCGTTTAAAAATTCTCCGATGCTGTCCGGCGCATCATAGCCTGACAGCTCCAGAAGGCCCTCTGCAAACGGATGGGGCCTTACCGTAATCCCCTGCGATTCCAGCTCTCCCCTTATCTGAGGCACCGGTGCAAGGCTCTCGTTGCAGCGTACTATAAGCGGCTGCCCGTTTAAAAACGAGGCTGCGATCCCTTCTGCGGTCTCCTTCCCATACCTACGCTCCCACATGGAGAGCATCCATTCAGGAACCGAGTACGCAAGCCACGGTTCCGAAAAGGCGATGTTCTGCTTTTCCCGCGCGATCGTCCGAAGCACTCCGTTTACAAACCCGGAAAGCCCCTCAAACCGGCGCTTCTTCGCAAGCCTGACCGCCTCGTTGCAGACCGCTGGGTCCGGGACCCGCTCCATGTAGAGGAGCTGATAAACGGACATGCGAAGAAG
>JAAWAR010000073.1 GCA_022792295.1 Lachnospiraceae bacterium
AATTACAGGTAGAGTATGAAAAGCATAAAAGACAGGTAGAAATTATGCTTGAGCAGAGAAAAAGAAAGTGTCTGTAAGTGTTCAAAAATAGATAAAAATTTAGGTGCGTCACACACAAATAGCCCTTAAAATCCTATAAAATCAAAGCTGACAGTTTCCATCGAGGAAGCGGCGAAGGCCGGAAAGTTCTAAAGAAAGCGGAATAGAATGGTATGAAATCACGGGCGTAGGCGGCAGAGGCCAACGCCCGTTTATTCTGCGGGTTTCCCTAAGACCCTTCAAATCTTCAGCACACTTCCTTGCCGCTTAGTTTCACTAGAAGCACTCAAATTGAAGCAGACTACGCTTCACGTGCGCCTCATAGAGTTGTCTGTCTGCGGCAAAAGATCGGCTCATAAATCTGGGCGTAAAGATCCTGTGGGAATGCGCGGGCTTGATAAGGCGGCATGGGGGATGCTGTTTACGTGGATCTGCGCACTTGTTACCGATGCCTGTCTGATTGAATCGGGCCGGCGGGCAAAAATCTCTCTGCGCTCTGTCCCGGCCGATACTTGCCAAGCGCTGCTGGCGCTTAGGGCAGTCATAGGCAGATTGCATGGCTCTTTGCCTTTCCTGTGAACGCACGCAAACAGCAGCCATAGGATTTAGGCAGGATTTTGCGGAGAGAAGCCCTTTTGACAGGGCGTAAAAGATATGGTAAACTGAAGGGGAAAGGAGGCAGGATGATGCCATATGTAGAGGAAGAAGGTTTACAGTATCACTTAAATATCAGGCCGGGAGATGTGGGCAGATATGTGCTCATGCCGGGGGACCCGAAGCGCTGTGAAAAGATCGCCGCGTATTTTGATGAGGCAAAGCTTGTAGCCGACAGCCGGGAATATGTCACGTATACAGGCTACTTAAACGGAGAAAAAGTCAGTGTGACCTCGACGGGGATAGGCGGCCCGTCGTCCGCGATCGCGATCGAGGAGCTTGTCCGCTGCAAGGCTGATACATTTATCCGCGTGGGGACATGCGGCGGTATGGACATCAATGTGCAGGGCGGAGACATAGTGATCGCTACGGGGGCCATCCGGGCCGAGGGGACGAGCAGGGAGTACGCTCCGATCGAATTTCCTGCCGTGGCCGATCTGGAGGTGACAAATGCGCTTCTTAAGGCCGCAAAGGGCCTGGGCTACCGCTGTCATGCGGGGGTCGTGCAGTGTAAGGACTCTTTTTACGGGCAGCATGAGCCGGAGACGAAGCCGGTTAGCGGGGAGCTGTTAAGCAAATGGGATGCATGGCTGAAGCTCGGCTGCAAGGCGTCAGAGATGGAGTCTGCGGCGCTATTTATTGCGGCGAGCTATCTGGGTGTCCGCTGCGGTTCGTGTTTCCTCGCGGTTGCAAATCAGGAGCGCGCGAAGGCCGGCCTTTTAAACCCGGTGGTGCATGACACGGAGGCGGCAGTGAAGGCAGGCGTGGAGGCGCTGCGGATTTTGATCGAGGAGGACCGAAAAAAGGTATGAACGGAAAGGAACTGGTCAGGCTGGCCATAGAGGCCAGGCAGCGTGCCTATACGCCCTATTCGGGCTTTCAGGTTGGGGCGGCCCTTCTCCTTTCGGACGGGACTGTCTATACGGGCTGCAACATCGAAAACGCAGCCTTTACGCCTACGGTCTGCGCAGAGCGGACGGCGTTTTTTAAGGCGGTCAGCGAGGGACGGCGTGAGTTTGCAGCGATTGCCGTTGTCGGAGGCCCAGGCGGGAAGGAGCCCGAGGAGTTTTGTGCGCCCTGCGGCGTGTGCCGTCAGGTCATGATGGAGTTCTGTGACCCAAAGACATTTAAAATTTACCTTGGCAAGGGTGACCTTTCGGTGAGAGAATATACCTTAAAAGAGCTTTTGCCACTCGGCTTTGCCGGAGAGGGCGTGAACCGGGCTTAAAAAGACAAGCATAGAAGGAGCATAAAGACATGCAGAGATTTAAAAGGATTTTTACGATCGTCATCGACTCGCTTGGGGTCGGGGCCATGCCGGATTCGGAGCGGTTCGGTGATGTGGGCGTGGATACATTGGGCCATATTGCAGAGAACATGAAAGAATTCAGGATTCCGAATCTGGTTCGGCTGGGGCTTGCCAATTTAAAGCCCCTGGCGAATGTTGCACCGGCCGAAGCGCCGATGGGGTATTACGGGAAGCTTAAGGAGGCCAGCAACGGCAAAGATACCATGACCGGCCATTGGGAAATGATGGGGATCTATACCACAACGCCGTTTCAGACGTTTACGGACACGGGATTTCCGCCGGAGCTGATTGAGGAGCTGGAGAAACAAACGGGCCATACGGTGATCGGCAACAAGAGTGCGAGCGGGACAGAGATTTTGGATGAGCTTGCCGAGGAGGAGATCGCCACCGGCCATATGATCGTCTATACCTCGGCGGACTCGGTGCTGCAGATCTGCGGGAACGAGGAGACCTTTGATTTAAAGGAGCTGTATCGGTGCTGCGAGATCGCCAGGGAGCTTACGCTGCGGGAGGAATGGCGCGTGGGCCGCGTGATCGCGAGGCCCTATGTAGGAAAGAAGCGCGGTGAATTCGTGCGCACGAGCAACCGCCATGATTATGCCTTAAAGCCCTCCGGTACGACAGCGCTTGACCTTCTGAAGGAAAACGGCTATGATGTGATCTCTGTGGGAAAAATACGCGATATTTTTGACGGAGAGGGAATCACAGAGAGCCATAAATCCAAAAGCTCGGTCCACGGCATGGAACAGACGATTGAGGTCTGCAAACAGGATTTTACGGGCTTTTGCTTTGTGAATCTGGTGGATTTTGACGCCCTTTGGGGCCACAGACGCAACCCGGTGGGGTACGGGGAGGAGCTGGAGCGTTTTGACGAGAAACTGGGGATTCTGCTGCCGCTTCTTAAAGAAGATGATCTCCTTTTGATCACCGCGGACCACGGCAATGACCCGACGTATACCGGGACGGACCATACGCGGGAGAAAGTGCCGTTTTTGGCGTATTCCCCGTCGATGAAGGGAAGCGGGCTGCTTCCCGAGGCAGAGAGCTTTGGCACCATCGGCGCGACAATTCTTCAAAATTTTGGGATTCAGAAGAAGGAAGGCATGATCGGGGAGCCGGTTCTGGAGAGGCTTTTGTAGAGCACTCTTTTGCGTGATAAAAAGCCCTTAAGGCGGTGTCTTTTGGATGCTTTGCTGGGGGCTTTTTTTGCTCGCTTGCCTGCCGGTCTTGGGGGAGGCGGTGCGGATGCATTTGTTAAAAAATCCTGCAGAAAAAATATTTGGGAAAAATGCAAAAAACTGTTGACATTTTTGCGGGTATCGGTTATACTAGCGGAGCAATGAAGAAATTGCATATGGAAATGGCGGAATAGCTCAGTTGGCTAGAGCATACGGTTCATACCCGTAGTGTCGAGAGTTCAAATCTCCCTTCCGCTATGAATGAGAGCATTCCTTGAAAAAAGGAATGCTCTTTTTTCGCGCTCAGCCCCTCTGTCCATTTTGTTTACTTGAAAAGAGTGAATGGATTCATGGAGATTCAATATGTGACAGATCAGATTCTGCCGATCCCACGTCCTAAACAGGAATATAAGTCTGACGGCCGGTATAGCAAATCGTAGATTCTGAAAAAGCCATTAATTTAGTCATTCGCACTACAAAGATAGAGCTTGGCAGCAGGCTGATCCTAAATTGAATCCAAATGGGGTAATGTTGTTTCCCAAAAAGGTTTTCAATAGAAGTTCAATGATTCCGCCAATTAGACTGCCGAATCAAACTCAAACCGCCGGTGTACCTGATCCGGCCGCCTTTTAAAGTATGGGCTGCCTCGCGGGCCTGTGTTTTTTGACGGCAGGCTTCAAGAAAAGCAAAACCGCTTGCGTCCCTCTGGAAAAAATGTTATGATGTTGGGGTCAAAAGGTATTTTGACCCCTATGATACACAGATTGCTCCGCGCTTTGCGCTCCCGCGATCTTAAAACACCGCAAATCCGTTGTTTTTCGGCGTTTTTCGGGTTCCAAGATCATGTCCGGTATGCCTGCATGAATGGACATGACCCTGGGATCTGCGGTATCATGTTATATTTGTGTAGAAACGATTTTGAGGAAAGAAATGAGGGACATGCATGGCGGATATTTCCCAGGATAAGATCCGGAATTTTTGTATCATTGCACATATAGATCATGGCAAATCGACACTTGCGGACAGGATTATTGAACATACGGGCCTTTTAACGAGCAGAGAGATGCAGGCGCAGGTGCTTGACAATATGGAACTGGAGCGTGAACGGGGGATTACGATCAAGTCCCAGGCGGTGCGGATCGTGTATAAGGCGAAAAATGGGGAGGAGTATATCTTCAACCTGATTGATACGCCCGGACATGTGGATTTCAACTATGAAGTTTCGAGAAGCCTGGCGGCCTGTGACGGGGCGGTGCTCGTGGTGGATGCGGCCCAGGGAATCGAGGCCCAGACATTAGCCAATGTATACCTGGCACTGGATCATGACCTCGATGTGTTTCCTGTAATCAATAAGATCGACCTGCCCAGCGCGGAGCCGGACCGGGTAGCCGCAGAGATCGAGGATGTGATCGGTCTGGAGGCGCAGGATGCGCCGCGGATTTCGGCGAAGATGGGACTTAACATTGACGACGTCCTGGAGGCGATCGTGGAGAAGATCCCGGCTCCGGGAGGCGATCCCGCCGCGCCTTTGCAGGCTTTGATTTTCGACTCGATCTATGATTCTTACCGCGGCGTGATCGTGTTCTGCCGAGTCAAGGAAGGGACGGTCAAGAAAGGGACGCCGATCCGCATGATGGCCACAAATGCCTCTTACGATGTGGTCGAAGTCGGGTATTTTGGTGCGGGGCAGTTTATCCCGTGTGACGAGCTTTCCGCCGGCATGGTGGGATATATCACAGCCAGCATCAAAAACGTAAAGGATACCCGGGTCGGCGATACGATCACAAACCGTGAAAACCCGTGCGCCGCGCCTCTGCCCGGTTATAAAAAGGTAACGCCGATGGTCTACTGCGGCATGTATCCGGCCGACGGGGCGAAGTATCCGGAGCTTCGGGACGCGTTAGAAAAGCTGCAGCTAAACGATGCGTCGCTGTTTTTTGAGCCGGAGACATCGGTTGCGCTTGGTTTTGGCTTCCGCTGCGGCTTTTTAGGGCTTCTGCACCTGGAGATCATTCAGGAGCGCTTAGAACGCGAGTACAACCTGGATCTGGTGACCACGGCCCCGAGCGTCGTGTACCGAATCCATAAGACCAACGGCGGCGTGCTGGATTTGACGAACCCGACCAACATGCCGGACCCGTCGGAGATCGAATACATGGAGGAGCCGATCGTGAGCGCCGAGATCATGGTAACGACGGAATTCGTGGGGGCGATCATGAAGCTGTGCCAGGAGCGGCGCGGCGTGTACCTTGGCATGGAATATATGGAAGCCACGAGGGCTTTACTAAAGTACGAGCTTCCGTTAAATGAGATCATTTATGACTTCTTTGATGCGCTGAAGTCCCGTTCGCGCGGCTATGCGTCATTTGACTATGAGCTTAAGGATTATGAGCGCTCGGAGCTTGTAAAGCTTGATATTTTGATCAACAAAGAGGAGGTCGATGCACTCTCGTTTATCGTGTTTGCCGGGTCGGCGTATGAACGCGGCAGGAGGATGTGCGAGAAGCTAAAGGATGAGATCCCCAGGCATCTGTTTGAGATCCCGATTCAGGCGGCCGTCGGCGGGAAAATTATCGCCAGAGAGACCGTAAAGGCCATGCGCAAGGATGTGCTGGCTAAGTGCTACGGCGGTGATATTACGCGGAAAAAGAAGCTTTTGGAGAAGCAGAAGGAAGGCAAGAAGCGTATGCGCCAGGTCGGGAGCGTAGAGATCCCGCAGAAGGCGTTTATGAGCGTTTTGAAGCTGGATGATGAATAGGATACGGATATGAAACTGACAACATTGTGCTATCTGGAGCAGGATGAGAAATACCTGATGCTTCATCGGATCAAGAAGCAGAAGGATGTAAATAAGGACAAATGGATTGGCATCGGCGGAAAGTTCGAGTTCGGCGAAAGCCCGGAGGACTGCCTGCTTCGCGAGGCAAAGGAGGAGACCGGCTATGAGCTTTTTTCTTACCGGCTGCGGGGTATTGTGACGTTCCTCTTTAACGATGAGGAGGCGGAGTACATGTTCCTCTACACGGCGGACAGGTTTGCGGGGGAGCCACGCCCGTGTGACGAGGGAACGCTTGAGTGGATTCCCAAAAAGGACGTAGATGCCTTAAATCTCTGGGAAGGGGACCGGCTATTTTTTAAGCTGATGAACGAGGACCGGCCGTTTTTTTCCCTGAAGCTGCATTACCGCGGGGACCGGCTGTGCGAGGCGGTCTTAGACGGGCGGCCGCTGGAGCTTTTGGATGTTTTGAATGCGGACGGAGAGCCGTCCGGGCTTGTGCGGGAGCGGGATATGGTGCATGAGCGCGGCGATTACCATCGGACAAGCCATGTATGGATTATCAGACGGACACCGGACGGGAACTGTGAGCTGCTTTTGCAGAAGCGGAGCTGGGAGAAGGATTCGTTTGCCGGCTGCTATGACAGTTCGAGCGCAGGTCACATCCCGGCAGGGGAGGAATACCTGTCCTCGGCACAGAGGGAACTTTTTGAGGAGCTTGGGATTCTTGCGGGGGCAGATGAGCTTACCCGAATCGGCTTTGTGGACAGCCGGTATGAGGGTGTGTTTAAGGGAAAATCGTTTTGCAATCATGAAAAAAGCGCAGTGTACGTCTACGAAAAGCCGGTTGATGAGACGCGGCTTTGTCTGCAGGCGTCCGAAGTGGAGTCGGTCAGGTGGTTTGCGCTTGACGATGCGCTTCGTGCGGCCGAGGAACATATGCCGGGCTTTTGTCTGGATGCGGCCGAGGTCGGCATGGTAAAGAATTATATAATGGAATCGCTGCAAAAGGATCGGGAGAGGCCATGACGGAGAAAATAGAACTGGAACTTTATCTGCATATCCCGTTTTGTGTCAGGAAGTGCGCATACTGCGACTTCCTGTCTTTTTCATCCGGGAAGGATAAACAGCAGGAATATATGGAGAGGCTGTTGGATGAAATCAATATGGTGGGAGAACAGTGCAGAGAATATCGGGTTTCTACCATATTTGTGGGAGGAGGAACGCCTTCTGTGTTGGATTCAAAGTGGATTGTGGAGATGTTGAGACGAATCCGGGAGCGCTTTGCGCTCGCGCAGGAGGCGGAGATCTCCCTGGAGGCAAATCCCGGGACGGTGACAAAGGAAAAGCTTTCTGACTACAGACGGGCAGGAATCAACCGCATAAGCTTCGGTTTGCAGTCTGCGGACAACAGGGAGCTTTCGCTGCTGGGGCGGATTCACACCTGGGAGGAATTTCTGGAAAGCTTTTCCATGGCAAGGAGGAGCGGTTTTTCAAACCTGAATGTGGATCTGATGGCGGGGCTTCCGGGGCAGAGCCTCGCTTCGTGGGAGCAAACCTTAAAGAAAACGGCGGAGCTGGAGCCGGAGCATATTTCTGCGTATAGCCTGATCCTCGAGGAGGGGACACCGTTTTTTGAACGCTATTCGGCGGGCGGTCCGGGAAGCGGGCTTTTGCCGGATGAGGACACGGAGCGGGAGATGTATCACCGAACGAGAAGTCTTCTCGGGGCGTTTGGGTATGAGCGGTATGAGATCTCAAACTATGCAAAGCCGGGAAAGGAATGTCGGCACAACCTCGGCTATTGGACGAATGTGCCATATAGGGGGCTCGGACTTGGGGCGTCATCCTATATGGAGGGAGAACGGTTTTGCAATGAGAGTGACTTTGGGATGTATCTGAGGGGAGATTTTGGAGAACGGATGCAGGTGCAGAAGCTGACGAAGAAGGAGCAGCAGGAGGAGTTTTTCTTTGTGGGCCTCAGGCTGATGCGCGGTGTGTCGCTTACAGAGTTTGAGAGGCGGTTTGGAATTTCGGCTGCCGCGGTATATCCGGGAGTGCTGGAACGGTTTGTACGTGAGGGAGTCGCCGGGATAGAGAATGGGTGGTTCCGGCTGACAGAGCTTGGAACGGATGTGAGCAATTATGTGATGAGAGGTTTTTTGCAGGACTGAAGGGGGAAGGGCTGGAAGGCGCCAAACAGCAGAGAAAGGCTTAAAGAGTGCCAAAAGTGTACCGGACAAATCTCAGCAGCGGAAATCAACTGTGATAAAAGGGCCAAGAAAGACATCTGCGGAAAATGTTTGGCAAGAGCTTCCTCCTGCAAAAGTTTATTTCGCCTCTATCGAGAAAAATAATTCTGCCTGTTTTTTCGGGCTTTCAAAGATCAGGCGGAAGGACGCCTTTTTCGATTCTTCGATATGGAACGCCATCTTTTGTGCGGCCTCCTTCCAGTTGCTCTCCAGGCAGGGCCGAATGATGGCAAGGTGCTCCTTAAAAGTGTCCTCGAGGCGTTCGGCGCAGACATCCCCGGTCATGTAGCGCAGGCGCTCATTCTGCGTCAGGATGAGGTTGTAATTATGACGGATATAGATATTGGGGCAGGAGTCCACGATCGTCAGATGAAAGGCAGAATCCAGTTCATAAAAGCGGTTATTGTCTTCCAGGCAGCCGTTACCGGTATCTGTCTGCAAAAAAATGTTGTAAAATTCCTGCAGCCGGTCCACGGGCAGCATAGAACCGTAATTTAACAGGATATACGGTTCAAACAGGCTGCGCATTTCAAAAATCATATTAATGTCTTTGACGGAAAAAGGGGTCACGATGATCCCCTTTTTTGATTTGATCTGTACAAGCCCTTCCTGTTCCAGGCGGCCTAATGCATCTCGAATCGGCGTGCGGCTTGAGCCCAGCTCGGAGGTCAGCATTTCTTCATTCAAAAAAGTACCCGGCGCATACTTACAGGTGACGATTTTTTCCCGGATCGCGTTATAGGCCAAAGTTTTCAGATTTGTTTTTGGCATGGAGACATCTCCTCCGATTGGTTGGTTTTATTTGCTGCAGTATTGTAAAAATTTTAACATGAATCCGTGAAGTTTTCAAGGTTTTAAATTACAACGCAGGGAGAGCCTCTGCGGCTGTTTTGCGCGGGCTTTATCCTGCTGAATAGATGAAATATACCCAATATATTTAAAAACAAAAGATTAAAAATCCGGATCTTAAACAGGGAATCCACTTTGCTGAAATCCTCAGGCATCGCAAAGTTTCCGGCAGCAGGCATGTTTTTGGCTGCCTCCGGTTTAAACAGCGGCAAAAGTCCTGCAGCAAACTCATGCCCCCAGAGTTTCTTGTCAAATGTGGCCCGCATGATCGAAAAACGGAGAGGGGCAGATTTCGATTAAAAGAGAGGATACAGGGTCCCTCTGCTATGCGTCCTGTCTTTTTTTACATTCCGGTAAAAATCCCTGCTCCTGCCCTGCCGGCAGCCGCTGCGAATCGCCCAGTACCTCCTTAAGTGTCTCGATAAACAGCTTGGACAGCCGGGTCAGGCAGGCGGTTTTCGGGTAAACAACCGAGACGGGCTGTATCATCTCGGGAAGATCCACAATGAAATAGGTAAGGTTTTGGTCCCGGCTTCCTGCCTTGGCTCCCTCGGCAGGGACAAAGGTGCAGGCGATGCCGGTGGCGGCGAGGTTAATGGCCGTGGTGAGATTGGCAGTTTCCAACAGTATGTTCGGCTCGACGTTGTTTTTGCCGAGTGCGTATGTGACGGCATGTGTGAAGTTCTGGCCGGGCTTTGTGAGGATGAGCGGGATTTGGCTTAAAAAGGGGAGCGGGACGCAAGGATGGCCGTCGATGTAGGAGCAATGTTCCAACATGCCGGCCTCACAGGCGGAACCTGCGGGCACGGCTAAAAGGATGCGTTCCTTGAAAATGGTTTCACAGATCAGCTTGTTGTAGGAAAGCGTGAGCGGGAGATTCATGACGGCAATATCGAGCTTGTCGTTTAACAGCGCAGTCTCCAGCTGCGAGGAACGGCCCTCGGTCAGCTCGAGATGGATTTTGGGATATTTTTTATGGAAAACAGGGAACACGTCAGGCAGCAGGCAGGAGCCGCGCCAGAGTGCCAGACCGAGGCGGAGCCGTCCGCTCTCGAAATTCTGTACGTCGTGAAACTCCCGGCGGATGGTCTCCGAAAGGCGCAGCATCTGGCAGACATACTGGTAGTATTGCTCCCCAAACCAGGTAAGGCGCAGGGGCGAAGTGCGGTGATTGAAAAGCTCGACGCCAAGATAGCCCTCCAGGCGTTTTATATACTGGCTTAGATAGGGCTGGGAGACGTAGAGCTGTTCGGAGGCACGCATGAGGCTTTTGGCCTCCACGATGGCGGCGAAGTATTCAGGATGGTTGAAGATCATGAGACAGCCCCCCTTTTTTTAGATTATTATAAAATAGTTATAATCTATATATTACCTTACATCTTTGACGAATGCAATAAGAAATGATAAGATACCTGTAGAAAGCAGGAAAAAGTGCACAAGATTGCTGGAAACCGAGCGGGAATATTCGGGAAAAAAGGATATTTGGGAAAAGAATGGGAAAGCGCGCTCATAGATTTTACCAAAACGAAAAGCAATGAATATTAGGTAAATACTTATATTATGAGGGGAGAAATGACATGATCGCGTTAATCGGATTGATTATGTTCGTCGTATCATCGTACCTGGCACTCAGTAAAAAAATGCATCTGATGGTTCCGTTTATTGTGGTTCCCGTGATTGCCTCCATGTTCTGCGGGTTTTCCTTTACAGAGACCATGGAATTCGCGGCGGGTGGCGTGAACGGCGTATTCAACACGGTGCTGCTGTGCGTGTTTGCCGTGCTGTACTTCAGCGTCTTATCGGAGACCGGCATGTTTGACATTATGGTAAGCCGGCTTGTAGGCGTGACAAAAGGAAATATTTATATCGTCATGATCGTAACAATTCTGGTAGGCTTTATCGGACATCTGGATGGCGCGTATAATACGACCTACCTGATTACGATTCCGGCTTTGGCTCCTCTATATAAGAAGCTGAACATTGACCGGCGCTGTCTGGTGCTTTTGGTATCTTTGGCTGCCGCGCCGATGACGGCGATGGCCTGGGCGCAGCCGGCAAAGCTGACTGTGTTTGATGCGTCGATCGACCCGGTTCTCATGACAAACAGCCAGCTTCCGATCATCGGTATCATGCTTGCCCTCGCGATTGCATACGCAGTGGGCTGCGGACAGTATTATTCAAAAAGGAACGCCAGAGAGCTCGCTGCTATGAAAGCCTCTTTTGAGAGCGGGGAAGGGGCGAAGGGAGTGGATTTTTCCGGAAACCCGCTTGCAAGACCGCAGCTCTTTTGGATCAATTTCCTGCTGTTTGCCGTGTCACTCGGCTGCTTTGTGTTCCTGACCCAGGTAAAAACGTATCTGCTTTTTATGCTGTTTTCAGCTGCAGCCCTGTTGATCAATTACCACAAGCAGAGCGAACAGAACCAGATCGTAAGAAAATATTCTTCGACGATGCTGGCTCCCGGAATCCTGTTTATGGGAATCGGCGTCATGGTCGGAATCTTAAACGGAACCGGGATGGTGACGGCAATGGTCGATGTGGTGCTCTCGGTTGTACCGGAGTCGATGGCAAGATATACACACGTTTTATATAAAATCCTGGTGCTGCCGCTCGAAATTTTCATTCCGTATCAGGCGTTCCAGAGCATGAATCCGCTTCTTCTGGGAATCGGCGCGGGCTGCGGGCTGACCGCCTACCAGGTTCTGACGGTTCAGTGCATTACATATCTGAATCCCTGCTCCCCGCTCGTTGCGGCTAACAACCTGGCCTGTGAGCTGGCCGAGGTGGACATCATCAAGCAGGTGAAATATTCCGTTGTTCCGTGCTTGGCATTTAACACAATTTCCGCCCTGCTGTGCGTTATCTTTAGACTCGCATAAAAAGAGGAGAAATAAGAGGAGGATTTATCATGGAAAAGGCAGTAAAAATCACACCGAAAAACATCGTCGAAGATTCCAGGGAAAGGCCCTGGAAGGTGGAGACCGCGCCGTTTCGTGTGGCGCCGCACATCTATTACGTAGGGAATACATGGGTCGGCTGCTTCCTGTTGGAGAGCTCCAAGGGGCTTGCGCTCATTGACACGGCGGTCGTAGAAACGCTCTATCTCCTGCTGGAGTCAATCCGCAGGCTTGGCTTTGACCCGAAAGACATCAAAAAGATTTTCTTAAGCCATGCGCATATGGATCATGACGGTGCGGCGCGCCATTTAAAGGAGCTTACAGGAGCCGAGATCTACTTAGCAAAGGAGGATGACGAGTGGCGGAGGCGCCCGGAGGCGGATATGAGCTCCAGCGGCTTCAAGATTGTGCCGTACGAGGTGGATCATTACTACGACGATGAGACGCCGATCGTTATGGGCGGGCTGACCATACGCACCCGTCTCAGCGCGGGACATACGCCGGGGACAACGTCCTTTTTTGTGGACACGAAGGATGAGGAGGGGAAGACGCTTACCTGGGCCATGCACGGCGGGGTCGGCGTCAACACGATGAACACGGCCTACCTGACAAAGGTACATCTGCCGCTTTCCCTGCAGGAGAACTTTTTCGCAGGCTGCGAGGCAATGAAGTCGATTCACGTGGACATCTGCACGCCGAGCCATCCGGCGCATTCGGATATGCTGGAACGCGTCCGGGAGGATCACATGGACTACCGTCCGTTTGTGGATGAGAATAAATGGCCTGCTTTCTTAGACGAGCGCGCCAATTCGCTGCGCTCGGTCCTGGAGGCGGAGAAAAGAGGGTAAAACATGGATTCTCTGTTGATTCGGAACGGTACGATTGTGGACGCAGAGCAGGGAAGGACCTTTGAGGCGGACCTTGCGGTGAGGGACGGGAAGATCACCCGGATCGGGAGAGGGCTTTTTGGACGTGCCGTGCAGGAGATCGACGCTGCGGGCTGCCTGGTGACGCCGGGACTCATCGACCATCATGTGCATCTTTTTCCGATGTCAAAGATCGGAATCCCCGGGGAGGCGGTCTGCTTCTCCTCGGGTGTGACGACGGCAGCGGATGCAGGCAGCGCGGGCTGCGGGACGTACGAGGAGGTCATCCGGCCGCTTCTAGGCGGGAAGCTGGAGGTCAAGTCGTATGTGAACGTCTGCACGACAGGTCTTGATGGCCTGCCGGAACAGACGGAGGACGTGCGGCCGGAAAGAATGGACGCGGGGCGGCTTTGCGAGCTGTTTGCAGAACGGAAAGATGAGCTTTTGGGGATTAAGCTGCGTACGAGCCGCGAGATCGTGCGTGAGCTTGGATTTGGACCGCTCAAGGCGGCCGTGGCTCTTGGCGAGCGGCTTGGCGTACCGCTCATGGTCCATATCACCGACCCGCCGGGACCGTTAAATACACTGCTTTCGATGCTGCGCCCGGGGGATATCGTGACGCACATGTACCAGAATACCGGCTTTAGCCTGCTGAAGGACAAAAAGGTGATGGAAGAAGCGTATCAGGCAAGAAAACGGGGGATTTTATTTGAGGCGGCGGACGCACGGGCACATTTCTCGTTTGAGGTGTGCGAGCAGGCGTTTCGGGAGGGTTTCTTCCCGGACTTCATCGGGACTGACCTGACGAAATTCAGCATGTACCAGCGCCCGACTTCGTTCAGCCTAGCGATGCAGCTTTCAAAATATACGCATCTGGGCATGGAATTTGCCGAGGTGATCCGGTGCATGAGCTGGAATCCGGCGGTCGATATGGGGATCGCGGACCGTGTGGGGAGCTTGGCGGTCGGCAAGCAGGCGGATATTGCCGTTTTCCGGCCCTGTGAGGCCAGGAATGTGTTTGGAGACCGCCCATTTGCGGATAGAACCAGAGAGGAACGGGAGGGAGAGCACTTGTACCTTCCTGTGGTCACGGTGAAAAAGGGCGAGATGGTATATCGGAGTCTGCTGTTTTAATCCCAGCAGGAAGCGCTTCGGGCCTTGAAGGCGCGGAAGGCATGTGAGAATGAAAATCCGAGAGCATGACACCTGGGCTCATCGGCTTTGGCAATACGACCGAGGCCGCACACCGCGCGCTGTTCTTTGCGGCGGTGGGGTCCGGGAGGTTTTTGGAGGAAAAATTCCGGCGTGGCCGGTTCACGGCATAGACTATGAGACGGCAAAATCTATACGGACACGAAGATGCCGGACGGAAAGCCGGCGGGGATATTTGACTATTGATTTGGAGATTATTCTTGCCAATCCTCCCCCCTTATGGTACAATAAAAACAATCATTTTTCGGCTGATGGATTCGGGAGAGACTGTGTGAGGCAGCGCCGAAGGGGAAGAAACTCTCAGGCAAAAGGGACCGGATCCGGACGAACCCCTGGAAAGGTGTTAAGTCACCACCAACGAGGCAGCTTCTCCGCATGGAGGAGGAATCTTTCAGGTAAAAAGACAGGGCACATAGCTTATTTGCTGTGTGCTCTTTTTTGTTTTATAGGAAAGTGCGTCCTATGAAACAAAAACGCTCCGCAGGGATCGCACTGCGGCGGAAAGGAAAGCTAAAAAATAAAAAAGGAGAGCTACATATGGAATTAAAGACACCTCTCTATGACACACATGTCAAGTACGGCGGGAAGATCGTACCGTTTGCCGGGTATTTGCTCCCGGTGCAGTACGAGTCAGGCGTAATCCGGGAGCATCAGGCGGTGCGCACGGGCTGCGGCCTTTTTGACGTATCCCACATGGGCGAGATCACCTGCATCGGGCCGGATGCACTGGCGAACTTAAACCGTATGATGACGAACGACTTTGCCGGCATGTACGACGGACAGGCCAGATACAGTCCGATGTGTCATGAGAACGGCGGCGTAGTCGATGACCTGATCGTCTACAAGATTCGTGACGACCATTATTTTATTGTCGTGAATGCAGCCAATAAGGACAAAGATTTCGCGTGGATGAAGGAGCATATGGCAGGGGATGCGGTCTTTACTGACATTTCGGATACGGTCGGGCAGCTCGCACTCCAGGGTCCCAGGGCGAAGGAGATTCTTTTAAAGCTCACAGACGAAGAACTGCTTCCGAAGAAATATTATAGCTGCAATCCGCATGCAAAAGCGGCAGAGATACCGTGTGTGATTTCAAAAACCGGTTACACGGGGGAGGATGGCTATGAACTCTATATGGCGGCTGACAGGGCGGCCGAAATGTGGGAGGCTCTCATGGAAGCCGGAAAGGAAGAAGGCTTAATCCCCTGCGGGCTCGGTGCAAGAGATACGCTGCGGCTGGAAGCCGCCATGCCGCTCTACGGGCATGAGATGGACGAGACGGTCACGCCGTTTGAGGCAGGGCTTGGTTTTGCCGTCAAAATGGCGAAGGAGGACTTCATCGGAAAAGCCGCTCTTGCGGAGCAGAAAGCTCCCAAACGGGTCCGCGTCGGTTTGAAAGTCACCGGGCGCGGAATCATCCGCGAGCATCAGCCGGTGTTTGCCGGTGCGCGTCAGATCGGGATGACAACCTCCGGGACGCATGCGCCGCAGCTTGGCTATCCCATTGCCATGGCGCTCGTAAACGCAGAGGATGCCACAACCGGGACGGCAATAGAGGCGGAGGTGCGCGGCAGACGGGTCAGCGCCGAGATTGTGCCGCTTCCGTTCTATAAGAAAAAGAAATAAAAAAAGGAGAGAAAACCATGAATTTTCCGAAAGAATTAAAGTACAGCAGATCGCACGAGTGGGTATTGTACGAGCAGGGCGGGACCGTTCGCATCGGCATTACGGATTATGCGCAAAAAGAGCTGGGGGATCTGGTATTTGTCAATCTGCCCGAGGAGGGGGATCCCGTTACGGCCGGCGAGGCGCTGGGAGACGTTGAGTCCGTAAAGGCAGTCTCGGACATTTATTCCCCCGTAACTGGGACTGTGATAGAGATCAATGAGGAGCTTTTAGACGCTCCGCAGAAAATAAACGAGGATCCGTATGGCGCATGGTTTATCCGGGTGGAAAATGTGACCGGTACGGAGGAACTCCTCGATGCGGCTGCTTATGAGGCTTTTACAAAAGAGGAGAAACAGTAACCTGCAAAGAAGAATTGTCCGTATGCGGCAGCAAAAATATCCAAAGCCGCATACGGCGAATCAACAGGAGGTATCATACGTGGGCAGCTTTATATCCAATACCGGCAGCCAGCAAAAGGAAATGCTTGAGAAGGCCGGGTATGCAAATTTTGACGCTCTGTTTGAGGGGATCCCGCGCGAGGTCTTTTTAAAGGACGGGGTACAGATCCCTTCCGGCCTTTCAGAGCTTGAGACATGTGAAAGAATGGAGGAGATGGCAGGCAAAAACACCGTTTTCCGCCATGTTTTCCGCGGCGCCGGCTCTTATCGCCATTACATCCCGGCCATCGTAAAGAGCGTGACGGCGAAGGAGGATTTTCTGACTGCCTATACGCCGTATCAGGCGGAGATCAGCCAGGGTAATCTTCAGTCGATTTTTGAATTTCAGACCATGATCTGTGAGCTGACGGGGCTCGACGTCGCCAATGCATCCGTATATGACGGGGCGACGGCCGCTGCCGAGAGCATTTTCATGTGCAAAGAGCGCCGGCGTACCAAGGCATATGTCTCGGCTGCCGTACAGCCGCAGGTACTCGCGGTCATGAAGACATATTGTTACGGAAGGGATACGGAGCTTATCGTGATCCCTGAAAAGGATGGCGTGACCGATCTGGCTGCCCTTGCCTCTATGATGGATGAGACGTCGGCGGCATGTTTTTATCTCCAGCAGCCCAATTATTACGGGCTCCTTGAGGACGCGGAAGCGGCCGGCCGTCTGGTTCATGAAAAGGGCGCGAAATTTATCATGGGATGCAATCCGATCGCCCTGGCAATCATGAAGACACCGGCGGAATGCGGGGCCGACGTGGCGGTCGGCGAGGGCCAGCCATTAGGGCTTTCCATGGGCTTTGGCGGGCCGTATCTGGGCTTTATGGCGGCGTCGAAGGAGATGATGCGCAAGCTTCCCGGCAGGATTGTCGGAGAGACCACAGACAGCGAAGGAAAGCGCGGTTTCGTCCTGACACTGCAGGCCAGGGAGCAGCATATCCGCCGTGAAAAAGCAAGCAGCAATATCTGCTCAAACCAGGCGCTGTGTGCCCTGACTGCCTCCGTTTATCTTTCCGCCATGGGGCCGGCCGGCCTGGCCGATGTGGCGAAGCTTTGCACCTCAAAGGCCCATTACCTCCAAAATGAGCTTAAAAAAGCGGGGCTGCCTCCGGCTCATGACAGGCTGTTTTTCCATGAGTTTGTCACAAAATGTCCGGTCCCGGCCGGGACACTTACGGCGCGTCTGGAGGAGAAGGGATATTTGGGCGGCCTGCCGCTTTCCGATAATCGGATCCTGTGGTGTGTGACGGAGATGAATACAAAGACAGAGATGGATGCACTTGTGCAGCTTGTAAAGGAGGTGGCTTCGGTATGAAACTGATTTTTGAGCGCAGCGTGCCCGGACGGCGATGCAGCATTCTGCCGCCATGCGACGTGCCGGAGACGGATTTAGGCGAATTTGGCCGGACAAGAGAGCTTCATCTGCCGGAGGTGTCGGAAAACGATATAAGCCGCCACTATACGGAGCTCGCGAAGGAGACGCATGGAGTCAATGACGGGCAGTACCCGCTCGGCTCCTGTACGATGAAATACAATCCGAAGATCAATGAATATACGGCCTTTTTGCCGGGCTTTGCCAGTGTGCATCCCTTGCAGCCGGAGCGCACGGTTCAAGGCTGCTTGGAGGTCCTTCATACGGCAGAGAAGCTGTTTGGGGAGATCACCGGCATGGATGCCATGACGTTTGAACCCGCGGCCGGAGCCCACGGCGAATTTACCGGACTCCTCCTAATCAAGGCGTACCATGACCATCGCGGCGATACGAAACGTACCAAGATCATCGTCCCTGACTCTGCGCACGGGACTAACCCGGCAAGCGCCGTCATGGCCGGTTTTACGGTCGTGAATATTCCGTCCACAGAAGATGGATTCGTGGATCTTGATGCTCTGCGGGCCGCCGTTGGAGAGGATACGGCGGGTCTGATGCTTACCAACCCGAACACGGTCGGCCTCTTTGATAAAAACATTCTTACAATCACAAAAATTGTCCACGAGGCGGGCGGCCTCAATTATTATGACGGGGCGAACTTAAATGCTGTTATGGGAGTCGCCCGGCCAGGAGACATGGGCTTTGATGTGGTTCATTTAAACCTTCACAAGACCTTTTCCACGCCTCATGGCGGCGGCGGCCCGGGAAGCGGTCCGGTCGGCTGCAAGGCGTTTCTAAAAGAGTATCTTCCGGGCGTGAGTGTGCTGCAGACGCCTTCAGGATATTCCTTTGGGCCCTATGCGGATTCCATCGGGAGCGTAAAGGCGTTTTACGGCAATTTCCTTGTCGTGGTTAAGGCACTTACCTATGTCCTGATGCTGGGACATGAGGGAATCCGGGAGGCCAGCCGGAACGCAGTCTTAAATGCCAACTATATCCGTACCAGCCTGACGGGCGCCTATGACATGGCCTATGACGAGACATGCATGCATGAATTTGTCATGAGCCTGGAACAAGAGAAGAACGAAAGCCTGGTCAGTGCGATGGATGTTGCCAAATCCCTTCTGGATTATGGGATTCATCCGCCTACGATGTATTTCCCGCTGATCGTTCATGAGGCCCTGATGGTGGAGCCGACCGAGACGGAGTCAAAGGAGACGCTTGACGAGCTGATCCATGCTTTCTTAGAAATCCATGAGAAGGCGAAGAACGATCCCGCGTACGTGCAGGCCGCCCCGCATACCACGGCTGTAAAGAGAATGGACGAGGTACAGGCGGCGAGAAATCCGAGGCTGCGCTATGTCTTTGCGTGAGCTTTCCTGCCACATAAGCGATTCGGTAAACCCGTACCACAACATTGCCCTGGAGGAATACCTGCTGCGGCATGCGGCGCCGGGAGAATGCATTCTGTATCTGTGGCAGAACCGTAAAACGGTCGTGATCGGTTATAACCAGAATGCATGGAAGGAGTGCCGCGTTAGGGAACTGGAGGCGGACGGCGGGTATCTGGCCCGCCGTCTGTCCGGAGGCGGTGCGGTATTCCATGACATGGGGAATCTGAATTTTACATTCCTGATCCGTTCTGCAGATTATAACGCCGCGAGGCAGGCCGAGGTTATTTTAAAAGCCGTACAGTCTTTTGGAATTCCGGCGGTGCGCGACGGGCGCAACGATCTGACTGCGGATGGCCGGAAATTCTCCGGAAACGCCTTCTACCGGACGGGAGATTTCTGCTGCCATCACGGCACCATCCTGATTCGGGCGGACAAGGGAGAGATGGAGCACTATCTGCGTGTGTCGGAAAAGAAGCTGCAGTCCAAGGGCGTGGATTCCGTAAAGAGCCGGGTCGTCAATCTCTGTGAATACGTTCCGGATATGCAGATTTCTGACATGCAGGACGCTCTTATACGGGTGTTTGGGGAGGTCTTTGGCCTAAAGCCCGCGGATTTTCCCGCATCCAGGATTTTGACGGAGGAGATTGAGGAGGGGGCCCGCCGGTTCAAGTCCTGGGAATGGCGTTTTGGACGGAGGATCCCGTTCCAGTATGAGACGGCCAAAAAGCTTTCCTGGGGGGAAGTCCTGGTGCGGTTTCATGTGACGGGCGGCGTCGTAAAGGAGGCGGCCGTGTGGTCAGACTGCCTCGATGCAGAGTTCCCGGGACTTGCCAAAGAGGCACTTGTGGGAACCTGTTATGGTTCTGAAGAATGGGAAGAACTCCCTGAAACAATGGAAAATGAGGCGCACAGAGAAATGATGGCAGAGCTGGTCTGCTGCCTCAGGGAGGAGAATTAATGGAACAGATCTATGATTTGCTGGTGATCGGGGCCGGGCCTGGCGGGTATCTTGCCGCGTCGAGGGCGGCCGGGCTTAAAAAGACAGTGGCCGTTGTCGAGAAGCGCGAGCTGGGCGGAACCTGCTTAAACCGCGGCTGTATCCCGACGAAGGCGCTTTTGCACAGCACGGAGACATTCCGCGGGATTTCTGCGGCGGCCTCTCTGGGAGTTCGATGCACGCAGGCAGAGTTTGTGCCGGAGAGCTTCTGGCAGTATAAGGACACGGTCCTTACCGCGCTGCGCGGAGGGATCGAGCAGCTTTTAAAAAGGCAGAACATAGCGGTGTATAACGGGCACGGGACTGTCACAGGCGCAGACGGCCATGTCATTTCTGTCGAGGTCCGTGCAGAGAATGGGGAGAAAACCGTGCTCCGGGCGGCAAACGTTCTGGTCGCTGTAGGCTCCCGCCCGGCGCTTCTTCCGATCCCGGGGGCCTCATCCGCCGGAGTGATGAACAGCGATACCGTGTTGAATGAAAACCGGCTCGGCGCGGACAAAAAGAGTGTCTATCAAAGCATTATCATCATCGGCGGCGGAGTGATCGGCATGGAGATGGCTACGGCTTATTCGAATCTGGGAAACCGGGTGACTGTGGTCGAGGCCATGGACCGGATTCTTTTTGGGATGGATAAAGAGATCGCCCAGAATCTTCGAATGATCTTAAAAAAGCGCGGTGTTGAGCTCGTCACTTCTGCCTCCGTGAAGGAAATTATTCCGGAAAACGGCGGATTTTTATGCCGGTATGCAGGAAAGAACCGGCAGGGCGAGGAAGAAGTCAAAAGCGTATCAGCCGAGGGGCTTTTGATTTCTGCGGGCAGGAAGCCGGAGACAGAGGGCCTTTTTTCGGATGCGTTTTTGGGAAAATCCGATTGGGCCGAAAAGCTCTGGACGGACCGGGGGTTTTTGAAGGTAGACAAGAATTTTCAGACGGCGATTCCTGGCGTTTACGCGGCGGGAGATGTCATTGGGGGAATCCAGCTCGCTCATGCGGCCACGGCAGAGAGTTTTCGGGCGATTGAGAATATGTTTTCGCTGCCGCATTCCCAGGAGCTTTCTGTTATCCCGGCCTGTATCTATACGGACCCGGAGATTGCCTGTGTCGGACTTACGGCCGATGAGGCGAAAAATGCCGGAATAGAGGCCGTAACGGGTAAGTATATCATGTCTGTCAACGGGAAATCGGCCCTGACTATGCAGGAGAGGGGCTTTATCAAGCTGGTGGCAGAAAAGGAGAGCGGCCGCCTTCTGGGCGCGCAGCTTATGTGCGCGCGGGCCACCGATATGATCGGAGAGCTGGGCCTTGCGGTTGTTAAGGGGCTGACAACAAAGGATCTTGCCTCGGCTGTGGCGGCGCATCCGACCTTCGCAGAGGGAATTATGGAGGCGGCGCTGGGAATGTGCGAGAAGTAGAGGTGTGTTAGGGAGCCCCTGGAAATTTACGGGGGAGGCGGCCTGACAGGCGGCCTCCCTGTTTCGTATCCAATCCGGTCGGGACTGCCGGGACGACGAAATGCAAAGGCCGTTCTGCCCCCTGCAGGCCGATGGGAGAGTGCGTGGTTCTTGGCGGCAGATCGAAATTTAGGCAGGCCATTTGGCGAAATGGAATCCGGTCAGTACATGCGTGTGCTGACACACTATAGAAGGAGGGGCTATGAGCAGAATGAATTTTACCCTGCAGACAAAAACGGGGGACCAGCCGTTTGAGCTGGAGTATGAGAGAGTCTTTGCCATCGGCTATGCAGGCCGCAATCTGGAAAAGACCATGGAGCACATTAAAGAGCTGGAGCGTGATCTGGGTGTTCCGGCTCCAAAAAAGATCCCGACAATTTTCCAGTGCGGAAATTATCTTCTGACACAGGAAAAGGAGCTCGTGTTCGTCGGGGAAAAGAGCTGCGGCGAGGTCGAGTATGTGATCGTTGTGAAGGAAAGAAGGCTCTATATCGGACTGGGAAGTGATCATACGGATCGCGAACTGGAGGCAGCCAGCGTCCCGAAGGCAAAGCAGATTTGTGCGAAACCGATCTGTCCGGTGCTCTGGCCGTATGAGGAGGTAAAGGATCACTGGGATCAGATCCTTCTGCGCTCCTGGCAGACCCTGAACGGAAAGGAAACCGCCTATCAAGAGGGCAGTCTGGCGGACATTCTTTCGGCTGACGTGATTTTAAAGGAATTAAACGAGCGTGTCGGTGAGATCGACAACTGTGTGATTTTTTCGGGGACGGTTCCGGTGTTAAACGGGTTCCATTATGGGACAAATTTCCGCTGTGAGATGGAGGACCCAGTGCTGGGCCGGAAGCTTACCTGCGACTATGATGTGATCGCAATCAGCGAGGAGGACCGATAGATAAAACGAATTATACGTACAGTATTTGTGCCGGCATCGCTATCAGGCTTGCTGACCGGCTGCCGGGAAGACAAAAGCGGACAGGCGGGCGCCCGGCTGGTATAGGGCGGCATTCCCAAGCCTGAGATATTTGACCGAACGGCTATATCCTTTCGAGGGATATAGCCGTTTGTTTGACTGTCTTGCAGGCAGCTCTTTTTAATCTAAAACAAAAAAGGAGTTTGGAAAGGTATACCTTTCCAAACTCCTTTTTTGTTTCTGTATCTTTCCCTAATCTAACACAAATACGTTGATTTTGCAACACCTTTTGACAAGAAAATAAAGGAAATGGCCGTTTTGAAAAGCTATAGGTTTACAGACTTCAGGTGAAGGAAAGGGGGAGCGGCGTGCCGCATACAAACCAGGATATCCGAAGAAATCCGCCTGTACGGCCGGAGCTGAGCCGGAACGAATATTTGCAGCTTTTGCGTACGGCAAAGGCCCTCGGCAAGGAGCGGCTATACCTTTTGGTAAAGCTGTTTGCAGCCACGGGGATCACGGTGCAGGAGCTTCCCAAAGTGACGGTAGAAGCCGTGGAGGAGAGGAGGCTCGTCTGCTCACATAATCATGTGAAGGAGATTGTGCGCCTGCCGGAATGCTTAAGAAAAGAATTGTTGAGTTTTGCGCACCGGAGCGGCTGTTCTTCGGGACCGATTTTTCAGACGCGGGCCGGCGGGCCGATGAACCGGACGCATATCTCGACGGCGATTCGCAGGCTGTGCACGGAGGCCGAGATAGCAGAGGAGAAGGGAAATCCGCGGTGCTTAAAGCGTCTCTATCAGAATACACGGACGGGGATCGAAAACAATGTGGCTCTGTTAATTGATCAGGCGATGGAGAGGCAGTTTGAGCAGGAGCAGCTTGAGGCCGGTTGGGAGCAGGAAGATGGATCATAAGGTTTTATCGGTTGTGGTGCCGATGTACCAGGCGGAGGCATATATAGAGAGATGTTTGGACTCATTTCTGGTATCGGAGCCAAAAGTGCTTGCGCGGGTGGAGATCCTAGTGATTGATGACGGCGGGACAGATGGGGCGGCTGCGATTGCACAGACGTATGCGGAGAAATATCCAGATAGTTATAAGGTATTTCGTAAGGAAAACGGAGGGCATGGTTCGGGGATCAATTATGGGATCGAACATGCGAAAGGAACGTATTTTAAGGTGGTAGACGCGGATGACTGGGTGGATACGGAGGCGTTTGGGACGCTGGTCAAAGGCCTTGAGAGACTCGAAGGGAGCAAAACGGACGTAGATGTAGTGTATACAGGGTTCCGTTGGGTCTTAGAGGGCGGACAAGCAGAGAGGCAAGGGCTCGTGCCTGAAAGACAGGGAATGAAGCGTACCGGATCCATATTCGAAAGACGGGCGGAGAGTGGGGAGCCATTTCAGAGTGTCGTATATGGGAAGCTGTATTCCTTTGACGAGGTGGCAGACTGTATTTATATGAAAATGCACCACATGACGATCCGGACAAAGATTTTAAAAGAGCATGCGATCCGTCTTGACGAGCACTGTTATTACGTAGATATGCAGTTTATCACCTTCCCGATTCCCTATGTGAAAACGATCTGTTTTCTGGACGAGTCGGTTTACCGGTATCGGATCGGAGTGCAGGGGCAGAGCGTGGCGATCAAAAGCATGCAGAGGAATGAGGAGAATTATAACCGGGTCATCCGGTCCCTGCTGGGCTTTTATTCTGGCCTGGGAACAAGAATCCCCTGTTCGGAGGAAAAGCGGCGGTATATAGCGGCGCTGATTGCACGGATGGCGGCGGGAAAGGCAAAGATTCTGCTGAGTTTTCCGAAGGCAGACGGCAGAGTTAGGGAGTGGCGTGCATTTGACGAGATGCTGAAGGCGGAATATCCGGCAGTCTATAAGGCGAATCACAATTTGGCGCTTAGTCTTTTGAGAGTGACAAGATACAGGCTGTTTGACTGTCTGGGAGTGTATGTGAGAAGGCTTTATTCATAAGGAGAAAGAGAATGATTTTACAGAGAATTGTATTTCCGCTTCCCCGACAGGCGGAGGCTGCCGGCCTGTATTATAGAAGCACAGGAGAGCTTCAAATACAAAACCGTTATTCTGCCTATATTCCGGCCGGGGAGACAATGGAGCTCTGTACGTATTTTAATGCGTTCTCCGCCCGTAGGTGGAAAGCATTTACTTCTATAAAAAATGTTTTTTTGTTTACAGAGCTGTCTGGTAAAGGGACAATCCGCCTGATGTTTGCGGATCAAAGAAAGGCTGTCTGCATACAGGAGCAGATTTGCTCAATGGAGAAAAAAACGGCTTTTTTATTTCCGGTTGAGCTTACAGACAGGCCGGGGGTCTATTACCTGGAAGCTGAAGCCATGGAAGGCGCTGCTCTTGTGGTGCACAACGCCGGGTTTGAGACAAAGGAGCCGCCTCTTTTGTCCGTCCGAATTGCCCTTGTAACCTGTACGTTTCACAGAGAGGAGCAGCTTTACCAGAATATTAATCAGATAAAAACAGAGATCCTTGAGAACAGGACTTCTGCATTACGAGAATTTTTGAATGTTTTTGTCATTGATAATGGAAAAAGTCTGCCAAACGCAAAGTTTTTTTCCCCGCAGATCAGGCTGTTTTCAAATGCCAATACGGGCGGTTCGGGCGGCTTTGCCAGGGGGATGGCAGAAGCGCTCCGGGAAAGAGAACGCCATGGATATACCCATGTACTTTTAATGGATGATGATGTCACGTTCGATACGGAGTGTCTGGAGCGAACGTATGCACTGCTGTGCTTTCTGCGGAAGCATTACCGTGCCGCAGCTGTTGGAGGGGCAATGCTGCGAAGTGACGCACCATGCCTGTTAGAGGAGGCCGGGGCAAAATGGCCCGGAAGGCTCAAAAGGCTGGGGCACGGGTTGGATCTGGCAGAGATTCCTGCGTTATTTCAGTATGATGCGATTGGAAATGCAGAATACCAGGCGTGGTGGTACTGCTGCATTCCGATGTCTGTTATCGGTCAGGATCAGCTTCCGCTCCCGTTTTTCATACATGGAGACGATATAGAATACGGGTTGAGAAATTATAAATATGTACTGCAGTTAAACGGTATATGTGTCTGGCATGATACTTTTGAGAACAAGCGGCCCTCTTATCTGGAGTATTACGATGTAAGAAATCAACTGATCGTAAACGCGATCCATGATGGGAGGATTTTACTTACCAGACAGCTTTTAGATATATTCAAGCGTAGTGTCGGATTGATTTTCCGGATGCGTTATAAGGATGTAGAGTTGGTTGTCCGTGGAATAGAGGATTTCCTGAAAGGGCCCAAATGGTGGGCCAGACAGGATGCTGAGAAGCTGCATCAGAAAATTATAAATGTCGGATACACTTGGCAGATGTATTCCGAGGAGGCATTGTCAAAAGCCGAGAGGGTAAAGGAAGCGGCGCCGGTGTCCAAATGGAAGCGGGCCATGTGCTTTCTCACCTTAAACGGGGCATTTTTCCCTAAAAAGAAGATGCCCGTGCTTATCACATGCGGATGCAATCCGTTTGTACTTTATCGGAGAAAAGAGGCGTATCTGTGGGAACCGGTTTCCCAAAAGGCAGTTCATGTCAGATTTTCAATGAGAAGCTTGGCAAAAACATATGTATGCCTGTTTGGTGCGCTGCTTGATCTAACGGTCCGGTATCCGTCTGTTAAAGCACAGTATCAGCATGAAGCGGTCCGGATCGGTTCTATGCGGTATTGGGGAACGGTCTATAGATAAGGAATGGAAATTTAGAATGAAAGTATGGCAGGATCGCATCCATGTATTTCTTAAATATAAGGACTTACTTTATCAGCTTGTAAGCAGAGATATTAAATTAAAATACAGGCGAAGCTTTTTAGGCTATTTATGGAGCGTTTTAAATCCGCTTTTTGTAATGGCGATTATGACGATCGTTTTCTCGGCCATGTTTCGGGGGAACATTGAGAACTATCCCGTATATTTATTGACCGGGAAAGCGCTGTTTGATTTTACGATGACTGCAACAACGCAGGCAATGACTTCCGTAACGGATAATGGGGCGCTTCTGAAAAAAACATACGTGCCAAAATACATTTTTACATTGTCAAAAGTGACAAGCTGCATGGTGGATTTTTTGTTTTCTTTAGGAGCACTTATCATTGTCATGCTGATTACGCGAACCCCATTTCATTGGACTTTTTTTCTGTTCCCGCTGACGTGTCTTCAGATTTATATCTTTTGCTGTGGCCTTGGCTTTTTTTTAGCACAATTAAACGTGTTTTTTCGGGATATTCAATATATATATCACGCGATTACAACCGCGTGGATGTATTTAACACCTATTTTTTACCCGATTGAATCTTTGCCTGCTATGGTGAGGCTGTTTGTTAAAGCGTTTAACCCTCTTTATTACTATGTAGCGCAGTTTCGGGATGTAGTCTACTATGGACAGGTTCCCGGCTGGAGAATCCTGCTTGGCGGCTGGCTGCTCGCATTTTTAGCGATCGTCTTGGGAGTCTGGTTCTTTAAAAGAAATCAGGACAAATTTATTTTGTATATATGATGGGGAATGGTATGGGAAATGAAGATTATGCCATTGAGGTAAAGGATGTAACAATTCGTTTTAATATGGCAACTGAAAAAATAGATAATTTAAAGGAATATGTCATTAAGCTGATCAAGAAAGAGTTGATTTTCCAGGAATTTTTGGCAGTAAAAAATGTTAGCGTAAAGATAAAAAAAGGTGAGGCGTGGGCATTGATCGGTGCAAACGGTTCAGGAAAATCCACACTTTTAAAAGCGATCAGCGGAATTTTAAAGCCATATAAGGGAGACATCCTTGTCCGCGGAGAAGTGGCTCCATTGATTGAGCTGGGCGCAGGATTTGATTCCAATCTGACGGCGCGTGAAAATATTTATTTAAACGGTACGGTTTTGGGGCATTCGAAAAAATACATGGATGAACATTTTGACGAAATTGTCGATTTCGCAGAATTACATGATTTTTTAGATACTCCCATTAAAAATTTTTCTTCCGGTATGACCGCGCGTCTGGGATTTTCCGTAGCGACTCTGGTGGAACCGGATATTTTGATTTGTGATGAGATTTTGTCGGTAGGAGATTATTTGTTCCAGAAAAAATGTATGGAACGGATGGACAGAATGCTGAGAGGGAAAACGACACTTCTTTTTGTTTCGCATAATATTGGAACAGTGCGCATGCTCTGCGATCATGCAATGTGGTTAGACCATGGCTGTGCCAGGATGTCCGGGGAGGTTAACGAAGTGTGTGACGCCTATATGAAAATGATGTGACAATCATGAGGGATGATTGTCATGAAGGCGGATTTCAGGAACGATGTTTTGAAAGCAGAAATCAGAAGCGGGTGTTTGCGATGATTAAGGTGTCGGTCATTATTCCGGTTTATAATTCTGAAAGGTTTTTACGGGACTGTCTGGAAAGCGTGATGGGACAAACATTGAATGAAATTGAGGTGATTTGTGTAGATGACGGTTCAACAGACACATCGGAAGAAATTCTTGAAGAATATGCAAAAAGAGACCGCCGTATCTTACTTTTGCGTCAGGAGCATAAAGGGGGAGGATATGCTAGGAATCTTGGGATTGGCGCAGCAAACGGCGAGTATCTGTCTTTTTTAGATTCTGATGATTTCTTTGAACCGGATATGCTGGAAGAAATTTATCTGAGATGTAAAAGCTGCAATGCGGACATCGGAGTGTATGGCGTTCAATGCTACCATGAAGCGACAGGGGCAGAAAACGATGAACCCTCTGGCTTAAGAAAGGAGTTTCTGCCCGAAAAAGAAATTTTTTCATGGAAGGATATTCCGGATCATATTTTTAACACGTTTCATAATTGGCCGTGGAATAAACTGTTCCGACACGATTTTGTTAAAAGGAATAAGCTTCGGTTCCAGGAAATTTGGAGGACGAACGACCTGCTTTTTACAGCAAAGGCGTTAATATTGGCCGAGAGAATCGTGGCTGTTGACAAACCTCTGATTCATTATCGCATTCAGACACATGGCAACTGCCAGAGTACCAATTCTTTATACCCGTTTAGTTTTTACACTGCTTTTAAAGCATTGAAGGATTTTTTGAAAGAGTATGGGATTTGGAACGAGGTAAGATGCAGTTATCAAAATCATGCGCTGGATGGCTGTATTGCGAATCTGGATTCTTTGGAATTCGGCAAAAGCCATAGAAACCTGTATGAACAGCTAAAAACAACAATTTTTGATGAGTTAGAACTGAATACTTTAAAAGAGGAAGATGTGTTTTCTATCAATAAAGAAAAGTTTAAAAGGATGTGGAAGATATGTGATGCAAATTATTTGGACTATGTATTAGACAGGGCAGATGCCTATAGAAAATGGTGTCAAAATTTACAGTTTTCTTCCTACCGTTCGGAGCGAATGCTGGAACGGTGTATAGAGGAGGAGAGAGCGCACAAGAACCAGATGTCAGATCAAATTCAGAAATTACAACAGGAGCTCGATAGATTGGTAAATACAAAAACATTTAAAGCAGGAAGGCTTATCATGTATCTGCCGCAAAAGATTTATTGTGGATTGATTCAAAGGAGATAGTCGAGTGGATTTAAAAGAATATGCCGCTAAAAAATTTCAAAACATATGCGGCTTGCACAAGTATGAGGCAAAAGCTGATGAGATCGGCAGACAAATAGAAAACAGGCTAGATAAACTTAATGATCGGATAGAAGCTTTTGGACGTCGGGAATTTGATCGGGTTAATACGGATAACTACCATATTCTTGAACGTTGTTTAAAGCAGATTTCTATCTGTGAAAGGTCTTTGCAAGAGGCCAGACGGATTGGAGAACGAACGGATAAAAATAAATTAGAACTCGAACGGATTCAAAATGAACTTAATGATTTGAAGAACTGTGTCAATCGGTTTGTATCCAAGCAAACGTCCATAGATGCACTTGTTCGGGCGGATTTTATACAGCACCTGGATTACCATATTGTGCATCACTGTAATCTGAACTGTAAAAGCTGCAGTACCTTTTCACCGATAGCAGATG
This sequence comes from Lachnospiraceae bacterium, assembly GCA_022792295.1. Lineage (GTDB taxonomy): Bacteria > Bacillota > Clostridia > Lachnospirales > Lachnospiraceae > CANQGL01. The sequence continues at coordinate 29,342 of JAAWAR010000073.1, forward strand.
AAACGTATGTGGATGTCAAAAGGTTTGCTGAGGACCTACGGCTTCTCCATGAAGTCGCTGGAGATTCGGTTTTACAAATCCACATTTTAGGCGGCGAACCGCTTCTTCATCCTGATATCGAGCACTTTTTGGCTGTGGCGAGAACGATATTTCCTGAAGCATCCATAGATATTACTACCAATGGATTACTGATAAAGAAAATGAATCCTTCCTTTTGGTGTGCTATGAAAGACAATGATATAGCCGTCAAATACACAAGATATCCGATTCATTTGGATTATGACGAGATGGTGGAGTACATTCAAAGCATGGGCGTTCATACTTTTTCGGCAGGCGGCCAGATAGAGAAGTTCAGGAGGATACCTCTGAACAGCGACGGAACAGAAAATGCAAAGATTTCTTATTTTCAGTGTCCTTATATTGACTGTACCACTCTCAGAGACGGAAAACTGTTTCGATGTCCGGCAAGCGCCTTTGTTGATCTTGTGAATAAAAGGCTTGAGACAAACTTACGCAATCGGCCTTTTAAATGGAACACAATGGATTATATCGAACTGTCAAAAGCAACACGTGATGATATTTTTAAGTTTTTGTCAAAGGCGATCCCGTTTTGTTCCTACTGTAAATTCAGCCGTGCCGAAAATATCAAATGGGGGTTATCCGATCAAGTACTGTCTGAGTGGGTAGAGATTTAAAGTGTTATTACAGCCATGGGGAGGAGAAGTGAATGGTTAAAAATACCGGATGGATCAGCTTTAAGTGTTTCTATGACAAATATGGACATTTAGTCCCTGTTGAAGGGGAACAGGACATTCCGTTCCAGATAAAACGAGTCTATTATATTTATTCGGTTGATGACGGTGTGAGGAGAGGATTTCATTCCCATAACAAGCTGGAACAGGCGTTGATCTGTATACATGGTTCCGTAAAAATTCTGGTAAAAAATCCATACGAGAGTGAAAACATCCTTCTGGATGATCCAACAAAAGCGCTCTATATCGGCCCTATGGTTTGGAGGGAAATGTACGACTTTTCTTCCGACGCAGTGCTTCTGGTGCTTGCCAGCGGGCATTACGATGTCGGGGATTATGTAAGAGATTACTCTAAGTATGAAAAGGCAGCATTGAATTATTTTAAAAGAGGAGAAAATGAAGGAAATGAACATACCGTTTGCAACTTTTGAACGTATGCATGCAGCAATCCGAGCAGAGATGGCGGACGCATTTGAATCTGTATATGATGCAGGGCGTTTTATCCAGGGGACGGAGTGCACCAAATTTGAAAAAGAATTTGCAGCCTGGAACGGCGCCGGATATTGTGTTGGGGTTGCGAACGGATTAGATGCACTCTCTCTGGCGATGAAAGCGTTGGAAATAGGCAAAGGAGACGAGGTGATTTTACCAAGCAATACGTTTATTGCAACCGTCTTGGCAGTGAATTATGTCGGAGCCACTCCGATTTTTGTAGAACCGGATGAGACTACGTATAATATGTCCGGAAGCGGCCTGGAGGCGGTTATCAGTGTGCGGACAAAAGCGATCATGCCGGTTCATCTCTATGGACAGGCGGCGCAGATGGATGAAATTACAGAAGTTGCAGGGAACCATCATTTATATGTGATCGAAGACTGTGCCCAGGCGCATGGGGCGGCTTTCCAAAACAGGAAAGTCGGGACATTTGGTGATGTCGGGTGCTTTTCTTTTTATCCGGGAAAGAATCTTGGCGCACTTGGGGATGCAGGGGCAATTCTTACAGACAATCCTGATTTAGCAGATCGAATCCGTTCCCTGGGAAACTATGGGAGTGATCGAAAATACCACCACATATATAAAGGGACAAACAGTCGTTTGGACGAAATGCAGGCTGCTTTTTTGAGGATTAAGCTTCGGCATTTAGAGGAATATAACGAAGAAAGAGATAAGATTGCAAAAAAATACAGGGATGGAATCCAAAATCCAAAGATTCGGCTGCCACAGATAGGAAAGAACCGCAATCATATCTGGCATATTTTTGCAGTCTTATGTGAAGAACGAGAAAGGTTACGGGCTTATCTTGCTCAAAAAGGGATTGAGACGGGCTGCCACTATCCGATTGCACTTAAGGATCAGCCCTGTTATCAGAATGAGAATTTCGCCAGCCTGCCAATCGCCCGTTTGATTGCGGCACAGGAGCTTAGCCTTCCGCTGTTTATTGGGATGACAGACACAGAAATCGAATATGTGATTGACGCTTTGAATGCGTTTAAGTAATGGGAAGTATGATACGGCTAAGGGAATTAGAACTTAAAGATGCAGAACGCATGCTGGAGTGGATGCATGACAGCGACGTTGTTGAGGGGCTGCGGGCAGATTTTAAAAGCAAAACGATACAGGACTGCAGGGACTTTATTCATGCATCCAGGCAAAACAGGAATATAAATCTGCATTTGGCCATAGCAGATGAAGAAAATCTGTATTTGGGGACTGTCAGCTTAAAGAACATTGATATGGGAGAACGAGATGCGGAATTTGCCATTGCTCTGCATTGCAGTGCAATGGGAAAAGGAATAGCCATCCGGGCAATGTGTGAAGTGCTGCGATATGGCAGTGAGAGGTTAGAACTGAAACATGTTTACTGGTGTGTCGGAAGGGACAACATCCGCGCCGTTCGTTTTTATGATAAAAATGGATTTATGCAAACCAGGCATGTGCCAAAACGTTTCACTCGATTCTATCAAAAGGCAGAGGATGAGACTTTGCGGTGGTATCAATGGAGCGGTACGGACGGCTGAGGTTTACTTGAAGATAATAGTTTTGTTAGGGAAGGTAAGTCTATGATAAAGGTATCTGTCATTATGCCATGCTTTAATGTTGCAAAAACATTGATTCGGGCTTTGGATTCCATAAGTATGCAGAAGGTGAATTTTGAATATGAGATACTGGTTATAGATGATGCATCGACAGACCAAACGGTTGAGCTTGCAAAAAAGTATTCTCAGCAGCATCCGCAGGTGAAGGTGATCTGCAATGAATCCAATCGCGGAAATGCATATACGTACTATACCGGTCTCTGCGCTTCCAGAGGTGAATACTTTTGCGTGCTGGATGGGGATGATTATTATACGGTTCCAGACAAACTGCAGAGACAGGTGGATTTTCTGGATTCTGACACAGAAGAAGAATATGTGGGAGCAGCGACACAATTTGTCATTGACCTGGGTAATAATATGGTGAGTATTCCCGACCGCGGCACCATTGAGGAGTTTTCCTATGCAGACTTTTTGACACAGAACAGCGGTTACTACCATACATCCACCTATATGTACAGAAATATTTTCCGGGGAAATGTTCCGTCTCAAATGAGTGAGGAGCTGTATAGAGGCGACACGCCCCGGACGATGTTTCATTTGTCGTATTCCGGGAAAAAGATAAAAGTGCTGGACTTTGTAGGTTCAGCGTATACATTTGAATTTACCGGAATATGGTCCGGCTTAAAACAAAAGCAGCAATTTGAATACCAGGTCTCCTACCAAATGCGCCATAAAGAAAATGTCTCCACGGATTTTGAGCGCGCATCTGCAGAACGAGTTATAGAATTTAATCGAAGCAAGATGGATTCGGCACAGGATGACTTGCGGAGATATCCTTCCGTATCCATTGAACAGGCTCTAAAATATATTTCGGAATATGCAGGCCGATTTGCTTTCGGACAAAAGGACTTTGTTCTCCAGCATGCGTATTATTCCGCTTATATAGATACATTGTGTGCATCTTTGGGATTTGTGGAGCTGGTTCGGAATCCGGAGCATATCCAAAAAGAAAAAAACAGCCAGAGTATTTGCATTGTCAATGCGTTTATGAATCCGCATGGAGGAGGAATTTTCGCAGAAATTGAAGAATTAGTAGACATATATAAAAAGAAAGAGGTTTTTCTCATTGTTACGGAGATGTCGGAGATACCAAAACAGGTAGCTGAAATCCTGTCAAAGCATTCGAACTTGACAGTCCTTTGCCCGCCAATCGGCTGCACGGAACGTTTGAAATGGTTCCGGGAACAATTTGTCCGGATTGCACCGTACCGTACGTACTATTACTGCTCTCATAAGGATGCATATGGGGCGGCATTGGTACAAAAGAGCTGCTGTGAAAACATAACGCTGTTTTCATTCGACCATGGCTATCTGTGCGGAATCAGCAATCCCAATTTGGACAGCATAATAGCGAAACGGCCGGTTGATTTTTGGATGCTGGAAAAGAAATTCAAAGAAAAGGTGCTTTTTATTCCCACGTGGAATGACGGCGCTTATGGCTGCGAGGGACGGCCGTACCGGCCGTTTTACGAGCATACCGCATTAATTACTGCAAGCGGGGCGGCTCGCTATTACAAAATTGACGGGCGTCCCCCCTATCGTTATATTGACCTCATCCTTGCCTTGCTGCAAAAAACGGGAGGGATCCATTACCATTTTGGCGAGCTTCCAGACTTGGCGCAGACAGAAATAGACAAAAAAATGGAAGCGGCGGGAATTGACAGGGCGCAGTTTGTTCATATTCCCTGGGCAGACAATATTCCGCTGACACTGCTGAAAAAACATGTGGATATATTTATAGAGCCATTTCCGGTCGTGTCCTATAAGCTGACGTTAGAGGTACTGTCTGTCGGAATACCGGTAATAGCGAGGCAGGGATTCACGCGGATGAATATCGCGGATTTCCTGCCGCCGGATTGCTTGCTCTGGCGGGACGGGAAAGAATTTGTTGCGGTCTTATCAACGCTGACCGGTGATTTCTTAAGGAAGGAATCAAAAAAGGCGCTGGCATATTTTCAAACCTATCACAGTACAGAGACCATCACAAAACAATTATGGGAGAACCGCGGGCTGCCGGTGCCGGAGAAAAAAACATATCCGGACAATACGCTGATGGATATTATGTCTTCTTTACGGCTGTTCGGAGATAACTGCCGAATTTCCATTACGAATAAAGCAGAGGAAGAAAAACGCCGCAGGGAGAGAGAGGAGTGCAGAGAAAGGGAGCGTATGCGCAGACAAGAGCAGGTGGCTTTTGAAATAAGAGATATTCGCTCCTGGAAAGCGTTTCGGTTAGGTTTTGCTGTAACGCTGCCTATGAGATTTTGTAAACAGGCGTTGCGCTATGGCCTGCACTACGGGCCGGTTCAGGGAATTGTAAAGCTTAAAAAAGATCGGATCATGTTCTATCACCGGGAGAATCCGGAGGATGAACTGTATACGTTGAAAAATTCTGCCGCGTATAAATTGGGGGCGGCATTAGCAAGGCCATACCGGTGGATCAGATTTTGTTCATAATACTTAAGCAGAGGTAAATAATGAGAAATATAGCAATAGCAGGTACCGGATATGTAGGACTTTCTCTGGCAGTTTTGCTGGCGCAAAACAATCATGTTACGGCGGTTGACATCGTAGAAAAAAAGGTCGATGCGATAAACAAACGGGTATCCCCTATAAAAGATGAATATATTGCTTCGTATCTGAAAGAAAAAAAGCTGGATCTGACCGCAACTATGGATGGAAACAGTGCGTATAAGGCTGCAGAATATGTGATCGTTGCCACACCTACGAATTATGATGCGAAAAAAAACCATTTTGATGTCTCGGCAGTTGATGGAGTCATTGAGCAGATCATCACGGCGAATCCGAATGCGATCATAATCATTAAGAGTACCGTTCCGGTAGGTTTTACAAAATCAGCGATAGAAAAGTATAAGTCGAAAAACATACTGTTTAGCCCGGAGTTCTTAAGAGAGTCGAAAGCCCTGTATGATAATCTGTATCCTTCAAGAATCATCGTGGGAGCGGATAAAAGCGACCCAAAACTTGTAAATGCTGCACACGATTTTGCACGGCTTTTGCAGGAGGGGGCAATAAAAAAGAAGATAGACACCTTATACATGGGGTTGACCGAGGCAGAGGCAGTCAAGCTGTTTGCGAATACGTATCTCGCGCTAAGGGTTTCCTATTTTAATGAATTGGATACGTATGCCGAGATGAAGAATCTGGATTCCCAGGACATTATCAATGGAGTGTGTCTTGATCCCAGAATCGGAACACATTATAATAACCCGTCGTTTGGATACGGAGGATATTGCCTTCCTAAGGATACAAAGCAGCTGCTTGCCAATTATAATGATGTCCCTCAAGAGATAATGACAGCAATCGTTCAATCAAACAGAACAAGAAAGGATTTTATTGCGGATAGGGTATTGGAACTTTCTGGGGCATACAGTGCGAATGCAGCCTGGGAGAAGGCAAAAGAGAAGAAGGTTGTGATCGGTGTATACCGTTTAACGATGAAAAGCAATTCAGATAATTTCCGCCAGAGCTCCATTCAGGGAATTATGAAACGTATAAAGGCTAAAGGGGCAGCTGTAATTATATATGAGCCGGCTCTTGAAGACGGCACAACATTTTTTGGGAGCACTGTGGTAAATAATATAGAACAATTTAAGACACAAAGCCAGAAAATTATTGCCAACCGATACGATTCTTGTCTTGACGATGTGAGAGAAAAAGTCTATACAAGGGATATTTATTACAGGGACTGACGGCTCCTTTTACCGCAGGATGATTCACAAAGAACGGGGAATGCGCAATGAAAATGAGACTACAGGAAATCTTATTTCCTAAAAAAGATGAATATGCAAGAGCCTGGAAGCTGTTTTATCATGGGATGGGAGTTATATATCGGGATAGGGCCGTAAAAATGGCACCGTGTTCACAGATTGATTATATGTCCTATTTTAATGCGTTTTCGTTAGAAAAGTGGAAAACATATACATGTGTGAAAAATATTAGCCTTGTGTTAATCATAGAAGGAGCATTTCGCATCAGGCTGGTTGGATATTCTTTAAATGTATGCAGCCCGGTAAGAACGGTTTTGGGAACATATGATTATGATTTAAAGGAAAAGACAGAGATTCGGTTCGAGTATCCCAAAACAGAGGATACGATGCTGGCCTTTGAGATTGAGACTAATTCTGTTTGCAAATTATATAGTGGAGGATATGAAGGGGAGTGTGACAGCCAGAAAATACAGGAAGTAAATCTGTTTTTAGCGACCACTACTTTTAAAAAGGAAACATTTATCGAGAGAAATTTGGAATTGCTAAAAGAAGAAATTTTAAATACACAAGATGAGATGAAAGAAAATTTCTCTATCCATGTGATTGATAATGGAAGAACGCTGGAGGCTGAAAAGCTGGAGCAGGAGAGGGTTTTTATTCATTCCAATAAAAATGTGGGAGGCTCCGGTGGTTTTGCCAGAGGGATGATCGAGGCGTTAAAATCAGAAAAAATTGTTACACATATTCTCCTAATGGACGATGATATTTTAATCCTGCCAGAGAGTATAAAAAGAACGTACCGTCTGCTGAAAGTTTTAAAGCCGGAATACAGAGAACGATTTATCAGCGGAGCAATGCTTTGCTATGAACAAATGAATATTCAGCATGAGGATATTGGGTTTGTTCATAAGGATGGTTCGTATGGCCCGCTGAAGGGGCGTCTGGATCACAATTTTGTAGTGGATAATCTGCGCTGTGAGAAAGAATATCTGCCGAAACAGGATATGTATGCCGGCTGGTGGTACTGCTGCATTCCTATGGAGGCGATTAAAAAAAATGGGCTTCCCCTCCCGCTGTTTGTGCGCGGGGATGACGTCGAATTCAGCCTGCGCAATCACGCGGGATTTATCACCATGAACGGGATCAGTGTTTGGCATTTGGGATTTACCTATAAATTTAATGCGGCGGTAGAATTATATCAGGTTCACAGAAACAGCTTGATCTTACAGGCGGTATCGGGGGTATGCCAAAATATTGATTTTATGGATCGTATGCGTAAACTTTTTCGTGCCAGGATTTTATCACTTGACTATAGCGGCGCAGAGCTCATCTTAGATGCAATAGAAGATTTTCTAAAAGGCCCTGCATTCATTCAACAGGATTGTGGAGAACACATTATGAAAGAAAAGGCCTCCAAAAACGAAGCTATGAAGCCGCTAAAAGAGTTTTCAAATATAGATATCGATTTAGATACCGTTTATTATGATCCGCCAAGAGGATTTGCGCGAAAATGGCTGTATCGCCTTACGTATAATGGGCATAGATTTTGTCCGTCTGCGTTATTGAGAAAAGGTCCGGGAATAGTTGCATACGATTGGTTTTACTCCCCGGAGCATAACTTCTGGCGAAAGGAGCTGCTGGCAGTGAATCCCCATTTGGAAACGGGGCATCTCCGGATTCACAGCAAGAAGAAATATCGAACCTTATTAAAACGGTATAAAGAACTGATAAGGCAGTATCATGCCGCACATATTCAGATTGAGGAACAATATAAGCAGGCATATGACTTCTTACGTTCCATAGATTTTTGGGAATCGTACTTGGAGATTTAGGAGAAGCGGAATGGAGCATAAACGGTTAATGGGAGTTAGAGCTGTTTTGAAAAAAAAGAAACACTGGGTGTTTGGGGGAATCATAGTACTGCAGCTGTTTTGTATTGTATATTTTGCGAATGCAAAGCAAGGATTTTTTGTTGACGAATTATGGTCCTATGGCCTCGCTAACAGTTATTATCATCCGCATGTTTATTATAACGACGCATTAGAAAAGCAGTGGGTATCTGGAACGTATTTTAAAGAATATTTAGAAGTTTCACCAGAAGAAAGATTTTGTTATGACTCTGTGATCTTTAACCAGAAAAACGATTTCCATCCGCCCTTGTTTTATTTGGTGCTGCATACAATATGTTCTGTTTTTCCGAATTCTTTCAGTAAATGGTATGGGATTGTGCCCAATATTTTTTATTTTATCGGTATTAGTGTACTGTTATACAAATTATCCCGAAAAATATTAGGGGAGACATGGCTGGCCCTGCTTCCGTCTGCGATTTATGGATTCAGCACCGGTGCTATCAGCAGCGTAGTTTATATCCGCATGTATGAATTGATGACAATGTGGATGGTGTTTTCTGCGATATTACATCTGGAATTGTTGGAGCGCAAATGTATTACAATCAAGAATTTAGCACCAATTCTGATGATTTCCTATTTAGGATACATGACGCAATATTATTTTTTTATTTTTACATTTTTTTTGGCATTATATTGCTGTATTTATTTAGCAATGACGAAAAGAGGAAAGGCATTAATAGGCTATTGTACAACCATGTATCTAAGCCTATGCATAGTTGCATTTACATTTCCGACGGCATTTGAGAAGTTATTTGGAGAAGGAAGGGGAGGGGAGGCAGTTAAAAATTTATTTGAGTTAAAAACATTTCTGGCGAATGTAAAAAGCTTTTATATAATTTTAGGGCAAGATCTCCTGGCGGATTGTCAGACACTCTTTATAGCTGCAGCAATGCTGTCTATGCTCGGAATATTTGTTAAGAAATATATAAAAATAAACTGGAAAACCGATGCGAATCAAAATGGATCAGAAGTTATCACGCTTACAATACGCGGTTTCGAGAAAAAACTTATGGTTGATGGCGGGGCCGCTGGCTGTATAATTGTGACGCTTACCATGGCTAGTTATTTTTTTGTAATTGCAAAGATCGCACCGTACCGGATGGAGCGTTATATTTTCGGAATTTACCCCTTTGCTATTTTAGGGCTTATCTGCTGGGGGCACTGGATTTTAAAAAAGTATCGAGTGCCTTTGAAATATCATTTTGGAATTGTTTTACTTGTTTTTTCTGTCGTGACAATAAAAGGCTATTATGAAAACAGAGTACATTATATATATCCTGAAAACAAAACAGCATTGGAAATATCCAAGCATTTTGAGGGCAGGGACTGTTTTTATATCACGTGGGATTATTATAAATTGGCAGGAAATGCCCTGGAACTGCAGAATGCGGAACGCGTATATACAATGATACCCGATAATTTGGAGCAATTACCTGGCATGATTGATTTTTCTAAAGAAGACTTTATTGTTTATGTAGATGAGGGTTTTGATCAGGAGGAAATATTGGATCAAGTAAAAAAATATTCAGGTTATAAAAACTGTGAGAAATTATTTGTCAGCCGTTGTATCGCATATAAATTCTTCAAATAGAAAAAGGGAGAAAACACTATTGTGAATGAGGATATTACAGCAAAGATCTGTCCGGTCAGATATGGACGAAAAGCAATTTGCACGATTATTTCAGATGATGGCAGAATGCAGACGGCTGAGAATCTGAGCAGACTTGCAGCAGAGTTTGACTGCAAAGTTACGGTGGCACAGGCAGTAAGATATGTTCAGAATATAACCCGGTGGAGGGAATTGGAACAGCATGGGAAGCTTGAATTTATCAGCCATTCCTATAATCACAGACGATTAGACGATGATAATCTTTCAGATAAAGAGCTTGAGCACGAGATTACAGAGGCAAGACAATTTATGGAAGACAACTTCCGGACGGATCAAATTGCCTTTGTCCCTCCCAATAACCAATTATCTGATCGGGCATATAGCGTTTGTGAAAATCAGTTTTATGCCATTCGAAGATGGAAACGATTGTATAATTTCCTTTCGCCTGAACAGGGGAGGGATTGGCTTCAATGGCTCAATCTGGGCTGTAAAGGAATCCATGATGTTGAAACCACAGCAGAAAGAAACCACTGGATTGATGATGTGGTTCTGCAAGAAAAATGGTTGATTGAGATGTGGCATGATGTAGAGCTTGAAAAAACGGAACGCTATCAATGCACTACTTTAGAGGAAGCAAAACAGCATTTGACTTATATCAGGGAATGTGCCTGCAGGAATTTTCTTTGGGTTGCCCCTTTTACGGAAGCTGTAAAATATATAAAAGAGGTTCAAAGCTGCCGTTTAGAAGTATCAAAAATAAACAGAGGCGAGTGGAAAATCTTTCTTGATAAAGGAATTGCAAAAAAGGATGACAGATTTGATATGCCTTTGACTCTGAAAATAGTGGTTCCCGAAGGTGTGAAACAAATTTATACGATTTCTGAGGGAAAGAAATTTAAACTTGAAAGGCAGAATGATACCTCTATACAGCTTGAACTGAATCCGGGCGGTGTATTCGAATTATTGATAGATACATGATGAAACAGAGAACAAGTAGTGATTCAGGCTTCCATGCGTGTTTGATAACTTGTATCCATGCATCAGAATTTCAGACAGAAAATAATTGTGAAAGAATTTATAAAAAATAAGAGGTAAGTTCATGTACAGTTCAGTAATCATTGGAGCAGGCTTATATGGCCTGTATGCGGCGCTCTATTGTGCAAAGAAATCACGGTGGAATTCCTCGAAGATTGTTGTGTTGGAAAAAGATTCGGCCTCATTTACCCGGGCGACTTATATCAATCAGGCACGTGTCCATATGGGTTACCACTATCCCCGCTCTTTGTCAACCGCGGAAAAATCTGCCCAGTATTTTTATCGTTTTATGGAAGACTATGGATTTTGCGTCTTGACGGAGTTTGACCAGGTTTATGCCACTTCATCAAATTTTTCGTGGACCAATGCGCAGGAATTCAAACAATTTTGTAAGAATGTCGGCATCCGCTGTGATGGAATCGATCCCAATCAATATTTTAAACCCGGTATGTGTGACGGTGCTTTTTTGACAGAGGAATATACTTACGACGCGCATATCTTACAGCAATACCTTCTTGAACAGCTATCCCGATATTCAAATGTAGAAATCGTATATGGGGCAGCCATTGGAGCGATTGAGAAAACAGGCAGCCATTTTGTTCTGAAAACCTCAAAAGGGACTTATAAGACAGACTTCCTCCTGAATGCCACCTATGCTTCTTCCAATGAAATCATCCATATGCTGCAGGA
>JAAWAR010000074.1 GCA_022792295.1 Lachnospiraceae bacterium
AAGAAAGCACAAGGAGGAGTCAGTGATGAAATTAGTACCATTATTTGACAGGGTTGTTTTAAAACAGTTAGTTGCAGAAGAAACGACGAAGTCCGGCATCGTCCTTCCGGGCCAGGCAAAGGAAAAACCGCAGCAGGCTGAGGTAATCGCGGTAGGCCCCGGCGGAGTCGTAGACGGCAAGGAGATCACGATGCAGGTCAAGGCCGGGGATAAGGTCATCTTCTCTAAATATTCAGGGACGGAAGTCAAGGTTGACGAGGAAGAATACATCATCGTAAAACAGAACGACATTCTTGCAGTAATTGAATAAAACCTTGAAAAAAGAATTTGTGTATAAATTTTGATTATCATGATGGAGGAATGAAGACATGGCGAAGGAAATTAAATATGGCGTAGAGGCCAGAAAAGCCCTGGAAGCGGGTGTAAATAAACTGACAGATACCGTACGTGTAACATTAGGACCGAAGGGAAGAAACGTTGTGCTTGACAAGTCCTTTGGCGCTCCGTTAATCACCAATGACGGCGTGACGATTGCCAAAGAGATCGAGCTTGAGGATGCGTTCGAAAATATGGGCGCGCAGCTTGTAAAAGAGGTTGCGACGAAAACCAACGACGTAGCCGGAGACGGTACGACGACTGCGACCGTTTTAGCACAGGCGATGATCAACGAGGGTATGAAGAACCTGGCCGCGGGTGCAAACCCGATCGTCCTCAGAAAAGGCATGAAGAAGGCTACCGACGAGGCGGTCAAGGCCATCGCAGACATGAGCCAGCCGATCAACGGCAAGGCACAGATCGCGAGAGTCGCTGCAATCTCTGCTTCCAGCGATGAGGTTGGCGAGATGGTAGCCGATGCGATGGAGAAGGTAACGGGCGACGGTGTCATCACGATTGAGGAATCCAAGACCATGAAGACCGAGCTTGACCTTGTAGAGGGCATGCAGTTTGACAGAGGCTATATTTCCGCTTACATGTGCACGGATATGGAAAAGATGGAAGCGAACCTGGATGATCCGTTTATCCTGATCACGGATAAAAAGATCGCCAACATCAACGACATTCTTCCGCTGCTTGAGCAGGTTGTGAAGACCGGCGCGAAGCTGCTCATCATCGCTGAGGACATCGAGGGCGAGGCTCTGACCACTCTGATCGTCAACAAGTTAAGGGGCACCTTTAACGTAGTCGGCGTAAAGGCTCCGGGCTATGGCGACAGAAGAAAAGAAATGTTAAAGGATATTGCGATTCTGACCGGCGGCGAGGTCGTATCCGACGAGCTTGGCCTTGACTTAAAGGATGTGACGATGGATCAGCTTGGCCGTGCGAAGTCCGTAAAAGTCCAGAAGGAGAATACGATCATCGTGGACGGCCTCGGTGAGAAGGAGGAGATCTCCGCCAGAATCGGCCAGATTAAGTCCCAGATCGAGGAGACGACTTCCGATTTCGACAGAGAGAAGCTTCAGGAGCGTCTTGCGAAGCTGTCCGGCGGCGTGGCGGTAATCCGCGTCGGCGCGGCGACCGAGACCGAAATGAAGGAAGCGAAGCTGCGTATGGAGGATGCGCTTGCAGCCACAAAGGCAGCCGTAGAGGAAGGCATCGTGGCAGGCGGAGGTTCCGCTTATATCCACGCGGCAGAGCGTGTTGAGACGGTTGTAAACGGTCTGGAGGGCGACGAGAAGACCGGCGGTAAGATCATTCTGAAGGCATTAGAGTCCCCGCTGTTCCATATCGCGGCAAATGCTGGCCTTGAAGGCTCCGTAATCGTCAACAAGGTGAAGGAACTTCCGGTCGGACATGGCTTTGACGCATACAAAGAGGAGTATGTGGACATGGTTGAGGCAGGTATCCTTGACCCGGCGAAGGTGACGAGAAGCGCGTTGCAGAATGCCACCAGCGTTGCCTCCACACTGCTTACGACGGAGTCTGTGGTTGCTAATATTAAGGAAGAAACTCCGCAGATGCCGGCAGGCGGCGGAATGGGCGGAATGATGTAAACCGCATAGAACGCAGAGAATAGAATCCGATTAACCCGGCCGCCGGCAGCTCATAACTGCCGGTGGCCGTTTATGTGGCAGACGGCCGTCTGCATGATAAACTCTCATTTTATGCAAGAGAGGCGGCTGTTCTGGTATTCGCCGGAGAGAGTGACATCTTTTGCAAACCATTCGGGCGGCATAAAGGCATGCGCCGCTTCTTCGGTTGGGAATTCGACTTCGGCGAGGATAAGGCCGGCAAAGCGGCCCTCAAAGACGTCAAGCTCAATGGTCAGGCCGCTGTCCGAAAGCGGGAGCAGATAGCGCTTTTTTGTGAGTACATTCCCGTCTGCCTTGGGCAGCAGATGGCTGTATGCATCGGCCGTTAGCGGGAGATTGTATTCCTCCCGGGATAAGAGGCCGCTTCCTTTATAAGTCAGATAAAATGAATCGTCTTCACGCCGGATGCGAATGACCGGTTCGGTGCAGAGGTAAGCCTGTTCAATCTGACGGAACGGGAAGGAGGCGTAGTCTTTTGGAGGATGTTCGACCAGAAATTTACGTTCGATTTCCATTTGTATTTCTCCTTATGCTTTAAGATCTTGGAATACCCTCAGCGGACAGGAGGCCGCATGCCTCAGGTGCCGCCAGCCGCCAAAAGTCAGTACTTGGGGTCTTGCAGAGCCGTGCGGCTCCCTTTTCCGCCGAAAGTATTCTGAACCGTTATCTCTGCCAAATATGCGCCGTACACGGTCCGAATATGGGAGGCGCAGCAGGGCTGCACGGTCCGAATAGGAGGCAATATACCGTGAGGCAAAGGTATACGGGCGGCAGAAATAAATTTTCAAACATACTCTAGCATAGTTATAAGAAAAATGTAAGACTTTTCACAGGGAAATTGTGGTAAACTAAAGAAAACAAGCGTCTGTTCAGGCTTCCTTAAGCCGCTATGAAAATGATAGGAACATACACAAAAGCAGGAGGATGGTATGTGGAGAAGATATGAATTGAAAATGAGGGCAAGAGAGTGTTTAAAACGTTATTACTGGCCGGCGTTTGTGGTGAGCCTCGTCATTGCGTTTTTGGGCTCAGGAATCAATGTGCGTACGACGAACAATGCGGACGCGGCTGTGGGGAACAGCCGGATGGCCGAATTCGGCGGCATGCCGCTCTCGGAGACCTTTTCGGAGTTTTCGAAAAGTGCGGGAAACATTCCCATTCCGAACTTTCATTCGAAGGAGTTAGGGCTGATAACAGGGCTGATTTTGGGGACAGCCCTGCTTGTTGCCGTCGCCCTGTTTTTGTTCGGTGTCTTCGTGGCGCCGGTTCTCGAGGTGGGCGGCCGGCGGTTTTATATGGAAAGCAGGGGGATCGGCCGTTCGGCCGGGATCGGGAAGCTGGCCTGGGGCTTTTCCCATCATTATCTGGGGATCGTTTGGACGATGTTCGTGAAGGGCTTTCTGATTTCTGCCGTAGAGTGCCTGGGTGCGCTTATTTTGGGGGTCCCGGTGCTGTTCTATCTATTCGCTTCCCCTGGCCGGGCGGTTTTGACTATTATGACATTGGGGATTCCCGTGATCCTGGCCGGTATAGCCGGCGCAGCACTTGCAGGAGTTTACCTGGCTTACTGCTATCATTTGGTGCCCTATATCCTGTCCGAGGCGCCGGGGCTTCGGGCAATGGAGGTTTTGCGCCTCTCGAAGAAAATGATGCGGGGGCATAAATTTCGGACGTTTCTTTTGGAATTTTCGTTTTTGGGCTGGCTGCTTTTGGGCATGCTCTGCTGCGGCGTGGGTGTCCTGTTCGTGCTTCCCTACGTAGATGCAACGATGGCAGAGCTCTATGCAGAGCTTAGGGAGCCGTATCTGGAGGAGCTTCGCGCCGGCTGGGAAGATCAGATCGTATAATTACAAAATAGAATACAGGAGGCAGAAAGCATGGCAAAGGTATATGCGTTTGTATCGGATGGAATGGAAGAAGTGGAGTGCCTGGCGACGTGTGATGTGTTGGTGCGGGCAGGCATCGAAGTGAAACTTGTTTCTGTTATGGAAAAAAAGGAGGTTACAGGCTCCCACGGCTTTACGGTCACGGCCGATCTGCGATTTGAGGAGCTTTCCGGGGATGACGCGGATGTATTGTTTCTTCCGGGCGGAATGCCGGGGACCGCGAATTTGGCAAAGCATGAGGGGCTGGCTGCGCTCTTAAAGAAGCATGCGGCGGCAGGGAAACGGCTGGCGGCCATCTGTGCGGCTCCGAGTGTGCTCGGCGGGCTTGGACTCTTAAAGGGGCACAAAGCCACTTGTTTCCCGGGCTGGGAGGATAAGCTTTTGGGAGCGGAGGCTGTAAAGGACGGTGTCGTGACGGATAAAATGGTTACAACCGGCCGCGGCATGGGCTGGTCTCTCGATTTGGGGCTTGAGCTGGTGCGCCTTCTGACCGACGAAGAAACCGCGAAATCGCTGAAAACAAAAATTCAATACGATCGGTGATTTTCTACTAGCTTTTCCAAAAACAGTATGTTATAATGCTAAATTGAAGTGTAACGCCCAAAGAGAAGGCGATTACGGAAATCGCGGATGTGAAAACAGGGAACATGTCCGGTACAGATATAGTAAGGAGGAACCCCTAGAATGAGTTTACAGGTAGAAAAGCTGGAGAAAAATACGGCAAAATTAAAGATCGAAGTGCCGGCAGAACAATTTTCACAAGCAATCAAAAATGCGTATAATAAGAATAAAGGGAGATTCAGCATCCCTGGCTTCCGCAAGGGCAAGGCGCCGTTCGAGATGGTCAAAAAGATGTACGGTGTGGAGATGTTTTTTGAGGACGCTGCAAATGAGGTGATTGACGCTTCTTACCAGGAGGCCATGAAGGAGAGCGGACTGGATATTGTCTCCCGCCCAACCGTCACGGTGCAGCAGATTGAGGAGGGAAAACCGCTCCTTTATGATGCGGTGGTCGCTGTACGGCCGGAGGTTACGCTTGGCGAGTACAAAGGCGTCGAGGTTAAGAAAGCCAAGGCTGAGGTAACGGATGAAGACGTCGAGCAGGAGCTTACGCGTGAGCGTGAGAAGAACTCCCGCCTGATCACGGTGGAGGACCGCGGCGTTGAGGACAAAGACCGTGTGACGATTGATTTTGACGGCTATGTGGACGGCGAGCGCTTTGAGGGCGGCAAGGGTGAAGATTATCCGTTAACGATCGGCTCTCATACCTTTATTGATACGTTCGAGGAGCAGCTGATCGGAAAGACGCTCGGCGAGGAGTGCGAGGTCAATGTGACCTTCCCGGCCGAGTACCATGTGGA
>JAAWAR010000011.1 GCA_022792295.1 Lachnospiraceae bacterium
ACCAGCTCATCAGCCATGATAAGATCAACCAGCTCCGCCACGTACGCTTCTTCAAGGACGGGGCAGGCTTAAAGGCTCATATGGCAAAGCATGCCGAAATTTTGCGTCCGCGTTTTGAGGCTGTGGATGAGATCCTTACGAGGGAACTTAGCGGCCTGGAGATCGGGACCTGGACGAAACCGGCCGGCGGCTATTTCGTATCGTTCGATGCGATGGAAGGCTGCGCGAAGGCGATCATTGCCAAGTGTAAGGAAGCGGGCGTCGTCATGACGGGTGCGGGCGCTACCTATCCTTACGGCAAGGATCCTAAGGACAGCAATATCCGTATTGCCCCCTCCTTCCCGAGCCTGGAGGAATTAAAGATGGCAGCGGAAATTTTCTGCGTATGCGTAAAACTTGTAAGCGCGGAGAAGCTTCTGGAGGCATAATAGGCCGCATAGAAAAATATAAAGCAAATCGTTAAAAAAATGTAAGGGACGGCTGCCGGAAAAATGGCAGTCAGTCCCTTTACTTTTTCACAGCGTTATACTACAATAGGGCATATGCTGCAAAAGAAGGGAAGGAAGAAGATGTCCAGGGAAAAGCGCAGAGAGGGGCCTGCATATCGGAATCTCAGAGAAGGGATTGCATATCTGATTTTTGGTGTCCTGACGACGGTGATCGATTATATAATATCCAATGCACTGTTTTATCTGGCGCATATGCCGTCGGTGAAGGCGCAGACCATCGCCTGGGTGGCGGCAGTCTTATTTGCGTTTGTGACGAATAAATGGTGGGTGTTTGAAAGCCATACATTGGCCCCGAAGGAGGTTTGGCGGGAATTCGTTTCCTTTATCGTCTGCAGAATCGTGACGTTTTTGTTTAACCTGGCAGCGATTTTTGTCATGGTTGATATGATGAAGATGGAATTTTTTGTCTGTAAGCTGATTGTGTCCGTGGTTGTAATCGTCCTGAATTATGTGTTCAGCAAGATTTTAATCTTTACGAAAAAAAAGGAGAAGTAAAGGAGCAAGTTTTGGCATGAGGAAAAGGGCAACTCTGACCCGTCCATATGACGGCCTGCTGACAGCATTTTTTGTCCCGGTCGTCATTATGATTATTATTTTTATCCAGCGGGGAATTTTTCCGTTTGGCGAGGAAAGCTTCCTGCGCACGGACATGTACCACCAATATGCGCCGTTTTTTTCGGAGTTTCAGCATAAGCTGCGCACGGGCGGGAGCCTCCTGTACAGCTGGGATGTGGGCCTGGGCGTCAATTTCGCGGCGCTTTACGCGTACTATCTGGCAAGCCCCCTAAATTGGCTTATCATCCTCTGTCCAAAGGCGTTTATCATTGAATTCATGACGGGTATGGTCGTTTTGAAAATCGGCCTTTCAGGCTTAAGCTTTGCCTATTATTTAAAAAAGAAGCTGCGGGTGAACACAGTTGGCATCGGCTTTTTTGGAATCTTCTATGCACTGTCCGGGTATATGGCTGCTTATAGCTGGAATATTATGTGGCTGGACTGTATTCTCCTGCTTCCGCTCATTGTCCTGGGGCTTGAACGGCTGGTGAAGAAAGAACGGGGATTTCTGTATTGTGTGACACTGGGGCTTTCGATTCTTTCGAATTACTATATTTCTATTATGACCTGCCTGTTTATGGTGCTGTATTTTGCGGCGCTTCTGCTCATGGAAAGGCCCCATAAGCCGGATTTTTACTTCAAGGCAGCATCCCGCTTTGGCCTGTATTCTCTGCTTGCCGGAGGGCTGGCGGCGGCCGTGCTTTTACCGGAGATCTATGCGCTTGCCTCCACGGCGTCCGGAGATTTTTCATTCCCCAAAAGTCTCACCTCGTACTTTTCGATTTTTGATATGCTTGCACGCCATATCGGTAACGTGGAGACGGAGATCGGCCTGGATCACTGGCCGAATCTTTACTGTGGGGTGGCCGTGCTTTTATTTTTTCCGCTGTATCTGGCCTGTAAACGGATCCCGGTCCGGGAGAAGGCGGTTTACTGCGGCTTGCTTTTGATCTTCTATGCGAGCTTCTCTGTCAATGCGCTGAATTTTATCTGGCATGGTTTTCATTATCCAAACAGCCTGCCCTGCCGGCAGTCGTTCATCTATATTTTCCTGATGCTCTACATGTGCTTCAGGGCTTTCCAGTATCTGCGGCAAACGCAAAAAAAACATGTGGCCATTGCCCTGTGGGGCAGCGTGAGCTTTGTGGTCCTGGCTGAAAAGCTCGTGGAACAGGAGCATTTTCATTTTTCGGTTTTCTATGTCGCGATTGTGTTTTTGTCTGCGTATGCGGGTGTGATCTATCTCTATAAGAGGAGAAAGCAGACCGTGGCCGCCTTTCTTGCCTTGTCCTTGGTAGCGATTGAGGCAGCCGTCAACATGACCGTCACGAGTGTGACGACCACGAGCCGGGAGGCGTACACAAGAGATAATGCAGATGTGTGCCGGCTCATGGAGACGTTGGAGCCGGCTGGGGAATTTTACCGGGTCGAGAAAAAGACGAGAAAGACGAAAAACGACGGGGCCTGGATGAATTTTCCGTCCGTTTCCCTGTTTTCTTCGACGGCAAACGCCGATCTGACGAAATTTTTTAAGCGCCTGGGCTGCGAGGCATCCACAAACGCATACAGCATTACGGGCAGCACGCCGCTTGTGGACAGCCTGCTTTCGGTAAAATATGCGCTCTATACGGATACAGGCCCAAATACGGAGATTACGATGTATCTGCGGGAGAGCGGGAGCACGTATCTTTACGAAAATCTGTACACGCTGCCGTTAGGCTTTGCCGTGCCGGAGGCGTTCGAGGAGAGCTGGCAGTATGAAATGGATAATCCGGCCGAGGTGCAAAACGATCTCTGCCTGATTGCGGGAGCAGAGGATGTGCTGATTCCTGCAAACGGGGAGACCTCCGGGAACACATTCCGCTTTACGACGGATATGACCGGAGAATATTATGTCTATGTCCTGAATAAACGGGCGAAGACGGTCAAGGCCTCCTTGCCTACCGGTGCGAAGACGTTTAATAATGTGGAGCGCGGCTTTCTTTTGGAGCTGGGGACGCTCGCAGAGGGAAATGAGATTCTTTTGACCGCAGAGGAATCCGGCGAGACGCTGAATGCCATTGCTTACCGGTTTTCGGAGTCAGGATTGGTATCGTTTTATGAGGCGCTCAGCCAGTCGCCTCTTTCGCTCACAAGCTGGAAGGACACGAAGCTGGAAGGGCGGATTGAGGCGAAGGAAGCCGGCCGGCTGTTTTTGTCGATTCCGTATGACAAGGGCTGGACCGTGCGAATCGACGGCGAGCCCGTGGAGACAAAGAAGTTGTTTGATGCATTTTTGTCTGTAGAGCTTGCCGAGGGTTCACATACGGTGGAGCTTTCCTATTTCCCGCAGGGACTTTCGTGGGGGCTCTGCCTGACGGCAGGTTCCGCCCTTGCGCTGGCGGCATTGTGGTTTTTTATAAGAAAGCGGGAGAAGCGGCAGGAGATATGGACATACAGAAATCGTCTGGATGAAGCAGTCACAGAGGAAATAACGAAGGGAGAAGACACGCTATGAAGCTATGGGGCGGTAGATTTACGAAAGAGTTAAATCAGCTTGTGCATAATTTTAATGAGTCTCTGTCATTTGACAGGAAGTTTTATCGGCAGGATATTGCAGGAAGCATTGCTCATGTGACGATGCTTGCAAGACAGGGGATCCTGTCTGAGGAAGACAAGAATCGAATGATCGAAGGGCTTACGGGAATCCGTGAGGACCTGGATGCGGGCCGGCTTTCTTTCTCTTTGGAATATGAGGATATTCATTCCTTTGTGGAAGCGGTTTTGACGGAGAGGGTCGGTGAGGCAGGGAAACGGCTTCACACGGGCCGCAGCCGCAACGACCAGGTGGCGCTTGATATGCGGCTTTATGTGCGCGACGAGCTGGATGAAACGGACGGGCTTTTAGAGGAGCTTTTAAAGGAGCTGCTTACACAGATGGAGGAACATCTGCACACATACATGCCGGGTTTTACGCATCTGCAAAAGGCGCAGCCGGTAACGCTTTCCCACCATCTTGGCGCTTATTATGAAATGTTTCGCCGGGACCGGGGAAGGCTTTCCGATATCCGCAGGCGCATGAATGTCTGTCCGCTCGGCTCAGGGGCATTAGCCGGGACGACATATCCGCTTGACAGGGCGTATACGGCTGAGCTTCTGGGCTTTGACGGACCGACGCTTAACAGCATGGATGCAGTCTCGGACCGGGATTATCTGATCGAGTTTCTGGCGGCCCTTGCCACGATTGCCATGCATTTAAGCCGCTTTAGCGAGGAAATTATTATCTGGAACAGCAATGAATACCAATTTGTAGAGATGGATGATTCCTACAGCACGGGCAGCAGCATTATGCCGCAGAAAAAGAATCCGGACATTGCGGAGCTGATTCGCGGGAAGACGGGACGTGTGTACGGGGCACTGATGTCCATTCTGACGGTCATGAAGGGGATTCCCCTGGCCTATGATAAGGATTTGCAGGAGGACAAGGAGCTCACCTTTGACGCGATTGATACGGTGAAGGGCTCGCTGATGCTGTTTACGGGCATGCTTTCTTCGATAACCTTTCGGAAGGAAATCTTGGAGGAGAGCGCGAAGAAGGGATTTACAAATGCAACGGATGCTGCGGATTATTTAGTCAATCACGGCGTTGCGTTCCGCGATGCCCATGAGATTGTAGGCCGGCTTGTTCTTCTTTGTGTGGAAAGCGGCCGGGCGCTCGATGATTTGACGCTTGAGGAATTCCGAGCGGTTAGCCCGGTGTTTGAGCCGGATATTTATGAGGCGATTTCCCTAAAGACCTGTGTGGAAAAACGTACGACTGTCGGTGCGCCGGGGGAGGAGGCAATGAAAAGGGTTTTGAAGTTTTACCGGGAAGAACTTTTGGGCGGCGATGAAAGACAGGAGAAATTGGAATGAGGAGAATTTAGAAAATTTTAATAAAATTTATGCAATGTTAAAAATGTTCTTGCAAATTTAAGTGTTATCTCATATAATATTCTTATATTGCTGATGGTAACCGTCACTTTTGTATTGGGATAACGAAAGAGAAGGCTGTGACGGAATTTGAGGCAAAAGAAAGGAGTACATATGAGCGAGAACGTAAAAGAGAAAAAAGGAAGACTAGACCGAATCCTTGACACAATTGAGAGAGCCGGAAATAAGCTGCCGGATCCCCTTACGATGTTTTTGGGGCTGGCGGTCATCGTCGTACTGATTTCTGCACTCTGCAGTGCATTGGGCGTATCGGCAGTAAACCCGGCGGATGGTTCCACGGTAGAGGTGTTCAATCTCTTTTCAGTTGATGGAATCCGGTACTTGTGGTCAAACGTCATTACGAACTACTCTGGCTTTGCGCCTCTCGGTATGGTGCTGGTGGCTGTGGTCGGCTCCTCCGTGGCAGAAAAGAGCGGCTTTCTGATCGCCGTTATGGAACATTTCCTTGGAGAAGCGAAGGGCTGGATCGTCACCGGAGTGATCGTATTCCTCGGCATTAACCTGAATATTGCCGGAGATGCGGGCTTTATCGTACTGCCTCCTCTTGCTGCGATTCTTTACATGTCCATCGGGCGGCATCCGCTGCTTGGTCTGTATACGGCCTATGCGTCGGTATCGGCAGGCTTTTGTGCGAACGTGCTGTTAGGCTTATCGGATGCGCTGGCTTATGGCTTTACCGAGCCGGCAGCGCAGATGATTGATCCGACCTACCAGGAATCCATTGCGATCAACTGGTATTTCATGATCGTATCGTGCGTGGTTCTGGCGATTGCGGGGACCATACTGGTTGAGAAATTCCTGGTACATCGCTTCCCGATGACGAAGGAAGGGCTTAAACAATATGACTTTGATGCGGATGCCTCTGAGCTTTCCCCGATCCAGAAGAAGGGGGTTGCGATGGCTGGCCTCTCGGTCGTGATCTTCCTGGCAGTGATCGTTTTGATGTCTGTGCCGGTCTTCGGAGGACGTGCGATCCTCGCGGATGAGAGCGGATCGATTACCGCAGGCGCGGCTCCGTTTTCCAAGGGAATCGTCTTTACCGTAACACTGTTCCTTCTGATTCCGGGACTCGTATACGGCATTGTGATCGGAAAATATAAAAGCGATAAGGACGTATGGGCGGACATCAGCAAGGGCTTTGCCGAGATGGGCGGCTATGTATTCCTTTGCTTCTTCGTCTCGATCTTCACCAACTTCTTCTCAGTCTCGAAGCTGGGTACGATCTTGGCAATCAAGGGAGCGGATTTCTTAAGCAACATCGGTTTTACCGGTATTCCGTTACTTATCGGCCTGATCTTTTTGTCCTGTATCATCAATATTTTCATCGGCTCGGCTTCCGCGAAGTGGGCGATCCTCGCGCCGGTCTTCGTCCCGATGATGATGCTCATGGGCTACAATCCTGCGATCGCGCAGGCGGTTTATCGAATCGGCGATTCCATCACAAACCCGCTGTCTCCGCTTGCCACGTATTTGCCGGTCGTCCTGGGTTTTGCCCGCAAGTATGACAAGAATGTCGGAGTCGGCACGGTCATTGCCAATATGCTTCCGTTCTCGATCAGCTTTGCGGCTCTCTGGATCGTCCAGGTTATTATCTGGGTGATGCTAGATCTTCCGCTTGGCCCCGGCGGCGTGATTTATTTGTAGGACTTGAAAACATAGGGCTATATACGCTATAATAGGAATAACATGCATGGCGGTCCGAGGCATTGGGCCGCCTGCAGTATATAGAAAGGGGAGTTATTTATGGACTATGCAAAACGTGCGGCCGAATTAAAGGAAACGATCCTTGAAGACCGCCACTATCTGCACGCACATGCGGAGCTGCCGTTTAAGGAGAAGGAGACGACGGCGTACCTGGTCTCGGAGCTTGAAAAAGCCGGGATTCCGGTGCAGCGGTTCGACGATTATACGGGCTGTATTGCGACGATAGAGGGCAGCCGTCCGGGCGGAAAAACGGTGCTTTTGCGCGCCGATATTGACGCTTTGCCGATCGAGGAAAAAAGCGGCGTCCCATTTTCAAGCCAGAACCCGGGTGTGATGCATGCATGTGGCCATGACTGCCATGCCACGATGCTTTTGGGGGCTGCCAGGATGCTGTGGGAGAGCCGGGAAGAACTTTGCGGGACTGTAAAGCTTTTGTTCCAGGCTGCTGAGGAGGCGTTTATCGGGAGCCATTACTACGTTGATAAGGGGCACCTGGAAGGAATTGACGCCGCGATGGGAATGCATGTGTCGGTGACGGCGCCGAATGGGACCTTTGCGGTCCGTGACGGGGCCTTGCTGGCGAGCTGCGACAATTTCAAGATCACGGTGCACGGCGTCTCGGCACACGGCTCCGCACCGCAGTTCTCTAAGGATGCAATCGTGGCGGCCAGCGCGATTCTTTTAAATCTCCAGACGATTGTAAGCCGGGCCAATGATCCGTTAAATTCCCTGGTGGTAACGGTCGGGACGATCAAGGCCGGTTCACAGTTCAATATCATCACGGATACAGCCGTGATGGAAGGTACGGTGCGCTGCTACACGAAGGAGACAAGAGCGATGGTCGAGGGAGCCATGCGCCGAATCGTGGAAAACACGGCTGCGGCGAATGGCTGTACGGCCGAGATCGAATACAACTATCTGGAGCCGTCGGTAAGAAACGACGATCTGGCACTTAACGAGACTGCGCGGGAATCGATCAGGACGCTGTTTGGCGAGGAGGCGCTTGTAGAGACAGAACGGGCGACAGGAAGTGAGGATTTTTCTTATATTATGGAACATATCCCGAGCTCTCTGTTTGTCTTCATTGGCTGCTACGACGAGGCGACAGGAAGCGTGCACGCGGTTCACAATGAAAAATTCCGGATCAACGAGGAAATTCTTCCGAGAGGGGCGGCCGGGTATGCCCAGTTTGCCGCTGATTATCTGAGAAAAGCAGCAGGAGGTGAAAACGCATGAATGTACGGGAGCTTGCAAAGGAACAGGAGCAGTATGTGATCGAGTGCCGTCATCATCTTCATGCCCATCCGGAGTTGGGCACGGAGGAGGTAAAGACGACGGAATTTATCAAGGCGGAGTTGGAGAAGGCCGGGATTGCCGTCCAGACCTTCGATGGGATTACGGGCTGTATCGGTACGATTGAAGGAGGAAAGCCCGGCAAAACCGTAATGCTCAGAGCCGATATTGATGCCCTGCCTATTACGGAGGAGCCCGGCAAGAGCTATTGCAGCGTGACGCCCGGTGTGATGCATGCATGCGGCCACGACTGCCATACGGCGATGCTTTTAGGTGCGGCAAAGATTCTTGCCGCTCATAAGGCGGAGCTTTGCGGGACAGTCCGGCTGATCTTCCAGATGGCGGAGGAACTCGGGCGCAAGTCGGAGGAATATGTAAAACGCGGAGCGCTTGAGGGCGTGGACGCGATTTTTGGAATGCACGTTAGGGCGCTTATGGACGCAGGGACGGTAAATTTTGAAGCCGGTGAGCGTATGGCCTGCAGCGACCGGTTTACGATTCGGGTTCGCGGAAAGCTCACGCACGGGAGCGCACCGCATCTCGGCCATGATGCCATTCTGGCCGCGGCGGCGGCCGTTCAGGCGCTGCAGCAGATCCCGAGCCGTGTGAATAATCCTTTCAACAGCCTGGTGGTCACAGTAGGCATGATGAACGGAGGGACCAAAGAAAACATTGTGGCAGATGATGTGGAGCTTGTCGGAACGGTCCGTGCCTTTAATAAGGAACTTAGGGACAGTATGCCAAAGCGCATCGAAAAGGCAGTGAAGGGCGTCGTCGAGAGCTATAACTGTACGGCCGAATTTGATTATTATTTCGGGCCGAGCCCATTAATCAACGAGGATAAGACGCTTGTGGAGCTGGCGCAGGGCGCTGCCGGAAAAATCATGGGTGAATCCGCCTTAAAGCCGCTTACCAAGCTGACGGGCGCGGAGGATTTCAGCGTCTTCATGGAAAAGGTCCCGGGCGTGTACGGCTTTTTGGGCTGCCGGAACCGTGAGAAGGGCATTGACTGTGTCCACCACCATCCGGCGTTCGATGTGGACGAGGAGGTCTTGTATCTCGGCGCAGGAATCTATGCGCAGTTTGCGTTTGACTATCTGCAGGCAGAGAGCAAAATGTGATGGCAGGACAGGTGGCAATCCGGGTCGCAGAGCCAAAGGATGCCAAAAGGCTGCAGGCGCTTTATGCGCCGTATGTAGAAAAAACAGCCATTACGTTTGAATATGAAATTCCCTCGGCGGAGGAATTTGGCCGCCGGATAGAGGCAGTGCTTAAGCGATACCCGTACCTGACAGCTTATGCAGACGGTGAGCTTTTGGGGTTTGCCTATGCGGGAGTGTTTAAGGAGCGTGCGGCCTATGGCTGGGCCGTAGAGACGTCAATCTACGTAGACGGCGCAAGAAAACGCTGTGGAGTCGGAAGAAAGCTTCACGATGCGCTGGAGTCCGCTCTGCGGGAGCAGGGGATACTCAATATGAATGCCTGTATCGGCTGTCCGCCCAATGGGCAGGATGACGAATATCTGACTATGGACAGCATCCGCTTCCACAGCCGCATGGGCTATCGTATGGTCGGTGAGTTTTACCGGTGCGGTTATAAATTTGACCGTTGGTACAACATGGCCTGGATGGAAAAGCAGATCGGCAGGCACGAAGAAAAGCAGGCTCCCGTAAAGACCTTTGAAAGTGTGCGGGGTGTGCTCCGCGAGAAATATGGAATCGAATAAAAGAAGGACGGCCGCACAGGGAATCATCTGTGCGGCCGCCTTTTTGTATTATTTTTTAGAAAGGTTCTTAAGAAAGCCTCCGGAGTCCGGCCAAACGAAGCGCGGCTTTTTGTAAAGCGATCTCGATCCGGCGTGAGAATTCGTGGAGCGGAGTCCCCTTTCCATATGCGTCTATCGTTTGCTGCTGCGTTTCCAGATGTTCATCTTTTCCGCGGAAGCGATCAGCTCGTCTCTGAACTGCGGATGCGCGACAGAGATGATAGATTCGGCCTTCTGCCAGGTGGAAAGGCCTTTTAAGTTTACGATGCCGTATTCGGTCACGAGATAGTGAATATTGGCACGCGTATCCGTCACGATAGAGCCCGGATTTAAAGTGGGCAGGATACGGGACTTTAACTGGCCGTCCTTCGTCGTGAAAGTGGAGGAGCAGCAGATGAAACTCTTTCCGCCGTTGGAAAGATACGCGCCCAGGACGAAATCAAGCTGTCCGCCGGCCCCGCTGATATGCTTTATGCCGGCAGACTCGGAATTGACCTGTCCAAACAGATCGAGATCGACCGCATTATTGATGGACATAAAGTGATCCAAAGCGGAAATAGAGCGGATGTCGTTCGTGTAATTGACCGGTGCGGACATACATTCCGGATTCTGATGGAGGTACGTATACAGTTTTTTGGTTCCGGCGGCAAACGCGTAAACCTGACGGCCTTTGTCGATGCTCTTTCTTGCACCTGTGATTTTTCCGGCGTTGGCGATGTCAACAAAGGCATCCACGTACATCTCGGTATGTACGCCAAGATCCTTTAAGTCAGATTTGGCGATCAGGGATCCCACTGCATTGGGCATTCCGCCGATACCGAGCTGTAAGCAGGCGCCATCCGGGATTTCAGAAACAATTAATTTTGCAACTGCTTCGTCTACCTCCGTAGCTTTTGCGGCTTTGCCCATCTCCGCAATCGTGGGATTGTCTCCTTCTACGATCATATCGACTTTGGAGATATGGACGCTCTCCTCAAAGCCGCCGAGGCAGACCGGCATGTTTTCATTGACCTCTACGATAATGACCTTGGAGGTTTCGCAGCATGCCGCCATGTGGGAGGCATTGGGTCCAAAATTGAAGAAACCGTGTTCATCCATCGGAGCAACCTGGAAGATAGCAACATCCGGTTTCGTCTGTGATTCCCTGTAATATCTGGGCAGCTCAGAGTAACGGATCGGGGCATAGTAGGAAAAGCCCTGAGCGATCGCCTTCCGCTCGATTCCGCCCATGTGCCAGGAATTCCATGTCAGATGCTCTGCGGGATTTTCGATCTTAAAAATCTCCGGTGTCCACATCAGGATACCGCCGCGGAAATTCACGTCGGTAAGCTCCGGCATCCGCTTTGCGAGCGCCGCATCAACGGCCACAGGCGTTGCAGTCGTCCAGCCGTAATCGACCCAGTCACCGGATTTAACAGCTTTTGCAGCCTCCTCGGCGGTTACAAGCTTATCCTGATAGAGTTTTTTGTAATCCATAACAATCTCCCCCATTTTTTATGATTTTGATAATATTTTAACATCCAATTCCGGCAAGGTCAATACATAACCGTTCAGATACCCGGATCTGTCACGGGTAAGAGTCCCTGCATGCTGAGGATATAGAGTAATTTCACGCTGAATTTTATTGACGAAGGCGGATAATTTTGATATTATAAAGTCTGATATTAGACTGTCTGATATTTGGAAGAAGGGACTGTATGAACAGAGAAGAAGTAAGAACCTATGTAAATCAATATTGTAAATTGCGAGATGTACAATTTGCCGCCTATGAACTATACGCAAGAAAGCACAATCTGACAGCAAAAGAATTGTTTGTGCTTGATTTAATCTGGTTTGCAGAGGACGGTTGCCTGCAATCAGAAATATGTGAACGGCTGTCTGCCACAAAACAGACCGTAAGTGCAATCATTAAAAAGTTTTGGAAACTGGGGTATATATCGCTTACAGAAGCGGAAAATGACCGCCGAAATAAAATCGTCCGTTTTACAGATGCAGGCAGGAAATACACAAAAAATATTATCCCGCCTGCCGCCAATGCTGAAATTGCCGCTATGGCTGAATTATCGGAAAAAAACATTGTGGAACTGGTACGCCTTACGACCGTATTTTCTGGTTGTATGAAGAAAAAATTTGAAGAAATAGAGATGGTAAAACGGGAGGCAGAGAAATGATTATCAATACAGGAGGGCGGACAGATACCGTCCAATATTATACAGAATGGTTGTTGAACCGCTTTTTGGAGGGGTACGCACTTTCGCGCAACCCACTGTTCCCAAACAAGGTAACACGCTATGAGCTGACCCCGGACACGGTGGACTGTGTTGTTTTCTGCTCTAAAAATTACAAGCCCATACTGCCGCGCCTGCATGAGATTACACGCCGTTTCAACACGTATTTCCATTATACGATTACTGCTTACGGAAAAGATATTGAACCGGGTGTTCCGGACATAGAGGAAAGCATGGAAACCTTAATAAAACTGTCTGAACTTGTGGGAAAACAGCGTATTGCATGGAGATATGACCCTGTTCTGCTGACAAAGGAATATACGATAAATCGGCATATGGATACCTTTGAGCGAATGGCAAAAGTGCTTTCCCCTTACATTGACCGCTGCATTTTCAGCTTTGTGGAAATGTATATCCATGGGGCACTGCGCAAAAAACTGGAAAGCAATATGCCGGAGCTTATCCCCCTATCCGAACAGGATAGGGACGCACTGGCACAGGGACTCGGAACGATTGCGGAAAAAAACGGTATTTTTATCCAGACCTGCGGGACAAACGGCGATTTTTCCCGTTATCATATCCATTCTTCCGGCTGCATGACGCTTGATATTTTGGGAAATGACAACGGTATCCTATTCAAGGACTTAAAGCATAAAGGCACCAGACAGGGCTGCCATTGTATCGAAAGCCGGGATATAGGGGCTTATGATACCTGTATGAATGGCTGTAAATACTGCTATGCAAATATGAATACACAGAAGGCATTTGAAAATTATAAATACCACGACAAGACTTCTCCTCTGCTGCTTGGTGCCATAAAGCCGGACGATTGTATAATACAGGGGGCACAGAAATCTTTCCAAAAGAAGAAACAAAAGTGACCGAACCAATCATCAATGAGATTGGCGTGAAAAGCGTCCTCACAAAATCCAAGCTGCCTGTTTTTTACGACTTGCTTCACCAGGACGATGACTTTGCTGTCGCAGTGCTTTACGGCCCTGTGCAATCGACGTCACTTTTAAGGAAGGTTTCCATGTCTATCGAAGCAGGTTCCGCGGATGAAAGCAATATCAATAGGGAAAGATTTTTTTCTATAGAAACTTTTCTCCCCCTTGACCTCGATGCGTTTGACCAGACCTTCGGTGGAACTTGCATTTAACGATCCACACTCACCCTGAGAGCCGGCAAAGGTGTTTTGCCCCGCGTGTGATCACGTCCACGCGATGTGCAGCGGCTGCATGGCAGAGCTATGCAGCCGCTTTCTGTGAAAGGCGGCAGGTTCCAATTAAAAAGGAGTTATTTTTTTGTATCTAAAAGGCCTGCAACGCCTTTTTTAAAACAGGAATCGTTTTTTGAAAAAAGTGATATACAAATAATTTATGAAATGAAAAAAAGAGGGTATTATGCAAAAAATGCTCCAAAAATGCAACAGGATTTTTTGAGAATTTTACAAATGAAGGCCGTAGGGCGAAGAATATTTTCAAATCAATCTTTGGCAATAATAGACAAAAATAAAGCAAAAAATTCTGGATCAGCTAAAACATTATGTTGGAATATAAAAAAAAATTCCTTCTTGGCTTAGAAAAAATACATAAAAAACCTTTGATAATTATTTGACAGGAATATGGATTGGTGTTATGATTAGACATATAAAAAGCAGGTTACAGCTTCAGGCTACTGTAATCAATGAGGAGGAAAACACATGGCAAAGAAAATTGTACTGGCCGGCGCATGCCGTACCGCGATTGGGACGATGGGCGGCGCTCTGAGCACCATTCCGGCTCCGGAATTGGGGGCGATTGTAATCAAAGAGGCTTTGAATCGGGCAGGCGTGGCTCCGGAGCAGGTCGATCAGGTCTATATGGGCTGTGTAATCCAGGCCGGTCAGGGTCAGAATGTGGCCCGCCAGGCTTCTATTAAAGCAGGCCTTCCGATCGAGGTTCCGGCTGTTACGATCAACGTCGTATGCGGTTCCGGTTTACAGTGTGTGAATATGGCGGCGCAGATGATCGAGGCAGGAGACGCGGACATCGTCGTCGCAGGAGGCATGGAGAATATGTCTCTGGCGCCGTATGCCATGATGAAGGGCCGTTATGGCTATCGTATGGGCAATGCAACATTAGTGGATACGATGGTAAACGATGCATTATGGGATGCATTCAATAATTATCATATGGGTATCACGGCTGAAAATATCTGCGAGCAGTGGGGACTCACGAGAGAGGAACTGGATAAATTTGCCGCGGACAGCCAGCAGAAGGCAGAGGCGGCTCAGAAGGCTGGTGCGTTTAAGGATGAGATCGTTCCGGTAGAAGTAAAGCAGAAAAAAGGCAGCGTGATTGTAGATACGGATGAGGGTCCGAGAGCAGGAACAACGGTTGACACGCTTGCGAAGCTGAAACCGGCATTTAAGAAAGACGGCGGTCTTGTCACGGCCGGCAATTCCTCTGGCATCAACGACGGCGCGGCAGCGATCGTTGTTATGAGCGAGGAGAAGGCGAAGGAGCTTGGCGTGAAGCCAATGGCGACCTGGGTAGCAGGCGCTTTGGCAGGTGTTGAGCCGCGCATCATGGGCATCGGCCCGGTTGCGGCTACCAAAAAGGCGATGGCGAAGGCCGGCATGAGCATTGGCGATTTCGATCTGATCGAGGCCAATGAGGCGTTTGCGGCACAGTCCGTAGCAGTCGGGAAGGATCTTGGCTTTGACCTGTCTAAGCTGAATCCGAACGGTGGTGCGATTGCATTGGGCCATCCGGTAGGTGCGTCTGGCTGCCGTATCCTGGTGACTTTGCTTCACGAGATGCAGAAAAAGGATGCGAAGACCGGTCTTGCGACGTTATGTATTGGCGGCGGTATGGGCTGCGCGACGATTGTAAAGAGAGATTAATCAGGAGGCAATCAGCATGAGCTTTGTGAAATATGAGCAGAACGGCTATGTCGGTGTGATTACGATTGATCGTCCGAAAGCATTGAACGCATTAAATAAGGAAGTACTTGCGGATCTTGAGGCTGTGATCGACGGAATCGATCAGGAAAAGACAAGGGCCGTGGTTCTGACCGGAGCAGGTGAGAAATCCTTTGTGGCCGGCGCGGACATCGGCGCGATGAGCACGATGACAAAGGCAGAAGGTGAGGCGTTCGGTAAATACGGCAATGACATTTTCCTGAAGCTGGAGTCCCTTCCGATTCCTACGATTGCGGCAGTCAACGGCTTTGCATTAGGCGGCGGAAACGAGCTCGCGATGAGCTGCGATATCCGCATTTGTTCCGACAACGCTGTCTTCGGGCAGCCGGAGGTGGGGCTTGGGATTACTCCGGGCTTTGGCGGGACACAGCGTCTGGTACGCCTGATCGGAACCGGAAAAGCAAAGGAAATGATTTACTCGGCCAAAAATATCAAAGCGGATGAGGCATACCGCATCGGTCTTGTAAATGCGGTCTATACACAGGAGGAGCTTCTGCCGGCCGCGATGAAGCTGGCGCAAAAGATTGCTTCCAACGCGCCGATCGCAGTGAGAAACTGCAAGAAGGCGATCACGGAGGGCTATCTTGCGGATATGGGCCATGCCGCCGAGGTAGAGGAAAAGTGGTTTGGCGATTGCTTTGAGACCGAGGATCAGAAGGAAGGAATGGCAGCGTTCCTTGAAAAGCGTAAGGTTGAGGAATTCAAGAATCGATAAACAATGAGGAGGCATATAACCATGAAGGTTGGTATTATCGGTGCCGGAACCATGGGCTCCGGAATCGCACAGGCGTTTGCACAGACAGAAGGCTATGAGGTTATGCTCTGCGACATCAATGAGACATTTGCGGCAAACGGGAAGAATAAAATCGCAAAGGGCTTCGAAAAGAGGATCGCCAGAGGAAAGATGGCGCAGGAAGACGCAGACAGGATTCTTTCCAAGATCACGACCGGCGTAAAGGATATTTGCGGCGACTGCGACTTGATCGTCGAGGCGGCTGTCGAGAATATGGAGATCAAAAAGCAGACCTTTAAGGAGCTAGACGCGATCTGCAAACCGAGTTGCATTTTTGCAACAAATACATCCTCCCTTTCCATCACCGAGATCGGTTCTGCAGTGGAGCGCCATGTAATCGGTATGCATTTCTTTAATCCGGCGCCTGTCATGAAGTTAGTCGAGGTAATTGCCGGACTGAATACGAAGCCGGAGGTTGTGGAGACCGTTAAAAAGATTTCCGAGGAGATCGGAAAAACTCCGGTTCAGGTCGAGGAAGCGGCTGGCTTTGTTGTCAACCGGATCCTGATCCCGATGATCAATGAGGCGATCGGAATCTATGCAGAGGGCGTTGCTTCCGTTGAAGGGATCGACACCGCCATGAAGCTTGGTGCGAACCATCCGATGGGGCCGTTAGCACTCGGCGATTTGATCGGCCTTGACATTGTACTGGCGATCATGAATGTTTTACAGACCGAGACCGGCGATTCAAAGTATCGTCCGCATCCGCTTCTTAAGAAGATGGTCCGCGGCGGTCTTCTTGGACAGAAGACAGGTAAGGGCTTCTACGATTATTCCAAATAAAAAATACGGGCAGTGCGCAAACGAGACGGCCAAAGGACCGTCTGCGCACTGCGCATCCATGTCAGGAGCATAGGGGAAATGGAGCATCCACATTTGCCCATGTTATATATGAAACAATTCACAAGGAGGAACTAAACACATGGATTTTACATTAAGTAAAGAGCATGAGATGG
>JAAWAR010000075.1 GCA_022792295.1 Lachnospiraceae bacterium
TACCAGCTACAAGATCCGTCCGCTTCCCATGGTCCCGGATTACATACGGGGAATCATCAACCTGCGCGGCCAGGTTGTACCTGTCATTGATATTCGGTTGCGTATGGGAAGACCGCTCTTAGAGTACACGGATTCCACCTGTATCATTATCCTCTCCATAGGGGATACCTCTGTAGGAATTACTGTTGACTTTGTCGCTCAGGTGCTAGATATAGACCGTGAGGACATCTGCCCAATCCCGGTCAACAACCGGCAGGAATTAAGCTCCTCCATGATCCATTTAAAGGACGGTAGCGTCGTCCTGTTCCTGGACTGTGAACAGTTAATCCGCCAGTATTAAGTCACGGGAGGAAACCGGAATGTTAGAACTCAAGGACCAGGATTTTAAGCGGCTCATAACCTTTATACAGAGCCGCTATGGAATTAATCTTTCACAAAAACGCCAGCTTATTATGGGCCGGCTTTCAAATGTCGTTCTATCAATGGGGTATTCTACCTTCTCCGAATACATCGACAATATCCTGACGCAGAAAAATCCGCAGGATATTGAGATTATGTTAAATAAGCTGACAACGAACTATACCTTTTTCATGCGGGAATCCGAACACTTCGACTATTTCCGTAATACAGTTCTTCCCTATTTAGAGAAGAAAAAAACCAACAAGGTCTTAAGTATCTGGAGCGCGGGCTGTTCCTCCGGGCAGGAGCCCTATACGCTCTCTATGATTCTGAAAGAATATTTTGACAGCAAGCCTGGCTCCTGGGATACCAGAGTGCTGGCGACCGACATTTCCCAAAATGCCTTACGATCGGCAATGGAGGGAATCTACGATGAGGAATCCATGCGGGATCTTCCCCCGGATTGGAAGCGTAAATATTTCAAGGCAACAAAAGAGCCGGGGCTCTTACAGGTATCGGATGCTCTGAAAAAGAATGTTATTTTCCGAACTTTTAATCTGATGGATCCGATCCGTTTCCGGCTGAAATTTGACGTTATCTTCTGCCGTAATGTAATGATTTACTTTGATCAGGAGACAAAAGATGCCCTTGTTCAGCGCTTCTTTGATGCAAGCGTACCGGGCGCTTATCTTTTCATCGGGCACTCTGAGAGTTTAAATAAAGCCACTACACCCTATACGTATCTCATGCCGGCCGCTTACCGTAAGCAGTAAGGAGCGTATATGGCACAGAAAATTAAAGTTTTTATCGTAGACGATTCCCTGGTATTTGTAAATTTTCTCACAAGGGAACTGCCAAAAAACAGCGACCGCATTGAAATTGTAGGCACTGCGGCAAATGCGGCCGATGCAATGCTTAAAATTCCCACATCCGGGGCCGATGTAGTCACGATGGATGTAGAGATGCCCAAGATGAATGGGATCGATTTCTTAAAGGAGCTTCTTCCAAAGCATTTGATCCCCGTCATCCTGGTCTCCTCTCTGAATGTGGGCGTATTTGACGCGCTCGCCAATGGTGCAGTAGACTTTGTCAAAAAACCCGATATGTCCCGCAATTACAGCACCAGGATCTTTTTGCAGAGCCTGGCGGCAAAAATCATTGTTGCCTCCACCGCTACCGTAAAGCTTCCGCGTGTTTTTCGGGGAAGTTCCGTAATTAAAAAGACGCCTGGCATGCCCGCCGTCTCTATTGCCTCCCTTCCTATCGCCACCGGAGCGGCGCCCGTTCTTCCCGGCGCCACTGCTGCCAAACCGCAGGCACCTGCAGTTTCCATCAAAACGCCGGTGTTGTCTTCTCTTATGACGTCCCGCCTTACCGGTAACAAATTAAAGCTTGACACGATTATCATCGCCCTTGGCGCCTCCACGGGAGGCACAGAGGCCACACTCCAGGTTTTAGAGCAGCTTCCTGCCGATACGCCCGGAATCGTGATCACGCAGCACATGCCGGAGGGCTTTACCAACATGTATGCACAGCGGCTCGACCGTCTCTGCAAGATGGAGGTCAAAGAAGCTGTAAACGGCGATGTCGTACGCCGGGGTCTTGCACTCATCGCTCCAGGCGGTGACTGCCAAATGAAGGTAGTCCGTCTTGGCGGCCATTACACGGTGCGGGTTTACCCGGCAGAAAAGGTCAATGGCCATCGGCCTTCCGTAGACGTACTGTTCCGTTCCGTCGCACAGGTTGCAAAAGCGCACGCTGTAGGGATTATTTTGACCGGAATGGGGCAGGATGGCGCCTATGGTCTCTTGGAGATGCGCAATGCCGGAGCCTTTACCATCGGCCAGGATAAAGCATCCTGTGTCGTCTATGGAATGCCCATGGTAGCGCAGAACATTGGCGCAGTCACGGTGCAGGCTTCCTGCGCAGGGATCCCGTCCGTCTTGATCAACCACTTAAATTCGCTGAAATAAAAATTTTTTTCTTGTAAACAGTCTGTACGAAGCAGTAGGCGTCTACTTCTTCATACGGGCTGTTTTTAAATGCAATATAATGCCGCAGACACCGATACAGGAGCCGGCACTCTGCGGCCATTACAAGACTATACCAAAAGCTCTTTGCCTATAGCCGCCTCTATATATCCCTTTCTTTGCTCTTTATTTCAGCATTCCCATGATCACAACCACGACAAACAGTACACACATAGCCGCAATAAACAAATCGAGGGTATGTACAGATACATGAATCTTGTCATACAGCCGCTCCTTGATCGAACGGTTGAGCCGTTCATTCTCCTCCTGGAGCCTGCGGTTTTCTTCCTGAAGCTCCTTTAAGGTCTTCTCATTCTCTAAAAACTCCCCTGTTTTTCTTTCTTCCAATGCCTTCTCCTCTCTCACTGCCAAAGACCGGCCGCAGGAAAATCCCGCGGCCGGTCTGATGGAATCCGATTCCCATTGTTTACTTCTTCGCGATATATTTTCGGATATCAAGTGCAATCGCGACCACAATAACGATACCCTGTGCAATATACTGATAATTCGTGTCCACACCCAGATACTGCAGACAGGTCTTCAAGATCTCAAATACCAGAACGCCGATCAAAACGCCGGAGATCCGTCCGATACCACCGTTAACCGAGACACCGCCGATTGTACAGGCGGCAATGGCCTCAAGCTCCCATCCTTGGCCCATATTAACTGAGGAACCACCGGACTTGGCACCTACCAGGAAACCGCCGAGAGCATACAGGGCAGCCGCTGTCATATAGATGATAATTTTTGTTCTCTTAGTATTGACACCGGAGACTTCGGCAGACTGCTCGTTGCCGCCGATTGCATACATATACTTGCCATGCGGAGTCATGTTATAGATAAACCACATTACAATGCCAACCGCCAGCGCGATCAGGAACAGGTACGGAATCACGCCGAAAAGCTTTCCTTTTGCAACAACCGTATACGCACCGTGGTAGCCGCCGATCGGAGTCGCATTCGTGTAGACCAGGCAGACGCCATAGACAATAAGCTGCATGCCCAGTGTTCCGATAAAGGCCGGAACCTGTAAATAGGAAATCACGACACCATTGATAAAGCCAAACACACAGCAGATTGCGACACAGATCAGGATTACGGCGATAACCCAAAGCCACCACATGCTGCCAAAATCCGGAAGACTCTGGTAGAACTTACCGCTGTAATCAGGCTTCTGCAAAAGTGTACCTGCCAGACAGGCTGCAAGGCCGACCTGACGTCCCGCAGAAAGATCCGTTCCCTTTGTAATCAGACAGCCGGAGACGCCGCATGCGATGATGAAACGCGGCGCAACGTTTAATGCGATATTGATCCAGTTATCCCTTGAAAAGAATGTTGGCTGCATAATACCAGTATAAAACGCCAGCAAAACCAAGACAACGATAATTCCGTTGTTAACGAGGAAATCTTTTATATTGAAGTTTTTCGCTTTCATGACTGAACCTCCTGTGTGGCTTCTTTCTTTGTTGAACCGCTCAAATCAAATTTTGTGGCAAATGCCATGATATTCTCCTGCGTTGCCTCCTCGCCCTCAACCTCACCGGTAATATGGCCGTTGCACATTACGATGATGCGATTGGACATACCAATGAGTTCCGGCATCTCGGACGAGATCATGATGATGGATTTACCCTGCTTGACCAACTCGATCATGATCTGATAAATCTCATACTTAGCACCGACGTCGATTCCTCTTGTCGGCTCATCCATAATCAGAATATCCGGATTATTGGCAAGCCATCTCGCGATAATCACCTTCTGCTGGTTACCGCCGGAGAGCGACTGAATCAGGGTCTTTCCGCTCGGCGTCTTAATGCTTAACTTTGCAATACTCTCCTTTACGACCTTGTCTACCTCGCTCTTATTAATCTTGCCGGCATGTGTGTAATTCTTATAGGAAGCGATTGCCGTATTATCGTCGATGCTTAAGCAGCCGAAGATTCCGTTGCCGCGGCGATCCTCTGTGATCATGCCGACCGAGCTGTTAATCGCATCCTGCGGCCGTTTGATATGAGCCTCCTTGCCTAAGATCTCCACCGTACCGCTCTGGATATGGCGCATTCCGAAAATGGCCTCCATCAGCTCCGTCCTCTGTGCGCCTACCAGACCGCCAAAGCCTAATATCTCACCGCGTTTCAGCTCAAAAGAGCAGTCCTGGAAAGAATTGGAATGGATGCTTGTCAAGTGGTTGACCTTCAAAACGGTCTCCTCCGTCCGGTAGTCGTCTTTCGGCGGATATACGTTTGTGAGCTCACGTCCCACCATCTGCCGGACGATCTCCTCGTCGGAAATGTCTTCGATTCTCCAGGTTCCCACATAAGTTCCGTCGCGCATGATTGTGATGTCATCGGAAATCTGGCGGATTTCAGCCATCTTGTGGCTGATATATATCATAGAAACGCCGCGGGACTTCAAGTCCCTGATAATGCGGAACAGCGCTTCTACCTCATTATCAGTCAGAGAGGAGGTCGGCTCGTCTAAGATCACCAGATTGGCGCTCTGACTGACGGCCTTTGCAATCTCAACCGACTGCATCTGTCCTATGGATAAGGTTCCTAACTGTGCTTTGGGGTTGAAGTTCATCTTTACATCCCTAAGCCATTTTTCAGCCTCACTGTTCATGGTTGCATGATCCACGATCTTGATCGGACCAAATTTTTTCATCGGGTATCTGCCCAGGTACATGTTTTCTGCAATGGAGCGGGCCGGTATCGGCTGCAGCTCCTGATGCACCATGGCGAGCCCTTTATGGAGTGCATCGTCGGGATTTGCAATTTCTGTTTTCACGCCGTCGATGTAGACTTCTCCTTCATCCATCTTATAAATACCGAACAGGCATTTCATCAGCGTGGACTTTCCGGCTCCGTTCTCTCCCATCAGTGCATGAACGGTCCCGGGACGTACCTGCAAATTTACGCCATCCAACGCTTTCACGCCCGGGAAGGTCTTTTTGACCCCCTTCATTTCGAGTCTGTACTGCTCTGCCATCCCCAAACTCCTTTCAGCTCATTTGACATGTATATCACTTTATAACAAATGTTATAAAAAATTTATGACATTTGCTGCGCCGATTTTACTGCATATAAGCAAAAGCTTCCTCACAGAAATCATGCGCATCCCACCCGGAGGATTATCATAAACGGCAAATTATTCGACGTTTATGATAAAACCGGATGTGTCACAGCGGGCACATCCGGTTTCAATCGCAACAGTGTTACATTACTTTAACATATCCAGGATAGACTGTGCATTTTCCTGGGTAACCTTGGAGTAGTCAACCATGTTAACCGGATCCACAGACTCGCCTGCAAGGAACTTGACAGCGATGTCGCCTGCCGTGTGTGCCTGTGCAAAGTGATCGTTGAATACAGTACCGGTCTGCTTGCCATCAATAACGTTCTGGACTGCCTCGGTCAGAGCGTCAACACCTACCAGGTAGATGTCCTCATTCACTTTACGGCCAGCCGCCTCGATTGCCTGCAGTGCACCGAGAGCCATAGCATCGTTGTTGCAGAAGATAACTTCGATCTTGTCGCCGTGCTGTGTCAGAGCATCCTGCGCGATCTGCTGCGCCTTCGCCTGATCCCAGTCACCACGCTGCATAAGAAGCTCCTCAACCTCCATGCCGGCATCCGTCAAAGCCTTTACGGAGAATTCGGTACGATACTGCGCATCTACGTTCTCCGGATCACCCTGGATCATGATATAGGAAACTTTGCCGTCGCCGTTGATGTCTCCCTTTGTGGAAGTCTCAAGGATCTCCTCACCCTGATAGGTACCAGACTGTCTTGCATCGCAGCCTACATATGTAGCGGCAATTCCCTCGGAAGCCCATCTCTCCTCCTCGGCTGCATCCGGCTCACGGTTGATGTAAACGACCGGGATTCCGGCCTCTTTACACATATCTGTAACATCCGGTGCGGAGGAAGCCTGCACCAGATTCAGAATCAGAACGTCATATTTCTGCGTGATGAAGTTCTGGATCTGATTGGTCTGCTCAGCCTGGTCACCCTTACCATCCTGAACAACTACGTTCTCCGGCTTGAAGCCAAGATCCTCGGTCAGGTAGCGGACTAACTCGGTCCTGTAAAGGGTCATGAAGTTATCATCAAACTTGTAGATGCTGATGCCGACCTTCTTGTTGGAAACATCTACTCCGCCTGCAGCCTCGGCTGCGGTGGTAGCTGCGGTGGTAGCTGCCTCGGCTGCTGCCGTGGTAGCCGCTTCAGTAGCCGCCTCGGTTGCTGCCGCTGTCGTAGCTGCCTCAGTGGCCGCTGTTGTTGTCGTGGAACTGTTGCCGGAACAGCCTGCCAAAGACATCGCCATCACGGATGCCAATGCAAGAGCTGCCGCTTTCTTTGCAAATCTCATTGTTGTAAATCCTCCCATTCTGATTTGTTTTTGTCGCAATTAGCAGTTTTTGCTTAACGACATTATCATTATACTATTCTTTTGTGCATATTTCTATACTTTTTTTTTCTTAACTTATCAATTTTTTTTGGTATCGGCACTGCCTTTTTATCCAGCCCTGTCTCCAACCACCGTTTTTATGGTCTGCTCCAGCACAGCCATATCAATGGGTTTAGCTACATGGGCATTCATTCCGGCTTCCAGCGCGTCACGGATATCCTCGGCAAAGGCATTGGCTGTCATGGCAATGATCGGGATTTGCACAGCGAGCGGGTGAGCCGAATTGCGAATCGCCCCGGCGGCCTCATAACCGTTCATTACCGGCATCTGCACATCCATCAAAATCATCTGATACTGCCCCGGGACGGACTTTTCAAACGTATCCACCGCCAGCCGCCCGTTTCCGCAAATATCGCAGGAAGCGCCGACCATATCCAAAAGCTCCTTGAGAATCTCCGCATTGATCTCGTTGTCCTCCGCTACCAGGATATGCATCCCATGAAGAACGCTCTGCTCATGAGAATTGTCCGTTTTCCCTTCCGGTTTCTGAATATCCTTATGCAGTACATCGTCCACTTTGTGACGGAAACTGGTGAGGAAAAAAGGTTTGGACAAAAAGGCATCCACACCTGCCGCTCTGGCTTCTTCCTCGATTTCCGGCCAATCGTAGCTGGTTAATACCAGAATAGGGATATTGGGGGCGATTTCCCGCCGAATGCGCCGCGCGGTTTCTACACCGTCTATCCCCGGCATCTTCCAGTCCAGCAGAACAATATCATACAGACACCCGTTCCGTTCAGACTGCTTTATCAGATCGACAGCCGTCCCGCCATCCAGCGTGTAGTCCACTGTAACGCCGGTTCCCTCCATGGTTAGCTGGATATTTTGGCAGACTGCCTCCTCATCATCCACTGCCAACAGCCGGATAATGCCATGGGTCTGCCAAAAGCTCTGATCAATGGCCTGCCCGCTGATAGCCAGCTCCACGTCTACGGTAAAGGTGGTGCCCCTATCCTTCTCGCTCTCCACA
Organism: Lachnospiraceae bacterium; assembly: GCA_022792295.1. Lineage (GTDB taxonomy): Bacteria > Bacillota > Clostridia > Lachnospirales > Lachnospiraceae > CANQGL01. The sequence goes on from JAAWAR010000075.1 coordinate 7,870, forward strand.
GAGATATTGCCGCCCATCAGATCCAGCAGACTTTTGGTGATTGCCATGCCTAGGCCGGTACCCTGGATTTTATTGGTAATGCTGTCCTCCTCCCGGGTAAACGCCTGAAACAGCTTCTTTTGGTATTCCTTACTCATGCCATAGCCGTTGTCCGACACAATAAACCGGTAGTGGGCCAGTTGTTTGGCATGCTGAGGCAATTCCTGAACCGTCAGCGTAACACGGCCTCCGTCCGGCGTATACTTCACCGCATTGGACAACAGGTTCAGAAGGATCTGGTTCAGCCTAAGCTTATCCATCACCACCTGCTCGTGCCTTAAATCCTTGCTGTACACCTCAAAGGTATGTCTCCTCGCTTTCATTTGGGGACGGATGATGGAGTCAATATTTTCGATCAGATCCACGATGTTCTCGTCGGAGAGATTCAGCGTCGTCTTGCCCGCCTCGATCTTGCTGATATCCAAAATGTCGTTGATCAGACCCAGAAGATGCTGGCTGGATGCAGCAATCTTTTTGGTGTACTCCCGCACCTTATCCGGATTATTCGCATCCCGGTTCAAAAGTGCTGCAAACCCTACGATGGCGTTCATCGGTGTGCGAATATCATGGCTCATATTGGACAGGAATGAGCTTTTGGCCCGATTGGCCTCCTCCGCAATTCGGAATGCCTGCTCCGCCGTCTCCTTGGATTGGGCCAGCATGGCGTTGGATTCCTCCAGGCGCCGGTTCATCTCCTCCTGCCGGCGCAGGTTTTCCTGCTCCTGCCGGAACAGGCGCGCGCTGCTTTGCTGCCTCATAAAGAAGATCACGGCAAGGCTCAAAAAAATCAGCAGCACCACTGTCAAAATGAGCAGCATCCGCACCACCGCGCTCACCATGTCTACCGTCCCCGAGGCCACAAATTCCGCCGGGATCAGAAAGAGCAGAAGGGTATCGTATTCCGCCAGGGAGGTAAGGCAATAGTAATACTCCATTCCATTGTACCAAAAGTCAGTACTGAGAATGTCCGTCTGTGACAGGGCGGAGCGAATGTCCGTATATTCCTGGCCCTCCATCTCCTCCAGCACCTTGAGCACGTTATATGCCTGAATGGTGTGTTCTTTGGAGGTATCGTTGTACATCCTCGTTCCGTTGCTTTTTAAAATGTATGTCTCGTTTTGATTTCCGTAAGCCGCACTGTTGTAATATTCCGTCAGAGTATCAATGTCCTTGAGCAAAATGACATGCGTATAGACGGCCGTGCCTCCCTCTGCCTGCAGTGGGACATCCAGCTTCTGCACAAAGGTCCAGTAGCTGCCCTGATAATAGATATGGCTGTCAGAAATAAATGTATATTGCTCCCCGCCGCTGGAAATCTGGTCAATATCGGACCAGACGCCGTGTTTTCCGTCCGCGTCCCAGAAATTTCCCCGGCTGTCCAGCAGCATCAGCCTGGAACTGTAATGCTCGGTCTCCAAAGTATTCTCCAGCTCCCGTATGTACGTGGTCACCTCCTCTGCCGTATCAAAGCGCTGCTGCTTTAAAAGGTTGACCGCCGCGGTAAGGTAGTTCCAGTAAGAGTCCAGTGCACTGTTTAAATTTACCCGTACCTGGGAAGTAATCTCATTTAACTGCGTGGTGCGCTCCGTGAAAATCTGCTTCTGCAAATATTTGGTAAAAAAGGAACCGCCTACCAGCAAAAATACCAATAAACCAACGATTAATGCGGCAGGAATGGCAAGGCTTTGTATCCGTTGCCTGGACTTCATACAGCACACCCTCTCTCTCCGTGCAAAGTGATACAATCTGTAGGTGCGGCTGGCTGCCGGCCCGACGCCGGGCGATCCGCAATAAGCTGTTTATAAGGCAGATCCTCCCTCATTTCGCTCACTCCCTTCCTTCCCCTCTATCTCCATGGATTCCCATCTGGGGAGACGGTTTTCTGTTCCTCCAGCCAATCCCGCAAAAAGGCCCGGAGGGAACCCGGCTTTGTCCAAAGGCCATAAGTCTGTGCCGTCTGCTCCGTATAGCCCCCCATGAGGAAGGCGACCCGATAGGTCTGGTCTTCTTCTAACTCCTGATTTTCCCGCGTAACCAAAAGATACGGGAGGGGCTCTCCGTCCCCTTCCCGGCCAAAGCCCATCTGGACCAGTTCTTTGACCTGGCTGCCAGTCATCTCAGCAATGGCATACTCCCCGTCATAAGAAGGCGTCAGGGTCATAGCCACCTCAGAGTTAATTTTGCCCGCATACAGCCTGCCGGTGATACTGGACTTCAGCTCCGTCCCTTCCTTATAAAAGCTGCCCACGGGAACCAGCACTGCATCTGTTCCCGCCGCGCTGCCCAGCGCCTTTCCCACCAGAACGGCGGTCTGTTCCAGTGTAAAGTCATCGGTACTCTCACAAAAATACAGGCTTTCTCTGTTGCCCAGAGCCCCCCGCTGCAGTTCATCCATCCGGGCAATACATGCGGGGCCATCCATGCCGTTCTCCCCCCGAAACCACTCCTTATACGCCTGGCCTATATCGCTGAGAACGTCTTCCCAATGGGCATAGGTCATGGGAAAGGCCCGCCCCTGGCGCAAAGCCTGCTGGGCATCATAAAGCAGAGCGTCCTCCGGGACAGAAGCACTGTCCAGGACACTCAGAACACAAGGTGTCTGATCGCTGATAAAGGCGGCCTGCCCCTCAGAGGAGTAAAGCAGGGACAAAAGCTGCACCGCCTTCTCCAACTTTTCCTCATTCCCCGGCTCCATCAGACGGCTGCTGATGCCAATATAGCTGGAGGGATTATACATATAAATATTTTTGCTGCCATCCCTGCCGATGTACGGCATCAGCCCCAGCTTATCGCCGTTTGGCAGCTCGGTGATATTGACGGCGAGCACCATTGTGCAGAACATAGCCCTCCGATTCCCCATCTCATCCAGAATCAGTTCCGGATTGTTTCGATCTTTTGGATCGGTGTGAAACATACCGATGTCGATATACTTCTGCACATAGTCCATCGTCTCCTCCCACTGCCCTGCAGCAGAGGCCGCACCGCTCAGAAAATCACGTTCCCAGTTGATCCCCTCCGGGGTAGTAAACCAGTCGGTCTTTGCCAGATTAAACACAGCCGAAAAAGCGTTGCCTGTAAGCTGTGTGCCAATCAGGCCAGGGGTCATGCCCGCCTTCTCGATCTGTGCACACAGTGCCTCCAGATCGGCAAAATCTGCAGGCACCTCCCAGTTGTTTTCTTCCATGAGTGTTTTATTATAGTAGATGCCGTACAGTGAGTTGCTTACCGGCAGGAGATAGACACCGCCGTCAATGGCAACCTGGTCCAGGATAGCCGTGGAAAAGTCATTGATAAATTCATAACCGGACAGATCTACTAAGCGCTCCCTGGCCAGCTCCTCATCCAAGATCTGAGAGGTTATAAAGATGTCAGGGATGTCATCCGCCCGCATCTGAACCCAGCTATATCCGGTTCGGTTGGCTCCGGCATAAGAAGCAAGCGTAACCTTAATATCCGGATAAGTCCCGGACGCCAACGCCCAAAAGGCATCATAGCCGTTCCAGGCAGACACTGTCAGGGCATCCCTATCGGTATCGTTCGTTTTCTCAGACAAAGTACAGGCAGATAGTAATAATATCGCAGCAGCAGCCAGCGCCGACAGGCTCTGCAGCAGTTTTGAATTCATGAGAAAGACTCCTTTCGCATATCGCCGAAGCTTTCTTGCCGGTTTGGTCACGGCTTCCCTGTAAAGAAGATATATGCGTGCTTTATTATATCATACTCCAACCCCGTTTTCAATAAAAGGCCGAAAGACTCTACCGTCTGTTGCTTTCTGTCAGCGCTCTCTGCGGGCACCAGACATACTTTTCATATCCCGTTTCTTCCCCGGCAGCCAGCGCCGCCGCGATCTCAAAAATTGCTTTTGCATAAAATTCCCGATCGGATTCTACCGTCCCTAAAAGCTTCCCCGCCTTTAGCGCCTCCTGGCCCGCCGGCGTCCCGTCAATGCCGACCAGACGAATGGCTCCGAACGCCACTCCGTTTCGCTCCATCGCATCAATGGCCCCCAGCGCCATATCATCATTGTTGCAGATCGCAAGTTCGATCTGCCCCGGATATTCCAAAAGCCATTGCTCCATCAATGCGGAGGCCTGACTCCGCTCCCAGTTTGCGATTCCTCCGGTAATTCTCTCGATCGGCACCTCCCCATCCTTTAAGGTCTGAATCGACCATTCCGTCCGAATCAGTGAATCCTGATGGCTCGTCTCTCCCTCCAAAAGGACATAGCTCACCTTTCCATCCCCGTTTAAATCCAGTGAATCGGGGTTGTTTTTGTAGGCGTCCACAAGGAGTTTCCCCTGCAGTACTGCGGACTCCTTTGCGTCGGCTCCCACATAATAGAGCCTGTCTGAGCGATTCATATCCTCCTCTACCGGCTCCCTGTTAAAAAAAATCACCGGGAGCCCCGCCGCAAGTGCCTTATCAATTACGGCCGACGCGGCCGCCCGGTCCACCATATTTACACAGAGTGCGTCACACTCCAAAGAAATCAGCCGCTCCACCTGGCTGTTCTGCGTATTCTGGCTGCCCTTTGCGTCCATCACATCAAGCGTCACTTTGATCCCGGTCTGCTGCTCGTACCCTTTCGCACACTCCTCGATCGAGCTGCGCAGTGTGCCGATAAAGGTATCGTCACCGCGGTACAAAAGAAGACCGATCCGGATTGAGGTTTTTGGGGCCTCTTGTTCACCCTCTTTTTCGCTGCGCGCAGTCAATAAAAATGCGGCCGTACAGACGAAAAGCACGGCCGCCGCAAGAATGATCCGTTTTTTCATTTTCCTGTAAGCTCTCCTTTTCTATTCCATTGGGTACAGCATCTTCTCATACAGTTCTTTCCGAAGCTCCTTTGCTTCTATATAATGAAAATCCAATGTATTCTGCACGCCCGGCCATAAGCCTTGAATGGCTTCGACCGCCAAGCGCACGCTCAGATACCCTTCGTCAAACTGATTGTAAGCCATGAGCCCCTTGACGATCCCCTCATCAAGGCGGTTGAGAATACCGACCGTGCAGCCCACGCCATACAGCCCTGCCACATGCTCTTGATATACGCTGCTTCCAGCCAGAAGATCCGCAGCCTCTGAAAGCGCAGCCGTATCCAGGGCAATGACCGTGATCCGGCCGCTTCCCGGATAAACGGTTTCCTCAATGACCTGCCTGTACGTACCCTCTCCCTGTCTTTCCACAAGGCGGCAGACAAATCCTTCCTCATCCAGCACCGAGCGCAGCCCGTCATAAATGTCGGCGTTCCCCGTAAATGACAGGCCCTCGGTCAAAAGGCACACGGGAATTTCCTTTTGTGCACGGGACGCGACCTGCCTCCCAAGCTCCTGCCCCATCGCATAGCCATCCACAGAAAGAGACGCCGCCACCGAATCATTCAGAGTCGCGGAGCCCAGAAGGATCACCGGGCAGTTCGGCTTGACCGCATCCAGACGCATCAGCATCCCGGACTCGTTGACCGGTGCAAGCACGACAGCCTGCGCGCCGTCCCGGAGTTCCCTCTGCAAAAGCTCGGCCTGCTGCTCCTCGTCATTCGCCGCGTAAAGAGTAATAAAGTTCACATCAGCCTGAAAGCTTAAGGCGGCCTTGTCCATCCCTTTTTTAAAATTTACATAATATTCATCCCGGCTGTCCGCGATGATCACAGAGATCCGATAGACCTCCCGTTTCTGTTCTTTGATGATCAGATCCGTTGAGGAGAGCAAAAACAAAAGTACCAGGATCCCTGCGCCAAAACACCAGACCATTTTTTCCTTATTTGACATGGCTTTCATCCTCCACAGCTTCCTCGTACACGACCGCCTTGAGCCTGGCCGTGACCTTCGTCCCCACGTCAAGCTCCGATGAAACCGAAAGTCCGTATTCACGGCCAAAGTACAGTTTGATCCGCTCATTGACATTTCTCACGCCGATTCCCGAGCCGCGCCTTGATGGGACATGCCCCCCATTCTCAAACATCCCTTCGACCTGCTCCTTTGTCATGCCAAGGCCGTTGTCGGACACACTAAAATAGAGGACATCCCCCTCCCGCCAGGCGCGCACCGCAATCTCACCGTCACCGTCCATAAACTCCATGCCATGATAAATAGCGTTCTCTACAAGCGGCTGCAGCAAAAGCTTCAGGCTGCAGAGCCCCAACACCTCATCTTCTGCCTCTACTGTATACGAAAACCGATTTTTATAGCGCATATGCTGGATCATCAGATAGCTGCGTACATGTTCAAGTTCTGCGCTCACCGGGATAATATTTTTTCCCTTACTTAAGCTGATGCGGAAAAAACGTGCGAGTGCCGTCACAGCCTTGACCGCCTCGGCCTGTTTTTCGTTTTCGATCATCCAGACGATAATGTCCAGCGTGTTATAGAGAAAATGCGGGTTGATCTGGGATTGCAGTGCATCAAATTCACTTTTCCGCTTTGATTCATGCTCGGCGACGATGTCAGCCATCAGTCTGCGGATCCGCTCCGCCATATGCTGAATCGACGCGCCCAGATGTCTCGTCTCATAGGAGCCCCCGACGTAAACGTGTGCCTCCAGATTACCCGCCTCGATCTCACCCACTGACTTTTCCAGCTCCTTGATAGGACCTGTGATGCGCGACGAGATAAAGGAGTTGATAATTGTCAGAATAAAGAGAACAAACCCGACGATAAAGACAATCAGAAGCCGTGTTTTGATGGCGTTTAACGACATGCCGTCTAAAGGCGTCACACCGACAATCTTCCAGCCGGTATAGCCCACGGTCTTTACAGTGACAAGGCGTTTGCGCCCCATAAATTCCTCGATGTGATTGCCATCCTGATACTCTGCCGCTACTAAGTGGTTTTCCTTTGCCAGCCCCGAATCTATGAGCTGATTTTCCGGATGACAGATCAGACGTCCGCCAGGCCCAAGCAGGTACACATATCCATTATTTCCCAGGCTCACGCCGTCGATTAGTTGTTCCAGGCTGTTGTAGCGCATGTCAATCAGGAGAACGCCCTGATCCGTATACGGCCCCTGCGTAATCTCCACGGCCCGGGACACGGAAACCACCCAGCGATAGGAATCCCCTGCGTCGAACACGTACTGGACATGCGGCATCGAGAAATGAACATTTTCCGTCCTTTCTCTCGCCTCCTGAAACCAGCTCTCCCCGGTCACGTTAATGCCGGTCTTTAAGCGCGCCGCCGGAACCGCCTCTAACAGCGCCCCTTCTTTTGACAGCAGCGCAATATTCTCTACATTGTCCTTGTTGTTGTCATAGAGCAGCGTCATTTCGTTTGCGATGCCGTCATCCGAAAGATCGGCGTTTTTGATCACCCCGTAATAAAGCGAATCCGACAGCTTCATGATCGAGCGCAGGTACGAGTCCACAGAACGATTTACCTGGTTGATCAGGATCTGGTTTTCCTCCCGGATCGAATCCGCCATCAGGCCCGACAGCCTCGTATACAGAGAAAGTCCGATAAAAATACTGGCGGCAAGAGCCGTAACGGTAAAATAAATAAAAATGTGGTATCGGATGCTGCCTCTCCTTAAACCGTCCCGCTGCCTTTCAAGTATCATAGGCCCCTCCTACCTGCCAGACTGCCCTCCTCCCCGAAACCTTGTCGGGGAAACGCCAAAGCGTTTTTTAAACACATAGCTGAAATAATTCTGCTCCTGATAGCCTACCTGTGACGCGATTACATAGGTTTTTTCGTCGGTCGTGTTTAAAAGCTCCACCGCCCGGTTTAACCGCACCTCAGTCAGATAGGCCACATAGGTCTGCCCGGTTTCTTTTTTAAAGGTCGTTGAGAGATAGGCCGGACTCATATGCAGAAAGCGGCAGAGCTGCTCCAGCGACAGATCCGGGTCCGGATAGTGATCCTGGATATACCGCATGGCCCGCTCGATCACCTGCTTCGTCGTGTTGTCCCGTTCCTCACGGATTGCCCGGTTGATGCGAAGTGCCGCCGCCAAGAGCCACTGGGCAAAGCTCTCCCTTTTTAATGCCTGCGGGAGCAGACCAAACAAATCTCCGTTTACCGGGCTCTCTCCGAAAATTCCGCCCAAATCGAGATCATACTGCTGAATCATCTGAATGATACAGTTGGAGACGCTTAACATATACGCCTGGTACTGCCTGGAATGGACCTTAGCGCCGTTCATCCGATCCACAATCGAAGAAACCGCCTCCTTAATCCTCGGCTCGGGGCCAAACTTTACTGCCGTTATCAGCTCCTCCTCGGCCTTTTGGTCAAACAGAAGCGTACCGCCGCTTCCCGGCTCCACATCGTTTATATAAACCGTGCCGCCGCTCCCGATGATCGCCTTATAGCCCAGGGCATCAACCGCGGACTGGAACGAAAAGCAGATATTCCCCAGCGTCTGGCTGCTGTGGCCGATCCCGATCGTCACAGACACCTTTAAAATCTTGCGGATCTCCTTGCAAATATCTCCCAGAACATCAATAAGTCCCGTCTGGCTGTTTTCCTCCGTGATCACCGCGATTCCTGCAAGCCCTCTCCCGGAAGCCCCGGAGAAGGAAAACAGTGATACTTTGCAGTACTGCCGCAGATATTCCTCGACAATCTGCTGCACGGAGATCGGGATCAAGGCCCGTTCCGCATGCAGCGGAAGCGCATCACCTGCCCCCGGAACTCCTGTTTCAACGTCCTCGATCTCAACTGCAAAGGCCAGCCATTTTTTTGCCCCGGCCAGGGGAATATCATATTCCAAAAGCCGTTCTTCTACAAGCGGCTCCTCCATCGGACGGCTTACTAACTCCTTTAAAAACTGCTCGCGCAGGATCGGCAGGCTTTTTTTATAATTTTCCCGCAGCAACAGGACGTTTCGCTTCTGCTCGATTTCCTCGTCCAGATTCCCCTTAATCCGCTTCAGGATCGCGGTCAATTCCTCTACGTTTACCGGTTTCAGGATATATTCCGTCACGTTCAGCTTGATCGCCCGTTTTGCATATTCAAAATCGTCATAGCCTGAAAAAATCACGGTTTTCATCGACGGGTACTTCTGCCGGATCCGTTCCACAAGCATGAGTCCATCCATGTACGGCATGCGGATGTCCGTCAGCACCACATCCGGTTCAAGCACCTCGATCTTCTCAAGCGCTTCCTCCCCGTTCTCTGCATCCCCCACTACCTGAAACCCAACCAAGGCCCAGTCAATCTTGCGGATTATGCTCTCGCGGACCTCTGCCTCGTCATCTACGAGGATGATCCTGTATAAATCCATGGTCTTTCTTCCCTTCTTACGCTCCCCGCCGGCCGCGGTTTCAAGACTTACACTCTTTCCCGCTCCAGAATCGACTCCAGAAGCCCTTCCAGAAGCGTCAAAAGCCGCTCCAGATCCTCCCCGCAGAAATCGCCAAACCATTCCCGGTCGATCGCGTCGTACAGCTTTCGAACCTCGATGAGCTTTTCTTTTCCCGCCTCTGTCAGATAGACTAACGTCTCCCTGCGCGACTTTGGGTTCATCTTCCGCTCGATGAGTCCCTGCTGCTCCAGGATACTAAGAGTTCCGGAGACGGAGGCCGCCTTTAAGTAAAAGTGCTCGGCAATGTCCTTCTGCCTGCATCCGTCATGCTCTCCCAAAAAGCGCAAAACCTTCGGCTGCCCCCTGTAAAGCCCCAGCATTGAAAGCCTCGGATAGAAAAAATCCGCTGCCAAGGAGTCCAGCCGATTGTACAGATCGGCCAGCCGGACATATCTGTTCGTCTCCATTTTTTCACCCACACAGCTCCAGGATTACCTGTGCAAACATTTTCGCGCTCGTCAAAAGCTCCTCAATCACCGCGAATTCATCCGGCCCATGCATGTGATTTTCAGTCCCCGGCATTGATGCGCCGAACGCAACACCGTTTTTTAATTCATGCACATACGTCAGGCCTCCCAAAGACAGACATTCGCCCTTTTTCCCGGTATAGCGCTCATATACGCGAAGAAGCGTTTTGACGAACGCAGAGTCACCCGGGACATGATGCGGGGGGATCATGGAATCCGTATGCACATGGACCCCGTATTCCTCCATCGTCCGCTTTACGGCCTGCACCGTATTCTCCTCGCCGGCACATAACGGGCATCGGCTGTCAAATGCTCCTTTTAGTACCCCTTTATCGATGGAAAGCATGGAAAATGCAGCCGTCAGCGGTCCGGAAAGCGTATCCTCCATCGAGATCCCAAGCGCATTTCCGTACCAGTCGCCATGCGGCAGAAGGCGGTTTAAGGCGCGCACTTTCTCAAGCTGTTCACACTCCGCAAGCGGCAGCTTTGCAGTCAAGGCAAGCAGCGCCGTCAGCGCATTTTTTCCCTTCCATGGCGTAGAGGCATGTCCGTTTTCTCCAAACGCCTCAATTTTCACCAGGTCCTTCTCTTTTGTCACCTCAAACCGGACGCCAAGCTCTGCCTCCATCGAATGGGCGAGCACGCCGCATTCCTCTGCAGAAAGCCCCTCAAATGCCGCCCGGGCCTTTGCCGGGACTACGTTTATCTTCGTTCCGCTCTCGAATGTCACCAGGCGGGGAAGCGCGCTGCTCTCAGAAAATTCAGCCGAAAACTCGCACTGGAACAGGCCCTTTTCCAGATTGATGACCGGATACTGCGCGTCGGGCGAAAAGGTCATGGGCGCTTCCTTTTCCTTGCTGTAATAATACGCAATATCGCCGCTTTCGCATTCTTCATCCGTTCCTAAAATCAGCCGAACGTTTTTTTTGAGCGGAATGCCAAGCTCTTTTACCGCGCGCATCGCATAGAGTGCGGCAACGGCCGGCCCCTTATCGTCTGCCGTCCCGCGGCCGTAGATCTTTCCATCCTTTACCAGCGGTTTAAAGGGCTTCGTTACGCTCCAGCCATCCCCGCCAGGCACCACGTCCAGATGCGCCAGGATGTCAAGCTGACTCTCCTTGTCATTCAAATCAATGGTTCCCACATAATTTTCATAATTTTTTACAGTAAAACCATAACATTCTCCAAGATGCAGCGCCTCACGGAGCGCCTGGGCGCAGCCCCTTCCGTAAGGCATGCCCTCCTTTTCGGCTCCCCTGGCGCTGTCGATCGCACACAGCGTCCGGATGTCCTCGAGCAGCTCATTCCGATGCGCGTCAATGAAACGGTCAATCTTTTCCTTATACAAATCACATGCCTCCTGCCGATTCCTGTTAATTTCTTCCGAACTCTGCAAGCTTAAGCGAAGGATTCCGCTCCTCCACCATGCCCACACTCCAGCTATTGATGAATAAAAGCAGCGGATTCCCCTTCAGGTCACAGATCCGCTTCATGTCCGAGGTTCCCTGGATTTTCGCCACATCGACTTCCTCCGGATTCTCCACCCAGCGGATATACTCATATGGGAGCTGCTCCAGCTTCACCTCGACGTTGTACTCATTTTTCAGCCGGTAGATCAGAACCTCAAACTGCAGGACACCGACTACGCCGACCAAAATCTCCTCCATGCCCGTATTAAACTCCTGGAAGATCTGAATTGCACCTTCCTGGGCAATCTGATTGATGCCCTTTATGAACTGCTTGCGCTTCATCGTATCGGCCTGGCGCACTCTGGCAAAGTGTTCCGGTGCAAACGTCGGGATTCCCTCAAAACGGAATTTCTCGTTTGACGTGCAGAGCGTATCCCCGATCGAAAAAATCCCCGGGTCAAACACGCCGATAATATCTCCCGCATACGCCTCCTCGATGATCTTACGGCTCTCGGCCATGAGCTGCTGCGGCTGTGTCAGGCGGAGCTTTTTAGCCCCCTGTACATGGTTGACCTCCATGCCCGCCTCAAATTTGCCGGAGCAGATGCGCATAAACGCGATCCGGTCTCGGTGGGCTTTATTCATGTTGGCCTGGATCTTAAACACAAACGCGGAAAATCCCGCATCAAACGGGTCAACAACGCCGGTCTCCGTCTTTCTGGGAAGCGGTGCGGTCGTCATCGAGAGGAAGTGTTTTAAGAAGGTCTCGACACCGAAGTTGGTAAGCGCCGAACCGAAAAACACCGGTGAGAGCTCACCGGCGCTCACAAGCTCCTGGTCAAACTCGTCGCTCGCACCGTCTAAAAGCTCAATGTCCTCAAAAAGCTTTTCACGGTTTGCCGCTCCGATCCTCTCATCCGTCTCGCCTGCAAAGGCGTCAAAGGTACTGCTTGCAACCTCCTTTTGGCCGCCCATAGCCGCCGTAAAGGTCGTGATCGTCTTTGTACTCCTGTCATATACGCCCTTAAAATTCTTGCCGCAGCCGATCGGCCAGTTGACCGGGCAGGTGTGAATCCCCAGCACCTCCTCGATCTCACTCATGAGCTCAAACGGATCTCTGGCCTCGCGGTCCATCTTGTTGACGAAAGTGAAGATGGGAATATGCCGCATCACACAAACCTTAAAAAGCTTGATCGTCTGTGCCTCCACACCCTTAGAGCCGTCAATCACCATGACTGCCGAATCCGCAGCCATCA
>JAAWAR010000076.1 GCA_022792295.1 Lachnospiraceae bacterium
ATACCTCCTTCGTCAGACGTTTTTCGTCAAACAGCAAGGAGGTGCTTTGGCTGATTATCCGGAATTTCCGTTTTTTTGCTTCCTTACGCCGGTATTACCCGGTTCAAGTAATGAGGGTTCTGGCCCAAAGGCCACTCTCAGCTTTTAGCACCCCTAGCTTTTTTATTCAGTTATCAAAGTTTACAGATTTCTGTTTACCAGGTTTTCCAGCGTCCCGGCAAACGGCTTAAACGGGATCTCTCCCTCATAGTTCAAAAAGTCCACCACGTAACCGATGGCAGCGGCAACACCGTAAGGAAGCCCGGCCTCATCCACGTCAAACTCCGGCGTATGATGGTTGGCCCCGGAGCCGACCGCGCTGTTTTGGATCCCCGTAAAGGTTAAGACGCCCGGCCAGAGCTTTAAATACGCCTGCATGCTCTCGGAAGCCATCCAAGGCTCTGCCACGGTCAGTGCATCCTCGCCGATGTATTTTTTTACCGCATTGCGGGCGATCTCACTGCAGGCGGCGTTGTTGTAGCACTCAAACAGCGGGTCCTTCATGGAAATGATCTCGTATGTACAGTCAAACAGCTCGCATTCATGCTTGACGACCTCCATGAATTTCTTCATGAACGGCTCACCCGCTCCCTCGACGTCAAAGGTGCGCGTCGTGCCCTCAAAGAGCAGATCCTCCGGGATTACGTTCAGCGCATCGCCGCATTCCACATGGCCGATCGAGAAGGTCAAAAGCCGGGAGGGATCCACATACTTCATCCGCAGCATGTTCATATTGTTATAAATCGCGTTAAAGCAGTCAAGCGGGCTGTGCGCTATATCGGGGCGGGAGCCGTGGCCTCCGCGGCCGTGCAGGCGGAGCCGGAAGCCGTAGCCGCCGGACATGACCGCGCCGGGCTGGGCGGAAATCTTGCCGGTCTCCACATCCCACTTTACATGCGTTGCCATGCAGGTGTCAATCGGAAGCTTTAAGGTATTTACGATGTAGGGGAGCAGATTTTTGATCTGTCCGCCTGCTTCCTCGCCGCGCTCAAAGCAGAGCACCACGTTCCCGTTTAACTCCTCCTTATGCTCGTTTAAAATCTTCGCCTCGGTCAGGAGCATCGCCGTATGGGCATCATGGCCGCACGCATGGCAGACACCCGGATTCTTGGAGACGCACACCTTTTTATGTCCTAAATTTTCCTCGTTCTCCTCGACCGGCAGGGCATCCATATCGGCCCGCAAAAGCACGGTTTTCCCCGGTCTGCCGCCATGAATCTGGCCCACGACACCCCCGTCCTCCACGACCACATGCTCGATTCCGAGTGCGGTGAGCTCTGCATCGACAAACTTTACGGTCTCAAACTCCTTCCCCGTCACCTCCGGGTACATGTGCATCTGGCGGCGCAGCCGCACCGTGTAATCCAGATTCTTTTTTGCCTCGTTTAAAATATCCATATCCGACTCCTTTTTGCGCCGATCACGGCGCTTTCTTTATTAAATGACGACTCGGCGGAAGTTCTTCTTTCCGCGTTTGACAACAATGCCCTCGCCGGAAAGCTGTTCCCTCGTATAGGCCGTCTTTATATCTTTTACCGTCTCCCCATCCACAGAGACGCCGCCCTGTTCCACGTTCCGTCTCGCCTCGGAACGGGACGCACACAGGCCAGACTTTTGGAGGATCGAGAGAATATCAATCGTCCCTTCTATAAAATCGGACTCGGCAAGCTCTGCCTTCGGCATATCCGCGGACTGGCTCTGGCCTCCGAACAACGCCCTCGCGCTCTCCTGTGCCTTCTTTGCCTCCTCCTCGCCGTGTACAAGCGCGGTCAGCTCATAAGCGAGGATCTCCTTGGCCTTATTTAACTGGCTGCCTTCCCAGGTATCCATCTCGTCGATCTGCTCAAGCGGCAAAAAGGTCAGCATCCGCAGGCACTTTAAGACATCCGCATCGCCCACGTTTCTCCAGTACTGATAGAAAGCATGCGGGCTTGTCTTCTCCGGATCAAGCCATACCGCACCCGACTGGGTCTTTCCCATCTTCTTGCCCTCGGAGTTCAAAAGAAGCGTGATCGTCATCGCATGGGCATCCTTGCCGAGCTTTCTGCGGATCAGTTCCGTGCCGCCCAGCATATTGCTCCACTGGTCATCACCGCCAAACTGCATATTACAGCCATAGCGCAGAAACAGCTCATAGAAATCATAGCTTTGCATCAGCATATAATTAAATTCAAGGAAGCTTAAGCCCTTTTCCATTCTCTGCTTGTAGCACTCGGCACGCAGCATGTTGTTGACGGAAAAATGCGGCCCGATCTCCCGCAGGAAATCCACGTAGTTGAGATCCAGAAGCCACTCGGCGTTGTTGACCATGAGCGCCTTGCCCTCAGAAAAGTCGATAAACCGGCTCATCTGCTTTTTAAAGCACTCGCAGTTGTGCTGAATCGTCTCCACCGTCATCATCTGGCGCATATCACTCCGCCCCGACGGATCTCCGACCATACCGGTACCGCCGCCTAAGAGCGCGATCGGCTTATTGCCCGCCATCTGCAGCCGCTTCATCAGGCACAGCGCCATAAAATGGCCGACATGCAAGCTGTCTGCCGTGGGGTCAAAGCCGATATAGAACACGGCCTTCCCCTCATTCACCATCTTCCGGATTTCCTCCTTGTTTGTCACCTGAGCGATCAGCCCGCGTGCCTCAAGCTCCTCATAAACTCCCATCGTCATCTCCTCTTTCATCTTTATAATTCCGCCAAGGCGGCCGCACTTTGTGAAAGGCCGCACTCCGCTCGTTCAGGCTCTGTGATGGCCCGACAGCGGCTTTTATCTGACAGAAACGTTCAGAAGGCTTTCCTGTCAGACGAAAAAGCCCCGCCCTTTCACAAAAGGACGAGGCTGAAAACTCTCGCATTACCGCCTACTGTTCCCACATGGCTTGAGCCATATTATAGGAAGAATCCGGACGTTTGTCAAGTCCCTTTTTCCATATCCTTCGTGGCAACCCAAGCCGCACCCGTGCCGCAGACATCCGCATACAGCACGTCGCCCGTCTTTACCGGCGCCTGTATGGTAAGCCCCCTTAAGACCTCCATGACACGGAAAATGTCTTTCTTCGGAACGGCTTTGTCAGTCTTCACTGGGCAGCAGCGCCCGGTAGCACCCTCGATGCGCACGATGCTTGTAAGCACCCGCGTCGGGTTCTGAAGCTCCGTCCTTCCGTATTCACTGCCCCGCTCGCAGGAATTGCCCGTCACCGCAAATCTGTTTTCCTCATCCACATGCAGATGACAGCCCCTTGGGCAAACGATACAGATCAATTCCGTCATGCCTGCACCTCCTTTGCGGCCACCGAAACACGGAGGCTGTCTCCCTTGACCTTATCAAGCAGCACCTTCGGCACCGTGATGTGCTCCATCTCACCCGGCGCCATATGCTCGCGCGTGAAGCGGCAGACTAAGGTCTCTCCGTCCGTCACTCGGATCTCACTGTCCCTGAACACCTGATTGACACGGAACGAAAGCTCTGCGTTTTTGGAAATGTTCTGCGTGCGGATGGCCTGCGGGACCGTGTAGGTCACATGCGCGCCTCTCTCAACCGAAAGCGTCCTCTGTCCCTCTTGGCAGACTTTTGGGGCCGCATATCCGGCCGCGGCCGCACCGGCCCTTTCGCTTTCCGCCGTGACGAAGTCCACTAGGTCATGGACATGGACGACGTTTCCGCAGCTGAACACGCCGGCGGCCTGCGTCTCCATGTTCTCATAGACGAGGGCCCCCTTAGTCGCCGGATCAAGCGGGATCGCGGCGTTTCTCGTCAGCTCGTTCTCCGGGATCAGCCCTACGGATAGGAGCAGCGTATCACAGTCGAACTCCATTTCCGTACCGGGAATCGGCTTTCTGTCCGGGCCCACCTCGGCCACCGTAACCTGTTCGACGCGGTGAAGCCCCTTTACATTCGTGATTGTGTGGGAGAGATAGAGCGGAATCCCATAATCGTTTAAGCACTGTACAATATTCCGGTTCAGCCCGTTGCAGTAGGGCATGAGCTCGACGCAGGCCAAGACCTTCGCTCCCTCTAACGTCATACGCCTTGCCATGATGAGCCCGATGTCCCCGCTTCCTAAGATGACTACCCGGCGGCCCACCATGCGGCCTTCGATGTTGATGTAGCGCTGCGCCGTCCCGGCCGTAAAGATTCCGGCCGGCCGGTCCCCGGGGATCGCAACCGCCCCGCGGGTCCGCTCCCTGCATCCCATTGCCAGCACAACTGCCTTGCCCGTCAGCACAAGCAGGCCACAGCCGGCGCTGCAGGCCGTCACCGTATGCCCTTCCACGGCCAGCACCATCGTATCCAGCAGAAAATGGACGCCGAGCGCTCTCGCCCGCTTTACAAACCGCCCGGCATACTCCGGCCCCGTTAACTCCTCCTTAAAATAATGGAGGCCGAAGCCGATGTGGATGCACTGGTTTAAGATCCCGCCGGCCTCCTTGTCGCGCTCGATCACGAGGACCTCTTTCGCGCCGGCCTCCCTTGCGCTGCAGGCGGCCGCCAGGCCGGCCGGTCCCCCGCCGACCACGATCACATCATACTCTGTTCTCATCGGCAGCCACCTCCTTAATCTCGGATGTAAGAAGAAACGTCCCCTGTTCATCCATCAGAATGTCCTTTTCATCGACTCCGAGCTCCCTTGCCAGGATCTCATGGACACGCGGCCCGCAAAAGCCCCCCTGGCACCGTCCCATGCCGGCGTTGCAGCGCCGTTTGATCGCGTCGATGGTGCGCGGTCTAATCGGCCTGTGGATCGCCTCCACGATCTCCCCCTCGGTCACAGTCTCGCACCGGCAGATGACCCGCCCGTACAGCGGGTTTTTTGCGATCAGCTCCCGCCTTTCCTCGTTTGTAAGCGCACGGAAGCGGATTCGGCGGCGGCTGTCGATAAAGTGCTCCTTTTTCTCCAGTACAAGCCCGCAGCCTTCAAGAATCTCCTCCAGCTCCTCGGCGATTGCCGGCGCACTTGAAAGCCCCGGGGATTTGATGCCGGCCAAATTGATGAAATGCGGGCATTCCGGTGCCTCCCCGATCACGAAATCCGGAATCTGTGTATTGGGGCGCACGCCCGCGTACTCGTGGATCACCTCCCGGAAATCAATGTCCGGCACGGAGCGGTGTCCCTCGGCCTTTAAATTCTCAAGCGTTGTCGGATCGGTGCCCACATGGTCCCCATCCTGTACCTCATAGCAGTCCGGACCCACAAGGAGGTTCCCGTGTACGGTCGGGGTCACGCAGATCCCTTTAAAGCCGTGTTCGTCCGGACACGGGAACACGATCGAATGGAGCTTTTCTCCCTGGCTCTTGTCGAGGATATAATACTGGCCCGCAAAGTTGGTCTGCGTCAGGCCGCACCCTCCGATCAGCTCATACACCTGCGCCGACCAGCCTCCTCCGGCGTTCACCACATACCTTGCTTCATAAACCCCCGACGAGGTCGTCACCACAAAGTGGTCAGCCTTTCTCTCGATCGCCGTCACTTCGCTCTCAAGCTTTACCTCTACGCCGTTTTGTACCGCCGTCTCCGCCATCGCGATGCAGTATTCCCAGGGATTGATAATCCCTGATCCCGGCGCATATAAGGCTGCCTTGATATCCGGATTCAGCCCCGGCTCCAGCCGAAGCGCCTCGTCATGATCCACGATGCGAAGGCCTCTTACGCCGTTTGCCACACCCCTCTGATACAGCTCCTCAATATACGAAAGCTCATGCGGGTCATCGTAGGCGATGATGAAGGTCGGCATCGGAATCCGCTCTACGTCAAGCTTTTCGCAAATCTCCTCTGCCAGCTTGATCCCCCGCAGGTTTAACCGCGCCTCCATACTCCCCGGCGGGCAGTCGAAGCCCGCATGGAGTATGGCCGTATTTGCTTTGGTGCAGCCGTTTGCCACGTCGTTATAGCGCTCACACACACAGACAGACAGCTTATATCTTGAAAGCTGATAGGCCGCGGCCGCGCCCACCACGCCGCAGCCGACGATCAGTACGTCAAACATTGTGCCACTCCTTTCCAGTCTGCCAATTCCAGTTCCCTTTTGTTCCTCTTTACCACCATTTGATCTGGTCGGTAATGTACTGCCGTTTTTCGATAAATTCAGGCGACGTCACGTCCCGCGGTCTCGGAAGGTCAATCGTTAAATCCTCTTTGATCGTCGTCGGCTTGTTGGAGAGGATCAGCACCCGCTCCGCAAGATACACCGCCTCCTCGATATTATGTGTGATAAAGAGGACGGTCGCCCCTGTCTCCTTCCAAAGTCTTAAGACCTCATCCTCCAGATAGAACCGCAGTTTGATGTCCATCTGCCCGTACGGCTCATCCATCAAAAGCAGATCGGGGTTCATCGCAAACGCGCGCCCGATGATGATCCGCTGCTCCGTGGAGACCGAGAGCTGGTGCGGATAGGAATCACGGAACTGCTCCAGTCCCATGAGCTTGATGATCGTTTCTACCCGCTTGTCGATCTCCTCCTTCGGAAGCTTCTTAAGCTCCAGACCGAAGCGCAGATTCTGTTCGACCGTCTTCCAGGGCAGGGCCGACGGCTCCTGGAACACGAACGCCAGATTGTGTTTTTTGGGATCGGCGCTCTCTCCGTCGATCAGAAGGTCGCCCTTCGTCGGCATGTAGATGCGGGTGAGCAGGTTCAAAAACGTTGTCTTTCCACAGCCCGTCGGGCCGACGATGCACACGAACTCGCCCTTTTTAATGTTGAAGGAAATATCGTTCAATACCTTCAGACTGCCAAAATTTTTGGTCAGATTATGTACTTCTACTTTATACTGGCTCTCACTCATGTCATTACCTCCCACCGCCTTACAGCGCCAAATCCGTATTGTCGGAAATTTCCCGGCGCAGGCGCAGGAATTCCGGGTCTATGGTGTTTCTCGGGCGCGGCAGCTTTACGTCGTAGACCGCCTTTACATGAGCCGGGCAGTTGGACAAAAGGACGATCCGGTCCGCAAGATACAAAGCCTCCTCAATGTTGTTCGTGACAAAAATGACGGTCCGCTTTTCGGTCTCCCAGATCCGCTGGACCTCCTCCTCCATCGCATAGCGCGTCTGCGCGTCCAGTGCGCCGAAGGGTTCATCCATCAGAAGGATCTCCGGATTGTTTGCATAAGCCCTGGCGATGCTGACCCTCTGCTTCATGCCGCCGGACAGCTCGTCCGGATAACTCTTTTCGAAGCCCTGCAGGCCGACCAGATTGATGTATTTCTGCGCGATCTCCCGGCGCGGCTCCTTTGCCATCCCTTTGATCTTCGGCCCAAATTCCACATTCTGCATGACCGTCTTCCACGGCATCAGAGCCCGCTTCTGAAAGACCATGCCGATCCTTTCATCGCTCCCTTTGATCTCCTCGCCGTCTAAAAGGATGCGGCCATCCACGGGCTTTTCCAAGCCGGCGATCATGTTTAAAAGGATCGTCTTGCCGCAGCGTCCCGGCCCTAAAAGGACCAGAAATTCCGAATCCCGCACCTCCATTGACACGTCCACCGCCGCGTCAAACACCTGATTGTTGACAATATAGCTCTGGGAGATATGCTCCAGTTTCAGTTTGACTTTTTCGCTGTCCATGGGCAAATAATCCTTTCTAAGAATTGAATGACGATCGCAAGCAGATACCCGACCACACCGATGCAGATCATCGAGAGCAGGCAGAGCGGGTAATCTCCGGAGTCCATGCCCCGTACGATCAAAAAGCCGACGCCGGACTTTCCGCCTAACATCTCGGCAGCCAAAACCACCATCCAGCCGGCCGACGTCGAGTTGCGGATTCCGGCAAAAATTGCGTCAAGCGCTGACGGAATCGCGATCTCCAACAGCATCTGCCTGCCGTTTGCATGGAAGATCGTGCCGATGTCCATGTACTCCTTCTGCACATTGGCGATTCCCGCCTGCGTGTTGACAACGACCGGCATCAGCGCACCGACAAATACGATGAGCACCTTGGGAAACTCGCCGATTCCGAACCACATGGTCACAAGCGGCACCCAGGCAAGCGGCGGCACGGCACGGAACGCCGTAAAGATCGGCCCCAAAAGCGCGTTCGCCTTTTTATTCCAGCCGATCAGGATACCAAAGGAAATCCCAAGCGCCCAGGCCGCTCCCAGTGCAATAAAGACCCGTTGTAAGCTGGCCCAGATATGGCCGAACAGCCCCAGGTTCTTGATCGGCCGGTCGAGGAGCTTCAGATACCGCTCCCATACCGCTGTCGGAGACGGAAATTTGGATGTAGGGCCCTGGGAGACAGCGACCCATAAAAGAAGCAGCAAAAGAATGGCTGCCACTGGAAGGATCCGGTACAGACGGCTCTGTAAAAGCTCCCTGCGCTCGTATTCGCTGAGAAACAGTTCTTCTTTTTCTTTTTTCATTTCTTCCACCCCAGAACCTTTCCTTCCACAAGGCCGAGAAGCCAGGTGAAAATCACGCCGAGCGTTCCGATCACGACGATTCCCAGAATAATGA
>JAAWAR010000077.1 GCA_022792295.1 Lachnospiraceae bacterium
ACTGTCTGGTTCCCATGCTTGACGGACAATCGGGAGTTGTTCTCTGCAACTACCAGAAAGAAACCGGATTCCAGCCAGTGAAGACAAGCAGTCTCGGCTGGTATAATGATATCTTTAAAGTACTTGCTACCATGGAGCCGGCGGACGGAGAACAAATTACCCGGCAGTTCCAGCTTCCGGCAGACTGGAAGACCCTATGCCCCAATCCATTCCTGAATGCAATGGTCAGCGGTGGTAATTACGACGCTTTTACATGGTCTGTTAGTGAAGAAAATGTGCTGACAGTTACCGGATACTACTATTAAGACAGAACAAAACAGACCGGATTGCATTTTCTTGAAATCGGTGAACTGCAATTTTGACATATAAAATTTCAAAAAGGTTGGCATTTTATTGATAAATGTGCGGCCGCTCTCGTTGCTGACTGGTTTTTTAAAGTAGCGAGAGCGGTTTTTGGAGTTATAAGCGATTTCTCATCTATACGATTTTTTCAAGATCTTCCATGGAAAGGTTTGTGAAACTTTTCTTAAGAATTGTATCACAAAAAGGTGTTTAGTACAACATAGCGCAAACGATGTATTTATGGGAAATGTTCAGACTTTACACCCTAAATCTGTCAAAATCCTTCAAATCTATTGTCATTATTAATGATCTTCTATATAGGAAATACCTGACAGCATATTTTATATTGAGATGAAAGACAACCCCGGTAAGATAAAGATAATAGGTATATTTTGTATCGGAAGATTGACCGCATTGAGTATCTGGAATTGCAGAAAAGTATCAATATGGATGCTCATAGCGTCAGACGGGATGCGTATGTAAAGGACGGTAGGGAGACTGTTTACGGCATACAAATGCAGGCCAGTGATACAAAGGAACTGCCTAAGAAAAGCCGGTATTATCAGGGGATGATAGACCTTCAGCTTGTGGATGCGGGACCGCATTATAAAAAGCTGAACAAAAGTTACATCATATTTATCTGTCCCTTTGATTTATACGAGAAAGGGCGGTATATCTATACCTTTGAAAATATCTGTAAGAAAGATAACAGTATTTCTATGGGTGACGAAGCAGTAAAGATATTTCTAAACGCAGACGGAACAAAGGCTGATGTCAGCAGGGAATTAAAGGCGTTCCTGGATTATGTGGCAGGGCAGAAAATTTTAAAGATTTTCTGTCCGTAATAATTTTATGATTTTTTCACATTTAGGCGTATTTTAGACAGCCATGCCATGCGTAAGAACAACCGGAATCCCGATTAGACTTGCGGCGCGAAATCACATGTGTTATACTGCAAAGCAGAATGGATTCGCATAAGAGGAGAGACAGACGGATGAATGAGAAAACAGTGGTAAAGGCAGCGCTCTTAGGGGCCGGAACAGTAGGGAGCGGCGTGTATGCGCTTGCAGGGCTTTTGAAAGACGAAATGATTCATAAGACGGGCGCAAGTCTGGAGATCAAGAAGATTCTTGTGAGAAATACAAAAAAGGAGCGCGACGGGATCCCAAGGGAGATCCTGACAGACGACTGGCAGGAGATTATAAAGGATGAGGAGATTCGGCTTGTCATTGAGGTGATGGGCGGAGTCGAGCCTGCAAGAACGTATATTTTGGAGGCTCTGCGGGCCGGAAAACAGGTCGTTACGGCGAATAAGGACCTTCTTGCGGAGCATGGGCAGGAGATTCTGACGCTGGCAGAAAATAATGGTTGCGATCTGCAGTTTGAGGCGGCTGTGGCAGGCGCGATCCCGATTATCCGCCCGTTAAAGCAGAGTCTTGCCGGAGGAAGACTGACGGAGATCATGGGAATCGTCAATGGGACGACCAATTATATCCTGACGAAGATGTCAGAGGAAGGCATGGACTACGGGGAGGCCCTGGCAGAAGCAACAAGGCTGGGGTATGCAGAGGCAGATCCGACGGCGGATGTGGAAGGCTATGATGCGGGCCGGAAGATTGCAATTATGGCCTCGCTGGCGTTTAATTCCAATGTGACCTTCTCGGATGTCTATACGGAGGGAATCACGAAAATCACGGCTGAGGATATCCGGTATGCGAGGGAATTCGGCTATGTGGTGAAGCTTTTGGGGGTAACGCGTCTGGTAGACAAAAAAATCGAAGTCAAGGTGCATCCGATGCTGATTGCCGACAGCCATCCGCTGGCGACGGTACGGGATTCTTTTAATGCAGTTTTTGTACATGGGGAGGCCTGCGATGACGCTATGTTTATGGGACGAGGCGCCGGGAAGATGCCGACGGCAAGCGCCGTGATGGGTGACATCATCATTGTGATGCGCAATATCCTTCATGATAACTGTGGCTGGAACGGCGGAATTGCCTACAAGAATTTTCCGGTAAAGCCGATCGAGGAGACGAGGAGCCGGTATTTTCTGCGCATGCAGGTGATGGACAAGGCGGGGGCACTGGCCAATATTGCCGGAGTTTTGGGAAACAATGACGTGAGCATCGCCCAAGTCGTACAGAAACGGGGAAAGGACGGCGTTGCAGAGCTCGTGGTGATTACGGATTCGGTCTTAGAGCGCCATTTCAACGATGCGCTGCTGATTGTAAAGGGAATGTCCGTTTTAAAGGAAATTTCGGGAATTATCCGTGTGTACGGAGAGTAAGACAACCGGGATTTGATTTAGGGGCTTCGCGGGCCGCAAAAGCTTCCGGCAGCCTGCGAAGCATTGAGGCTTACAGCGTCAGGGACGGAGCCGAGTAGTTTCTTTTTGCCAGTTCACTGTCAAGCATGTAAAGCGCTCTTGCGTCGGAGCCGAACAGGCTGAATTTTTTGACCAGGTCGTCCGCATTGGTCTCCTCCTCGCCCTGTTCTTTGACAAACCAGTCGAGGAACTGCATGGTACGGAAATCCTTGACGGAATTGGCGGCGTCATAGATCGTATGAATCAGCCCGGTAACATACTGCTCGTGCTGATAGCCGGCTTCAAGCGGCTCGGCGAAGGAAGCAAATTTCTGATCCGGCTTGTCAATCGCCTCAAGAGTGACCTTGCAGCCGTTGTTTTGTAAGTATTGCATAAACAGAATTGCATGGTCGCGCTCCTCCTGCGCCTGTACTCTGTACCAGTTGGCGAAGCCGTTTAAGCCTTGTTCCGTATAATAATTGGAAAAATCCAGATATAAATATGCGGAATAGAACTCTTTATTGACCTGAACGTTCAAGAGTTCGGCAACTTTTGCGTCTAACATGATAAAAATCCTCCTTTTTTATTTAGAGCACGCCCGAAATTTCTCCTGCCCACATCTTTGCGGCCGGTTTCACCAAAAAGCACCTAAATTAAATCGACGTTCCATGTACACCGCATAAAGGGAATGCATTTTTTGACAAAAAATCATCTCATAAATCTGGGCACAAAGTGACTTTGGGAGTACCCTTTTGCGCTTCTATTCTAGCACTGTTTTGGCGGAGTGTCACTATCTATTTTGGAGATTTTTGTCGAGACGGGAGGATAAAAATATTTTTTTGGAGGTAAGAGAATGGAAAAACTGTATGATGTGACGGCTCTCGGAGAACTGTTGATCGATTTTACGGAAAACGGGGTCAGCAGTCAGGGAAATCCGCTCCTTGAGGCAAACCCGGGCGGCGCGCCCTGTAATGCGCTGGCAATGTTAACAAAGCTTGGAAAGCGTACCTCCTTTATCGGAAAGGTTGGGAACGATCAGTTCGGCCATATGCTAAAGGAGACGATTGATTCTGTGGGGATCGATTCGGGAAATCTCATTTTTGACGAGGAGGTTCATACGACGCTGGCATTTGTTCATACGTTTCCGGACGGAGACCGGGATTTTTCCTTTTACCGCAATCCGGGAGCAGATATGATGCTTAAAAAGGAGGAGGTGCAAAAGGAACGGATCCTGGCCTCGAGGATTTTCCATTTCGGGACGCTCTCCTCTACCCATCCGACGGTTCGGGAGGCGACGCAGTATGCAATCGCTTGTGCAAAAGAGGCGGGTGTGCTGGTATCCTTTGACCCGAATCTGCGGGAGCCTTTATGGGCAGATTTAGAGGATGCGAAAGCCGCTATGCTATATGGAATCGAGCGCTGCGATATATTGAAAATTTCTGACAACGAGCTTGTGTTTGTAACAGGTGAAAAAAACTATGACAAGGCGGCCCGCATGTTAAAGGAACGGTTTGGAATTCCGCTTGTCTTTGTAACGCTTGGAAAGGATGGAAGCCGCGCCTATTGGAAGGACCTCCGCGTGGATGCAGAGCCGTTTTTACAAGCGGATACGATTGAGACGACGGGCGCCGGAGATACGTTTACCGGCTGTGTCTTAAGCGCAGTGCTGGAAAAGGGGCTCGGAGGTTTGAACAAGGATAGCCTTCTGGAGATGCTGACTTTTGCAAATGCCGGCGCGTCATTGATTACGACCAGACGGGGGGCATTGAAGGTGATGCCACAGAGAGAGGAGATTTTGGGACTGATCAAGCAGTACGGAAGATAAAAAAGACTGACAGCGATACAGCGGACTGTTTTCTCTATGCCAGGGAGAAAGCAGTCCTTTTTTGTACAGGAAACTTTGTCGTCTATACAAAAAACACACTCCGGGGGATAGCCGGGACTGACCAAACAGAGTGAGGACAATGAGGAAAAATCCTGCCGCCGAAGGAGGACTTTTTTTATGTCATAAACCTGTCCGCAATACATATATTGGAGGTAAGGAGCGTGAGAAATGATGGGGATCGAGGAGCTTAGAGACATGTTTAAAGAGCCGTTGCCGGCTTGGGAACGGGTACAGGAGATTCGTGTGCGTATCGGGCGTCCGGTCCTTTTCCGAACCGATGACGGGGAGCTGGAACTGAAAATATCTGCGGACCGGAGACTTCTGCGAGAGCTGCTTGGAATTCTTTCCAAGCATTCGCTGTACGCGTTTGAGGATGAGGTCCGACAGGGATTTTTGACAATAGAGGGAGGCCATCGGGTTGGGATTGCAGGAAAGACCGTGTTATATGAGGCAGGGGAAGGTCCTTTAGGGGCCATAAAAACAATTCGGGATATTTCCGCATTGAACATTCGGCTTTCGCATGAAAAAAAGGGCTGTGCAGATGTACTTCTTCCTTATTTATATAACAGAAACGGCGAAGTGGAAAGCACGCTTCTCATTTCTCCTCCGGGAGCGGGGAAAACGACGATGCTGCGCGATCTGATCCGCCGGATTTCGGATGGGACAGACTATGGACCGGGGCTTGGAGTGTCAGTGGTGGACGAGCGGTCGGAGCTCGGTGCATGCTTTCAGGGGGTGCCGCAGTGCGATCTTGGGCGGCGTACCGATATTCTGGATGCATGCCCGAAGGCAGCCGGGATGCTTATGATGCTGCGCTCCATGGCTCCCGGCGCTTTAGCGGTCGATGAGATAGGGACAGCGGCAGATCTGGAAGCTATGCGCTATGTGGCAAACTGCGGCTGTGCACTTTTAGCGACGGTTCATGGGGCGGCAATCAAAGATTTGGAAAAAAAGCCGGTATTTGCAGAATTGATGGAAGACCGTATATTTTCAAGATACGTGGTGCTGAAAAAAAAGCCGCATCCGGGCTCGGTTGCAGGAATTTACGATGCCGAAAGGAAAGAGGTGCGCAGCGTGTTATGAAATATATGGGGATTCTTATGATGGCAGCGGCTGTAACAGGCGCCGGCTTTCTTGCAGCAGAGCGATGGCGGGAGCGGCTTTTGCTGCTTTTGGAGTTCAGACAGATGATTTACTATTTAAAAGGACAGATTCTCTATACGAATGCGACACTTCCAGAGGTGCTTTACGAGGTGGGGACAAAGCTTGAGGAGGGTAAAAGAGGAAATCGCGCAGAGCCGGGACGCATGCTTTTGCGGGTGGAGAGACGACTTAGAGAGGACGGAAAAACCTCCTTTTCTGTGGCTTGGCAAGAGGAGGTTAAAAGGCTTCCGGCGGATTTTCCTATGTCAAGGTCGGACAGGCAGACACTTGCAACGCTGGGAGAAAATCTAGGCTATGCGGACAGAAAAATGCAGGAGCGGACGCTTTTGTTTTACCTAGAGCAAACGGAGGACTCGATTGCATTTTTAAAAAAGGAGTCGGACGGTAGGATGAGGCTTTATCGGTGCATGGGAATGGCGGCAGGGCTGTTTTTGATGGTGATGATGGCATAGAGGAGGGGAAGGCAAAAATGGGTGTGAATCTGATTTTTAAAATTGCAGCGGTGGGCATACTGGTTTCTGTGATCTGCCAGGTCCTAAAGCACAGCGGCAGGGAGGATCAGGCTTTTTTAACGAGTCTCGCAGGGCTCGTGCTCGTGCTGTTTTGGATTGTCCCCTACATCTATGAGCTGTTTGAGACGATCAAAAACCTGTTTGCCCTGTAGAATACTCTGTAACCTGGCGGAGGTGATTGTATGACGATTATTCAGGCGGCTGTTTTAGGAATCTGTGCCGTGGCGCTTGCAATTCAGGTAAAGCCGCTGAAACCAGAATATTCGCTGTATTTGATTTTGGCAGCAGGACTGGTGATCGGCTTTTTGGGTGTATCGCGTTTGGAGTTGATTTTGGAAACACTAAAGAAGGTCGGCGGCTTTATTCATGTAAAAAATGTGTATCTGGGTACGCTCCTTAAAATGGTCGGAATTACTTATATCGCAGAGTTCGCATCGGGTATTTGCAAAGATTCCGGATATTCGGCCTTGGGAACGCAGATCGAGATGTTTGGAAAGCTGTCAATCCTAGCGGTCAGCACGCCTGTGCTGCTGGCTTTGTTTGAGACGCTGCAGGAGTTTATGGCATGAGGGGGGTACGGAGGCTTATCTGCGGAGCACTTTTCCTTTTGAGCATAGCAGCCATGCGGACAATGTGTGTACAGGCAGCTGGGGAGGCGGCAGAAGATCCCCTTCCTGGCTATACGCTGGAAGACTTTGATGCGTCGGAGATTCAGGCTTATCTGGATCGTTTGTCCAGGGAAGGATATTCCCGCATTTCCTTTAAGGAGCTGATGGGAAGGCTGATGGGCGGAGAGCTGGATGTCGTATTCGGTGAGATGGCAGAGCTTGCCTTCGAGGGGCTGTTTCGGGAAATCCGCACGAATGCGGGGTTGATGGGGCAGATTGTGATTCTGGCGCTGACAGGGGCTGTGTTTTCAAGCTTTTCCGGGGTTTTTGGATCCGGACATGTCTCGGAGACGGGATTTTATGTGGTGTATCTTTTGCTCATGACATTTTTGGCAGCGAGTTTCTTTGCGAGTGTCAGGGTCGCAGATGAGGTGGCAAAAGGGCTTCTGGAATTTATGCAGGCGCTCCTTCCCGCTTATTTTCTGGCGGTTACAATGGCAGGAGGCGGACTTACCTCAGCGGGCGTATGCGGCTTTACATTTGCCGCCATCGGTCTGGTTCAGACGATTTTTACAGGAGTTTTAATACCGCTTATGCGGGTTTACATGATGCTTGTATTGGCCGGCCATCTTCACAAGGAGGACATGGTTTCCAAATTTACAGAGCTTCTCAGGCAGGGGATTCTCTGGACGGTCAAGACGTTGTTCGGCGTTATCATCGGGTTTCACCTGATTCAGGGGATGATACTGCCGCAGGCCGATGCATTAAAAAACGCCTCCGTTATGCGGGTGGCCCAGATGATACCGGGGGTCGGGGCCGGAGCGGGTGCTGTGTCACAGCTCGTCATGGGGTCGGGGATCCTGATCAAAAATACGGCCGGGGCGGCTGCCATGGTGATTTTATTTCTTCTGGCTGCGATGCCGATGCTTAAGCTGCTGCTTTTGACGGCGCTCTATTACATGGCCGCGGCCGTTATGCAGCCGGTCTGCGACAAACGGCTGGTGTCTTGTGTATCGGAGGTGGCTGCAGGGAACGGAATGCTTTTAAAGCTGGTAGCGTGTTCCCTTACACTGTTTATGACGACGGTCGCGATTCTTTGTATTTCCACAAATGCGGCCTGGTATGCGGGGTGAGACAGATGGAGGGGCTTTATGAGTGGGTAAGGAGCCTTGTATTTTATCTGATTTTGATGACAATGCTTTTAAATCTTCTCCCGGATAAAAAATACGAGAAATATCTGCGGCTGTTTACAGGAATGGTCTTCATCCTTTTGGTGTTTGGGCCGTTTGCGAATTTGACAGGGCTTAGGGAGCGCCTGGCTGGTTCGTTTGAAAAGCTGACGTTTCAAAACGATGTAAAACTTCTCCAGAAGGAACTGGAGGATGCACAGGGAGACCGGCTGCGCAGGCTTCTGGAAAGCTATCAGAAGGCGGTGGAGAACGATCTTGCCCGGATGGCAGAGGGCAGCTGTGTGGAATGTCTTTTTGCAGAGGCTATCCTGGATATGGAGCCAGAAAGCGAGAGATTTGGAAGTTTAAAAGAGGTCAGGCTGCAGGTGAAGCCCGAAGGAGAAAAAGAGGATCTCGGGACAGATGAGCAGAAAGAGAAACGGATTTTAGCGAACAGGGAGATTGTACGTCTAAAAAAGAGAATAGGAGAATATTATGGACTGGAAGAAGGAAAAATTACAATCTATCTGGAAGGTGAATAAAGAAAAGCTGATTTTTTTGTTTTGCTCTGGGCTCCTTTTGTTTATTCTGGCACTTCCGAACGAGGGACCGGCACAAAGGGCGGCATCGGAGAGTGTGGCGGCAGGACAGGGCGCCTCCTCTCCTTATTCGGCAGGAGATTCCACTCAGACGTCTGTTCCCCCGTCGGGCGGGGGAGGCTCGTATGAAAAGGAGCTGGAGGAGCGGATTCAGACACTTCTTTCAGGTGTGGATGGGGTCGGTGAGGTGGAGGTATTGGTCATTTTAAAGTCCTCGGAGGAAAAAATTCTTCATGTTGACCAGAATACTTCATCCTCTGTGACGGAGGAAACAAATGCCGATGGCACGGGGCGTGTCGTGAGGCAGCAGGAGCTTTCTGAGAGTACGGTTTTGGAGGGGCAGGCATCGGCCCCTGTCGTGGAGAAGGAGCTGATGCCGGAGATTTCCGGAATTGTCATCAGTGCCGACGGCGGCGGGAGTGCGGTGGTGAGAGCCGAAATTTCTGAAGCAATGGAAGCATTATTTGGCCTTCCCTCACATAAGATTAAAGTATTAAAGAGGGTGAAAAAAGGAGCATGAGGAATGAAACGAATATTCAGGAGAAACCAGGTAATTATTACGACACTGGCAATCATGATCGCGGCAGCCGGATACCTTAACTATTCAGCAAAGAAAGAAGTGGCTGGCGCAGAGGTGTACGAGGCCGGTATGATGGAGATTTCCGACGAGGATATTCTGGCGGAGAATCAGGCTGTAAACGGTGCGGACGACGGAAGCCTAAAGGAGATCGCAAGTCTGGATGGCGATGGGGAGGAGATGATTTCTGATAAAAGCCAGGTATCGGCCGGAGCAGAAAACACCGCAGAAGCGGGAATCGAGAACCCGGGGGAGGCTGTTCTCACAAACGGAACAAGCGTGTCGGAGTACATAGCAGGTGTCCAATTAAACCGTGAGCAGATCCGCGCCAAAAATAAAGAGACGCTCATGGAGCTTATCAACAGCGACCAGATCTCAGAGACGGAGAAGCAGGCAGCCGTTCAGAATATGATTCGGCTGACGGAAATCGCCGAAAAGGAGAACGCGGCCGAAACACTTTTAAAGGCAAAAGGGTTTGTGGACCCGGTTGTTTCGATCACTGACAGTAAGGTGGATGTGGTGATTAATGCAGTGTCACTGACAGATCCCGAGCGCGCGCAGATCGAGGATATTGTCAAGAGAAAGACGGAGATCGGAGCAGATGGAATCGTGATTACGCTGCTGGATCTGGCGGAATAAGAGGAGAAAAACCATGTGAAGCACGAACGCCTGTAAGGCGCAATCCCCGGTCGAAGGTCTGATCTATGGGGATTGCGCCTTTTGACGGAATGTGATAAAATTCCATTCAAGCGGGAATACTATGGAACGTGTCCATACACGAGAATGAGCATTTGACGGGGCTTTTTGTGCGCCTGGCGCGAGACTTGCCTCAAATAAGCCCGCAGATGGAGGAGAAGAAAATGGCAGATCCAAAAAACAGCTTAGATCCGGAGACATATCTGCGCAATAATCCTTTTATGCAGTATAATCACATGGAAATCATACAGATCTCGAAGGAGTGCAGTGAAATCCGCATGAAGGTATTCCCTGAAGGACTGAATCTGATGGGTATGATCCACGGAGGGCTTATATATGCGCTGGCAGACGTCGTGACCGGTATGACGGCCCGGGCGGATGGACGGAAATATGTGACGCAGAGCGCGCACATCAATTTTATCGGAAATATAACGGAGGGTGTGGTGACGGCGCGGGGTATTCTTTTACGGCGCGGCCGCTCGATCACGATCGTGCGGGGCGAGGTGCGTGATGAGAATGGCAGGCTTTTAGCCGATGTGACGGTAGACATGTTTTGTGTAGGAGCGGCTTCATAGACAACTGATTCACGCGTGTCATCACCAAAAAGCCCGGTTTTTTCAAGAAAAATTAAGGTTTTTCCTTGACAGCTTTACAATCTGTGTATATAATAATGGGGCGTGCATTGGGAACGTCCCGTTTTTGTGCGCGAAAAGCAGACTGATCAAACAGCAACCGCAGTCAATATCACAGGAGGTGAAAAGAATGCCAACATTTAACCAGTTAGTAAGAAAGGGCAGAGAGACCAGCGTGAAGAAATCCACAGCCCCGGCTCTCCAGAAGGGCTATAATTCCATTCACAAGAGAGTGACGGATACCTCTGCTCCCCAAAAGAGAGGCGTATGCACAGCAGTCAAGACCGCGACCCCGAAAAAGCCGAATTCTGCTTTAAGAAAGATCGCCAGGGTTCGTCTTTCCAACGGAATCGAAGTGACAAGCTACATTCCGGGCGAGGGCCACAACCTTCAGGAGCACTCCGTTGTCCTGATCCGCGGCGGCCGTGTTAAGGACCTTCCGGGTACCAGATACCACATCATCAGAGGTACTCTCGATACCGCAGGCGTGGCCAACAGAAAGCAGGCCCGCTCCAAATACGGTGCAAAGAGACCGAAGGCGAAAAAGTAATCGAACAGGAAACGTAAGATTGGACCACAAACAGCAGTAAAATGGATGCAAAGGGGCAGAAAGTCGTTTTGCACCGCAGTGCCGGTGATATTGAGCCTGTAGGTTGCAGGATACAGATACAAACCGGGCGCGAACACATTTTATGGAAACATGTGAGTACCGAAGATCTGATTGTTTGTAACGGGGAAGGGATCTGAACGGTTACAAATCTTATAATTAAGGAGGGAAGTAACGTGCCACGTAAAGGACATACTCAGAAAAGAGACGTATTGGTAGATCCGTTGTACAATAACAAGATTGTCACAAAGCTGATCAATAATATCATGCTGGATGGCAAGAGAGGCGTCGCGCAGAAGATTGTTTACGGCGCATTCAGCCAGGTCGCGGATAAGACCGGCAAAGATGCCGTAGAAGTCTTCGAGGAGGCTATGAACAACATTATGCCTGTTCTTGAGGTTAAGGCAAAACGAATCGGCGGTGCCACCTACCAGGTACCGATTGAGGTGAAGCCGGAAAGAAGGCAGACTCTGGCGCTTCGCTGGCTGACTCTGTTCTCCCGCAAGAGAGCAGAAAAGACCCAGGTAGAAAGACTTGCAAACGAGATTATGGATGCGGCT
>JAAWAR010000078.1 GCA_022792295.1 Lachnospiraceae bacterium
AGCTGGATGCGAAACTGGACGCGCGGTTTGAGACATTCGAGAAGAAGCTGGATGCGAAACTGGACGCGCGGTTTGAGACATTCGAGAAGAAGCTGGATGCAAAGCTGGACGTGCGGTTTGAGACATTCGAGAAGAAGATGGATGCAAAGCTGGACGCGAAGTTTGAGACATTCAGAGAAGAAATGGATGCGAAATTGGACACGCGGTTTGACGCATTCAGGGAAGAACTGGATGTGAAGCTGGAAGACGCCTTTGACCGGAAGCTTGCGCCAGTGTTTGAGCGTTTGGAGGGTCTGAAGCGGTCCCACATTATCCTGAGAGAACATATGCAGGGCTTTTCCGGGCATCTCCAGGATATGGCGGAGCGGCTGGAATGTCATTCCCTGGCTATGGAGATGATGGGACAGGATATGCTTATGCTCAAGCAGAGTACTGTTCTGCTGGAGAAACGACTGTTGGGAAAGATCGACGAAAGCACCCGGCAAATGATTGGTTATTTTTTGGAGGGCGGACCCGAGGGCAGGCAAAAGGAAGCAAAGCGTCTGGAAAAGCTATGGGATGAAGGCGAAAAGCTTCTGCACTCCGGCCATGAGGCGGTCTATAACGCAGCGACTTAAGGATTGGCTGGCGAACTTAGAAAAAATTTACAAGAACAGCACAGGATTGCATGATGTCCTGTGCTGTTTCTATATGGAGTATCGGGATAAAGATCAGAAATCTTACAGAACAGGATCCGTTATTATATCAGTCTGGGGGCCCTGGTTTTGGAGGATGGGGCGCAGCCTCCGATTCATCGAACAAGACTAAGGCCGCGCCTGCCTGCTTCGGCCTATATGGCCCCTAGACTGACACACTTATATGCAGGCAAACTTGCTTGTTCATTTTTCCATGAGACTCGGCTGCTGGTCAGCGGTGTTTGTGTGCCAGTGGCACACGTTCAGCATGGACCGCAGAGGAGTGAAAACCGCCGCATCGCCTCCTTTCCTTGACCTTGCAAAAAATACCCTGCGCAGTTTCGGCAGATATAAATGTGTCCGTACACTAGTTCCCTCCCATCTGTCTGCCTTGCTCTTGATATCCTCACATAAAAATCACAATTTCCCCTTGACAAATTGCTAATTCCTGCTATCATATAGATGTACCCCGTATGGGTATAGAAAGGAATAAACGCATGATTACAGAGGTATACAACATTGAAGGCATGTCTTGTGCCGCCTGCTCGAGTGCGGTGGAGCGGGTGACGAGGAAGCTAGAGGGCGTTTCACAGAGCAGCGTCAATCTGACGACGGCGAAGATGACGATCACCTATGACGAGACACAGGTCACACGGGAGAAGATCGAGGAGAAGGTCGGCCGCGCCGGGTTTAAGGCGATTCTTTCCGCGCCCGGGCGGGATTTGAAAAAAGAGGAGGAGGAGCTTTTTGCGAAGCAGGAGGAAGGGCTCAAGAAAAGCTTTCACAGGCTTCTTGTGGCGGTGTGCTTTGCCGTGCCGCTCCTTTACATCGCGATGGGACATATGGTCCCCGGCGGCCTGCCGCTCCCGGCGATCATAGACATGCACCAGAATCCCGTAAACTTTACGCTGATTCAGCTTGTGCTTACGATCCCGGTACTGATAGCAGGGAAGAAGTTTTATACCGGCGGGCTGCGGGCGCTTATAAAAGGCAATCCGAACATGGATTCTCTGGTAGCCGTGGGGACGGGGAGCGCGTTTCTCTACAGCTTAGTAAAGACCGTACAGGTCTATTCCGATCCGATGGCAGCACATCAGCTCTATTATGAGTCGGCGGCTGTGGTCGTCACGCTTGTCATGGTCGGAAAATATATGGAAGGACGCAGCAAGGGAAAGACCTCCGAGGCAATCCGCAAACTGATGGAGCTCGCTCCGGATACGGCAATTCTCCTGGAAAACGGCACGGAGCATGAAGTCGCAACCGAGACCGTCGCGGTCGGACAGCATATCCTCATAAAGCCCGGCAGCCGTGTTCCGCTGGATGGCCGTGTTGTGGAGGGGAGCAGCAGTGTAGATGAATCCATGCTGACCGGTGAGAGCATCCCGGTCGAGAAGACGGCCGGAGACGAAGTGATCGGCGGCAGCGTCAATTATAACGGCGCAATGGAGATCGAGGTTCTGCGGGTCGGCGGTGATACGACTCTTTCGAAGATTGTCCGCATGATGGAGGATGCACAGGGGAAAAAAGCGCCGATTTCCAAGCTGGCAGACCGTGTGGCCGGTATCTTTGTTCCGACCGTCATGGCGATTGCGGCCGTGGCTGCCCTGCTCTGGTGGATCATGGGAGGGCAGGAGATCACGTTCGTACTGACTATTTTTGTATCAGTGCTTGTGATCGCGTGTCCATGTGCGCTTGGACTGGCAACACCGACAGCCATAATGGTGGGAACCGGTGTGGGAGCCGGCCACGGAATCTTAATCAAGAGCGGTGAGGCTTTGGAGACCGGGCAGCGGGTGGACACGGTTGTTCTCGATAAGACCGGAACAATCACGGAGGGAAAGCCAAAGGTAACCGATATAATAGCAGCGGACGGTTTTTCCGAGGAGGAGGTCCTGCGCCTTGCGGCAAGTGGTGAGCAGGCATCGGAGCATCCGTTGGGCGCAGCAATTCTTGCGTGTGCGAGGGAACGGGAGCTGGAGCTTTACGCGCTTCCCGCCGATGGCTTTGAGAATCGGACCGGCCAGGGAATCGTTGCCGTATTAGATGGGAAGCAGACGGCGGTTGGCAATCTGCGCCTTTTAAAAGAGCTGGGAGCAGAGGAGGCTTTTTTGGCGCATCGGGAGTTTGCAGAGCAGATGAGTGCGGAGGGCAAGACGCCGATGTTTGTCCTGTCGGAGGGGAAGGCGGCGGGCATCATCGCCGTGGCGGATACGATCAAGGAGACCAGTATCGAGGCCATTGATGCACTGAAGGCGATGGGAATCGACGTCTACATGCTGACAGGGGACAATAAAAAGACGGCGGAATACATCGGAAAACAGGCACATCTTCCACATGTAATCGCCGAGGTTCTGCCGGATGAGAAGCTTGGCGTAATTTCCGGCTTGCAGTCTGAGGGAAAAACTGTTATGATGGTGGGTGACGGAATCAACGATGCCCCGGCCCTGATCCAGGCGGATTTGGGTGCGGCGATCGGTTCAGGCAGTGATATTGCGCTGGAATCCGGCGACATGGTGCTCATGAAATCGGATCTTATGGATGTGTGCAGAGCGATCCGGCTTTCTCGGGCAACGATCCGCAATGTAAAGCAGAACCTGTTTTGGGCGTTCTTTTACAACACTTTGGGGATCCCGGTCGCAGCCGGCCTTCTCCATCTGTTCGGAGGGCCGCTTTTGAGTCCGATGATCGGAGGATTTGCCATGTCTTTAAGCTCGGTGTGTGTCGTGGGCAATGCGCTGCGGCTCAGAGGGCTTAAGCTTTGATGCCGTAGGCCTGGCCGGGAGCAAAATGCCTGAATGCTTTGACAAACAGGAAGGAGAAACAGGTTTTGGAAGAAACAAAGATGGAGGCCGCCAAAGAGGCTTCCTCCTGCGGGGAATGCCGCCACAAGCATCGGGAACCGAAGGAGGAAAAGGAACTGATCAACCGTTTGAACCGTATCGAGGGACAGGTACGCGGCCTTCGCTCCATGGTGCAGGATGAGCGCTATTGTCCGGACATTTTGGTTCAGGTCTCGGCCGTACAGTCGGCTCTTAACGGGTTCTGTAAACTGCTTTTGTCGAACCACATCAGGACCTGTGTGGTGGAGGACATCAAGAACGGCAATGAGGAGGAAGCGGTTGCCAGGCTTTGTGAAGCCATTAAAAGAATGTTTTAAAAAGAATGGAAAAGGAGAAGGAGCGAATATGAAGACATATAAATGTGAGGAAATGATGTGTGAGGGCTGTGTGGCAAGAATTGATAAGGCGCTGACAGCGGCTTCGATCGGACATACGGTGGATTTGGCGACCAAGACGGTGACAGTCGAAGGTAGGGAGACAGAGGCTGTGGAAATTTTAGATGATCTTGGTTTTTCTGCGGTGGAACAGTAAAAAAGGAGACATACAGGCACCTTCCCAGTGCGCTTTCCAGGCGCAAGCTGGCAGCAGCCTCTCATAAAGGCAGTACAAGGCCACCGGTTTAGCCGGTGGCCTTGTACTGCCTTTATGAGAGGCTCTCTATTCCAATTCGTTTATTATTTCCATATTTTCGTTTTAACGGCGCGGAAGGCGTAGCTCTTATCCGCAGCGGGCAAGGGGCCACACACTTTAAGTACCGTCTTTTGGCGGAGGGCGGTGTTGCCGTCAATCGGCTTGGACGTACGCCGAGCGACAGTAGCGCCGTAGAATCGCTTATCTGCGGTGCACAACCGTATGGTCCTTCGTCCACTGAAGGTAACGTGCTGTCTTTATCCCAAGCGGCACGTATATAATTTCTGGTACCAGATACGTTTGAAAGAGTATTGCCTTTTTTGAGAATGTCCTCTTTTGAAAAGTCCTTTAATTCAAATCTATTAAAAACATAATATCCCCCGCACTGAATGACAAAGTATTTTCGTCCACTGCCGAGGGAACATCTAATATGATTGGATGTCTGAAAAATAAATCCGATCTTTCTTTGCCGGAAACAGTGAGTTTTTCGGCCATTCATGGATAAAATATTGTTGCCGCTTATAGTTATTTTGCCGGACATGGTGTGTCAAGTGCACCTATTATGTTGAGGAGGCTACTTTTCCGGAACCGGATTCCCTGACGGCAGCCCTATAATCGCCCTTTGGAACGAAAAAGCGGACGTTTTTAAACGCGCATACGGCGGCCACCCCACTTCCGTAAATTTTACAGACATTCTTCACTTGTAATAAGTTCATTGTATAAACATCTCGTTCTGCCTTTCTGATCTTAATATTAAATCCCTACATCAATTTTACTGTCTGCATTTCAAAAGACAATGACTTTTTGAGATTCTGTTTTTTCTACAGAAAGCGGTAGTTTTTTCACACACATGAGGCAAAAGGCCCTGACGGCAGAATCGTGGATCCGGTTCCAATGGAGCATGGCCCTGCACGGGGATCACTTCGCGCCGAAGAAAATATCTGTTGACGGTAGCTGCGGGGACAGACTGAACAAAGCACAGCCCCGTGCAGAGTGAGGCCGCTCCGGCATGAGAGTTTGCCGAGCGGCTCTTTTTTGACCTTTTTATAAATCAAAAGTGGAAAAGAACCGGATTTTTCTGGGGAAAATATTTGTAAGTTTACTATAAAAATAGAAAACAAAGAGTAAAAAATCCGTGGAAAGCAGGAGGAAGAAGCTCTTTGAACCATATATAATTTGGATGTACACTTGGAATCACTCCTGCATCTGCTTTTGTGGCTGATTTCTGCCAAATGTACCTAAATTTAATCAACGTATGTTCTATATACGCCTCATAAATTTATGCATATCTGACAAAAACCATCTCACAAAATCAGATACTAAGAGACTCCGAGCGTACATTTGATGCAAAGGAGGGAAAATTATATGCGTGTACCCAAAATACTTATCACAAATCGGATCAGCCGCTGCGGGGCAGAGAGCTTGGAGGCGTGCGGTTTTGAACTGGTCTGGTCTAAGTCGAACGCGGTTTCGGATGTGAAGGCGCAGATCGGGACGTGTGACGGAATCATTGCGCGTATGACACCGGTACGGGAGGAGCTGATTAAGAGCGCTCCCCGTTTAAAAATCATCGGCATGCATGGTGCAGGGCTGGACGGAATTGATATAGGGCTTGCGACACAAAAGGGGATTGCAGTTACGCACACGCCGGGAGCAAATGCCATATCGGTTGCGGAGAACGTGATGGGCATGATCCTGAATCTGGCAAAAAACACGATTCCAGCTGACTATGCGCTGCGTGTGGAGGGTCAATTTGGAGCCAGGGACCGATTTGCCGGTCATGAACTCGCCGGAAAAACGCTGGGAATCGTCGGTCTGGGGCGCATCGGAAGAAAGCTCGCAGGGATGGCAGGCTGCGGCTTTGAGATGAAGGTGATCGCCTGCGACCCGTATGTGTCTGCTGAGGCGATGCAGGAAATCGGTGCGGGAGTGGAGAAAAGGGAATCCATCGAGGAGGTCATGGCGCAGGCGGATTATGTTTCCTTCCATACACCGATGACTCCGGAAATGGCAGGCTTCGTAAATTATGACCGGCTTCGTCTGATGAAGCCCTCGGCGTACCTGATCAATGAAATGCGCGGCGCGCTGGTCAATGAGGCAGACTTAAAGCGGGCGCTCGAGGAGGGCGTGATTGCGGGAGCAGCGCTCGATGTATTTGGACAGGAGCCGACACCGCCGGACTTCGGGCTCTTTCAGGCGCCGAATCTGATCGCAACGCCGCACATCGGCGCTTCCACGTATGAGAGCATGGATCGGACGATTCTTACGCTGGCGGAGGAATTTAGGAGATTTTTTAACGGAGAGGAGCTTAAATATCTGGTGAATCCGGACTATCAAAAACAAGAATGACAGGAGGGAGAACATGTTTGACAGCAATGCTTTATTTTCCAAGGCGTTTGCAGGGCTCAAGGGAAACATTATCCGGGAATTGTATCAATACACTTCCCAGCCGGGCTTCATCTCGTTTGCGGGAGGGAATCCATCCCCGGAAACCTTCCCGAACGAGGAGCTGGCAGAAATTGCCTCCAAGGTTTTAAAGGAAAACAGCATCGCCTGCCTGCAGTATGGGGTAAGTAACGGAATCCTTTCGCTGCGGGAGTACATAGCCGGGCAGATGACGGAGGAGGGAGTCCCTGCGAAGGCGGAAAATGTGGTCATTACCAGTGGTTCCCAGCAGAGCATGGATCTTTTGAGCAAGGCCATGCTGAATCCGGGAGACCGCGTTCTGGTGGAGAGCCCGACCTATGTGGCGGCCTTGAAGATTTTTGGCATTTACGGGGCAAGAGTGGAGGCGGTCGCCTCCGATGACGAGGGCATTATTCCCGAAGCCCTGCAGGAGAAGCTTGAGACAGGACCGGCCAAGCTTATCTATCTGATTCCCAATTTCCAGAACCCGACCGGGATCACGCTGCCGTGGGAGCGCCGCAAACGGATCATGGAGATCGTGAAGAAGCACAATGTCCTTGTGATCGAGGATGATCCTTACGGGAAGCTGCGTTACAGCGGAGATCCGGTTCCCCATATGAAAACGTTAGACGAGGCCGGCCAGGTCGCATATTTCGGTTCCTTTTCCAAGATCATTGCGCCGGGGCTCCGTATGGCCTATGTGGTCTGCCAGGAGGCGGTCGCTAGGAAGCTCGTCCTCGGAAAGCAGAATAATGACATGCACACACCGAATCTGACGCAGCTTATCGTCAACGAATACTGCAGGCGCGGGCGATTGCAGGCACATATTGAGGAGTGCTGTCTGGTTTACAAAAAGAAGCGGGATACGATGCTTTCCCTCTTGGATACGCATTTTCCGAAAGAAATGCGCTGGACAAGGCCGGATGGCGGCCTGTTCCTGTGGTCCAAGCTTCCGGAGGGGTATTCTTCGATGAAGCTTTTGGAATATGCGATCCCGGCCAAGGTCGCCTATGTGCCCGGCGACAGCTTTTTCGCAGACGGGAGCGGCGTAAATACCATGCGGCTGAATTTCTCCAACGCCTCTA
Organism: Lachnospiraceae bacterium; assembly: GCA_022792295.1. Lineage (GTDB taxonomy): Bacteria > Bacillota > Clostridia > Lachnospirales > Lachnospiraceae > CANQGL01. The sequence goes on from JAAWAR010000078.1 coordinate 7,636, forward strand.
AGGCGGATATGGAGAAGGGGATCGCGCTGTTGGGAGAACAGATCGGGCAGTATTTAAAGGATGGAAAATAAACGGAGGAAAAGCGAATGAAAAAAATATACGGCAGAATTTTGACAGTTTTGTTGGGCGCTTCTATGATGCTTAGCCTGGCAGCATGCGGCACGAAGGAGACGCCTCAGACAGCGGCGACCGCCGCTCCCGCTACATTGGTTGCGGAAGAAAGCGGTGCTCGGACGGAAAGTGATCATACGGCGGATACCAAAGCAGCCGGTGAGTATCTGGATACGCTTACACCGCCGTCAGCTAAGCGCGCTCTGTGCGTTGGGACGGGCTCCTCGAGTGGTGCGTGGTATATCATCGGCGGCGGAATGGCCAATGCTGTCAATCTGCATTCCGGCTGGTTTACCGTTACGAATGAAGCTGCTTCCGGCGGCGGGGAGAACCTGCGCAATCTGGAGGAGGGAAATGTAGATATTATCATGCTGAACTGCGATATGGGATATTATTATTACACATCTGCAGACTCCTATGCCGGGGCTGGAAGCGACAGCCTTCGCAGTATGATTGCACTGCCGTCCTCGGCCATGCACATTGTCGTCAAGGCGGGCTCTGGAATCAAAAGTATAGCGGATTTAAAAGGAAAGAGTGTTGCTGTCGGTACCGCCGGGAGTGGTTATGAGTCGTTTGCGAGCAAGGTGATCGCCAGCGCCGGCATGAGTTACGATGACATGAAGATTCAGATGATCAATCCGTCGCAGATGGCAGATGCCATGAAAAACGGACAGATTGATGCTTTTTTCTATCCGGTTCAGGCTCCGGGGAGCGCCATTACAGAGCTGGCTTTAAGCGCAGATATTGAAATCATGGACCTTCCCTCCGATTTCACAAAGAATTTTTTAAATGAATACGTCGGATATGTCAGTTATACGATTCCAGCCGGGACATACAAGGGTCAGGATTCGGATATTTCTACGCTTGCCACCGGTCAGTTCATTGCTACGGACCGTGAAAACTTTACCGAAGACGAGATGTATGTCCTGATGCGTGATATTTTTGATAATCGGGAGGAATGGGTCGTTTCCCACAATACATGTGCGGAAATTACAGATACTAATATCGGTAGCCTGATCGTTCCGCTGCATGCCGGAGCCGTGAAATTCTACAGAGAGCGCGGAGTGGAAATCCCCAAGGAACTGATTCCGCCGGAGGCAGAGTAGGAAGGAGTGATACCATGTATACGGGCTGTCTGATTGACAATCCGAATTATAAGCGGATCGCCGTTGCCTTGTCGATCGCGATGGGTATATTCCAGCTCATTGTGGCCGGGTATGGATTTTTGGTCACCAACATGCGCTGTGCGGTTCATTTAACCTTCGCAATGACCCTGATCGGGATCCTGAAGCCTGTGCGGTTTAAAAATCCTGTACTCACGGATGGCTACAATCTTGCATTTACTTTAACCGCGGCTGGCTGTGGCCTGTTCCTCACTTATGAGACAAGAGCCGCCTATGCCTTGACTTATACGTTGAATGGCCCGTCACAGGCGGATGTGATTGTGGGAACGTTGATTCTCATACTGGTGCTTTTATGCGCACGCCGCACAACCGGCAACGCGCTGCCTCTGATCTGTCTGATTTTTATTCTATATGCGGCTTTCGGCCAGCATCTTCCGGGGCTTTTGACCCATAAACAATATACCTGGCGCAGCATTATTGACGTTGTTGTATTCACCAGCGAAGGGCTGTACGGGCAGCCGCTTAGCATTTCCTCCTCCTATGTAGCCTCTTTCGTCATGTTCGGAGCGTTTTTGGCAATTACGGGTGCGGGGCAGTGGTTCATCGACATGGCGTACTCTCTGACAGGGAGATTTCGCAGCGGGCCGGCGATGACGGCCGTCGTCTCCTCCGCCGCCATGGGGACGATCTCCGGTACAGGCGTGGCGAATGTCGTGACGACCGGCGCATTTACGATTCCGTTAATGAAAGCCTGCGGGTATTCGCCAAAACTTTCCGGAGCCGTAGAGGCGACCGCGTCCACCGGAGGACAGATCATGCCGCCTGTCATGGGAGCCGGAGCGTTTATTCTCGCCGAGATGATCGGTATTTCTTACGGCGAGGTGGCTGTAGCAGCCGTGCTGCCTGCACTTGTCTATTTTCTGGCAGCGGCTTTTCAGGTGGATTTTGAGGCGGGGCGTCTGGGAATGAAGGGGCTTTCGGCAGACAGGCTTCCTCCAAAATGGAGAACCTTTAAAGAGGGCTGGCTATTTTTGATCCCGATCACCGTGCTTGTGTGGGCACTTTGTGTTATGAGCTATTCGGCCAATTATTCCGCTCTGTACGCGATTGCGACGATTCTTTTGGTCGGCTTTGTATTTGGCACGAAAGGTGAACGGCTCAATGTCAAAAAGGTGCTGCAGGCTTTGGAAAACGGCGCGAAGGATCTGCTTTCGGTCGCAATGGCCTGTGCCGTGGCGGGCTTGATGATCGGTGTGCTTACGAAAACGGGACTGGGCCTTAAATTTACGGCCCTGCTGCTCGGTGCTTCCGGCGGCCTGAAGCTGCCTACTATGATTCTGACCATGCTGTGCTGTGTTTTTCTGGGCATGGGACTTCCGACTACGGCAGCTTTCATCATTACCGCAACCTTGTGCGCACCTGCACTGATCCAGCTTGGGATCACTTCTCTGGGCGCGTATATGTTTGTATTTTATTATGCCTGCCTGTCTGCCATCACGCCTCCTGTGGCGCTGGCGGCGTTTGCGGCGGCGGGATTATCCGGGGCAAAGCCTATGGAGACGGGATTTTGCGCCACGAGGCTGGGGCTGGCGGGATTTTTGATTCCCTATTTCTTCTGTTTTACCCCGGCTATGCTGATGCAGGGGACTCCGATGGATATACTCAGGGTGTGTGTGACTTCCCTGGTGGGGATTTATTTTCTGGCCGGCGGACTGGAGGGCTATATGTATCGGGGGCTGCACGCCGCAGAACGGGCGCTGTTAATCGTCGGAGCGCTGCTTTTGGTGGATGGCGGCATTGTCACAGATTTTGCGGGAATTGTAGCGGGCGGTTCTGTGATTGTCCTGCAGCTTTTGTCAAGGAAAAAGCAGAAGGAATGAAGGAGGAAAAATGGAAATGAAACGAGGTATTCAGGCAATAGGGGCCTATCTCCCCTATCATTATCTGACAAGGAGCGCTCTTTCCAAAGCCTGGGGCGGAAAGGGCGGAAAGGGGGAAAAGAGCGTCTGTGGTGCAGATGAAGACAGTATGACGATGGCCGTGGAGGCGGCCATGGGGTGCTTTCGGCTGATCCCCAGAGACCAGGTGGACGGGCTGTATTTCGCCTCCACGACCGGGCCTTATGCGGAAAAATCCCACAGCTCCCTCCTGGCGGTCGCGTGCGATCTGCGGGATGAATCCGTCTTCACGGCGGATGTCATGACCACGACGAGGGCCGGAACCTCGGCACTCAAGCTGGCCTTAGACAGCGCGGCCGCCAATCCGGGAAGCCACGTTCTGGTGACGGCCGCCGATATGCGGAACGGCTATCCCAAATCCGCCCAGGAAACCGGCTTCGGCGACGGCGCGGCTGCGGTCATCCTGGGAACAGGAGAAGATCTTCTGGCAGAGGTTGATTTCTTCACTTCAGTCAACGAGGAAATCAACGACTATTGGAGAAATGCGGGCGATCCCTATACACTTCATGCAGAGGGGCGCTTCTGCGATACGGAGGGGTATCTCAGAGAGATGAAGCTTGTTTTGGATAAGCTCTTTCAAGAGACCGGTTCACAGGTCAGCGAATACCAGAAGGTGGTTTTGACAGCTCAGAACGCAAAGCTGCAGGGGAAACTTGCCGCCAAGCTTGGCGTCACGCCCGAACAGCTGGTGGACACACTGCTCATAAACGCCGGCGACACGGGCGCGGCGCAGGGCCTTTTAGGGATTGTGCAGGCGTTGGAAACCGCAAAGTCCGGAGACCGGATCCTGGTGGCAGACTACGGAAACGGCGCCAATGCGTTTACCATGACGGTGACAGAGCAGATCGAAAAGCTTGTGGGCCGCGGCCAGATCAAACGGTATCTGGAAACGAGAGAGGAACTGGATTCCTATGTCCGCTTCCTTTCATGGCGGGAAATCGCCTCCGCGGAGCCCGGCGCGCCCTTCAAGCTTCCGGCCTCCACCTCCCAGACCTGGCGGGAGCAGAAGATGAATCTGCGGCTCCATGGCAGCGTATGCAAAAAGTGCGGGGCGGCCTCTTATCCGATCTCGCGTGTCTGTGATGTCTGCGGTTCTTTAGACGAGTACGAGGAGGCCGGCTATTCCGACCAGATCTGTAAGCTTTATACATATTCGATCGATCAGTATGCGGGCCGCAGCGACGCGCCGCTTATCATTCAGGCGATTGCCGAGGCAAAGGACGGGAGCCATCTTTATACCGTTATGACCGACTTTAAGAAGGATGAAGTGAAGACAGGGATGGACGTGGAGTTTACCTTCAGGAAAATGCACAATCTGGGCGACTTCCCGAATTATTTCTGGAAAATGCGTCCTCTGAGAAGGGAGAGTGTATAACGATGTATTTCAAAAACGGATATAAGGATGATGTGGCGATCATCGGCATGGGCTGCACGAAATTTGGAGAGCGCTGGGATACCGGATTGGAGGATCTGATTATCGAGGCTGCCTTTGAGGCGTTTCAGGATGCGGGAGTAGGCCCGAAGGACATCGAGGCCTGCTATTTTGCCAACACCAATGCCCCCAACAACTGCTCGGGCACGCCGGTGGCCGACGCGCTCAAGATGCATGGGATCCCGATCACACGGAATGAAAACTGGTGTACAGCCGGTCATGTCGCTTTGATCAACGCGGTTTTGGCAGTCAAGAGCGGCATGTGTGACATCGCCATGGCGATCGGGGCGGAAAAGCTAAAGGACAAGGGCTTCGGCGGACTCGGCGTAGGGCGCGGCCTGAATCCGGTACGGGAGACAAGGCGGGATGCCCCCGGCTCCTTTGCCCTGATTGCGGAGGCGTATTTTAAGAAATATGGCCTGACCTACGAGCAGGGGAAGACGATGCTAGCCAAAATCGATGTGAAAAATCATTATAACGGCTCCTTAAGCCCCAAAGCACACTTTCACAATGTCATCACAATCGAGCAGGCAATGAACGCGCCGCTCATCGCGTCTCCATTGGGCTTATATGACTGCTGCGGGACCAGCGACGGCGGGGCGGCCGCGATCGTATGCCGGGCGGACATTGCGAAAAAATTCCGTACCGATCCGATCTATGTAAAGGGCTTCGGCTGCGCAACCGACAGCATGACGCCGCATTACCGCAGCCGGAACTTTGACTGGACGAGCTTTGAGGCGCTTCGGAATTGTGCGAAAATGGCGTATGAGATGGCGGGAATCAAAAATCCGAGAGAGGAGCTTGACCTGGCAGAGGTCCATGACTGCTTTTCCATCACCGAGATGTGTATCTACGAGGATTTCGGCTTCTGTGAGCGTGGGACGGCTTGGCGGAATGTAGAGGAAGGGTTCTTCGAGCGGACGGGGGGACTTCCGGTCAATGTGGACGGCGGGCTTAAGTGCTTCGGCCATCCGGTAGGGGCCAGCGGAATCCGCATGACCTATGAGATCTACAAGCAGCTTCAGTATAAGGTGGACAATCCGAAGCGGCAGCTTAAGGATGTACATATGGGACTGTCCCAGACCTTCGGCGGACCGCCGCAGATCGCATCGTGCGTGATTCTGGGGAATGAATAGTCCGGTGGTGTATCCGCCGCATGGACATAAGCACAGAAAGAGAGGAGTTTTAACATGTCAGGAGTTTTAGAGGGAATCCGTGTCCTGGATCTGGGCCGCGTCCTGGCCGCGCCCTATGCGGCCGCGCTGTTCGGCGATATGGGGGCCGAGGTCATCAAGATCGAGCAGCCCGGGCGCGGAGATGACAGCCGCGGGTTTGCGCCCATGAAGGATGGGGTAAGCTGTTATTATAAAAATTTCAACCGCAGCAAAAAGGGGATTACTTTGAACTTGAAGGAAGGGAAGGAAATCTTTTTGGAGCTGGTAAAAAAGGCCGATGTAGTCATTGAAAACTTTCGGCCGGGAACGATGGAGAAGCTGGGGCTGGGCTATGAGGACTTAAAAAGGGTGAATCCGGGTCTGATCTATGGTTCGATCTCCGGCTTTGGGGCAACGGGGCCTTACAGACATCGGGCCGGCTACGATACAATGTCCCAGGCCTGGAGCGGCGTCATGAGCATCACAGGCTGGCCGGAGAACGATCCGGTGCGCTGCGGCGCCTCCTTCGGCGACGTGATGGGAAGCCTGCATCTTGTGATCGGGATTTTGGCAGCTCTGCGGTACCGGGATGAGACCGGCGAAGGGCAGATGATCGACATTTCCCTGACGGATGGCTGCGTCGTCGCGGCGCAGAGCATGATTCAGGTCTATCTCGCGACCGGAAAAGTTCCGCTAAAGAACGGCAACCGCTATACCTCCTCCGCGCCGGGCGGCGGCTATCACACAAAGGATGGCTATTGTGTCATCAACGGCAGCGCGCCCAAGTTCTGGGCAATGCTCTGTGAGATTATGGGGAAGCCGGAGCTTTTGGAGGATGAACGCTTCAAAACCAACGCACTGCGTGTGCAGAACCGGGAGGAGCTGGACCCGATCGTGGAGGCGTGGACGAAGACCATGACAACCGACGAGGTAATTGACACACTGCTTCCGAAGGGCTTTGCCTGTGCACCGATTTTAAATCTCGATCAGGTGGTCGCCAACGAACAGATCAGCGGTGCACGGAACATGTTCCCGGAGATCGACGATCCGGAGGTGGGGAAGATGCGCTTTACCAATTCCGCCATCAAGATGACGACAGGTGGTCCTGAAATCCGCTGCCCGGCCCCGGTGCTGGGGCAGCATAACGAGGAGGTTTATAGGGATTGGCTGGGCTATGGGCCCGAGCGGCTTGCAGAGCTTAAAGAGCAGGGCGTGATATAGAGTGAATTCCCGTATCCTTTGAGACACTCTTTAGGGGAAAGGAGAAAAAATGGAGAAAAAAACGAGAGAGAAAAGGAATCAGGAGATAAAAACTCCAAGTTTTACGTTTGCATGTACGACCTTGATCGTTTTGATCCTCCTGATCATAATCGGTACAAAGGGAATCGAGGTGATCGGGCTTAAGGGGCTGAACGTAGATCTTCGTCTGATGTTCTTTATCGCATGGCTGCCCGCCATCGGCGTAAGCTGGTATCTCGGCCACAGCTATAAAGAGATTGAAAAATCGGCTGTTGACACGATCCGCTCCGGGATTCAGCCGGCGGTGATTCTTCTGGTGGTAGGCGGCATGACTTCTGCCTGGATCGTCTCCGGTACGGTTCCCACTTTGATTTACTATGGCCTGAAGCTTGTGAATCCACACATGTTTCTGCCGATCGTTCTGGTGATCAGCTCTGTTACCTCGCTGTTTACCGGAACTTCCTGGGGGACCATCGGCACGGTCGGCCTTGCAATGGTAGGAATCGGTATGGGCATGGATATGAACATTGGCCTGGTAATCGGAGCTGTGGTCAGTGGGGCGTACTTTGGCGATAAGATGTCCCCGATTTCGGATACAACGGTGATGTCTTCCGCTCTGGCGGGTGTTCCGGTCATGAAGCATATAAAGCACATGCTTTGGACCGTGGTACCGGGGTATGCCGTTACCTTCCTTCTTTTTCTTTTCCTGGGAATTAAAAATGCCGATGCAGTGATTGATTATGGGACGGTAAACGGCACAATGGAAGCCATGGCGGTAAACTTTAAGCTTGGCTTTGTCACGCTGCTGCCGATGCTTCTTTTATTTTACCTGTTGGCGACCGGGAAGCCTTCCATTCCTTCTATCCTGGGTGCAGGACTGTTTGGTGCTTTGATTGCCGTTTTGTATCAGGGACAGAGCGCAGGGGATGTGCTGAACATCATGTACAAAGGGTATTCAATCGAATCCGGAGATGCCTTTGTGGATACGATTTTAAGCAGAGGAGGCTTTACCAGTATGCGGGATTTTACCAATGTGATGCTGGGTTCTTTCGGATTTGCGGGAATTTTAAAGGGCGCCGGAATTCTGGATGCCTTTATCCAGCCGATCTGTGCAAAGGTAAAGACGACTCTGGGAGCGACAGCCGCTTGTCTGGTGGTGGAAATATGTGCGTTGGCCACCGGCTCGACACAGAGCTTTGCAAACGTTATGACTGGTACGCTGGTGTCCCCATTATATAAGAAACTTCGATTAAAGCCTGAAAACATGTCCCGTGCAATGGAGGATTTTGGGACACAGGGAGCGATTTTGATTCCCTGGGGTGTCAATGCCCTGTATGTGGCGGGTATGTATGGGGTGGAACCGACGGTCTTTATTCCATTCTGCTTCCTCAATATCCTGGTGCCGGTTCTTTCTTTGATTTACGGTGCCACAGGCTTTGCGATGACAAACTATGAGGAGAATGAAGAAATACCAGAGGATGCCTATCCGATGGCATAAGTTTAAAGAAAGTGTAAACAGGGCTGCCTGATTTGGGGATGCCCTGTTTGCGCAGGAAAATCAGCCATAAAGGAGGAACAGGGGAGATTTTGGGACTATATGCGGATGAAAAGGAGGAATGAAAGCATGACAACATTGGAACGGCTTGAGAAATTGGAACAGTTGAAGAAACTGATCAACGGCCCGGAGGCCGAGGAGTTTAAAAATTATTGGGATGGCCGCTTTTTTACGGGAGATATGACATTTGTATTTGACGAGATACCTTACAATCTGTATTTTTACAAGGGCACGCTGATCGACGTGGAGTTCGGGAAACCGGCCAACGGATATTATGTGGGGATCCGCGGCGATGAGGAGCAGTGGCAGGAATTTTTCAAAAAACGAAATTTCCAGCTCGCGATCTCTGTGAAGCATAATAAAAGGCCCTTCGAGCAGCTTGGGAGTGCGTTAGCCAACCGGCAGAACAACACGGTAATCGCGCAGGTCATGCGGTTGCTTGCGAAGGCATTTTGTGAGTAAGATGAGGAAGGGAGCAGGTAGATAAATATGGCAATCACAGGCGGATATATCGTAGTAGACGAAATCAAAACCTATTATGAGACAAATAACGGCCCAAAAAACCCGAAGGGGACGATCGTCGCCCTGCACACGGCCGGGCGGGAGACGAGGCAGTATCACGGCATGATGGAGCTGTGGGAGGAAAAATTTACAGTGGTCGCTTTCGATATGCCGGCGCACGGAAAGAGCTGGCCGCTGCCGGGCAACGTGGGGATCACGGATTACCGGGAATACGGAAAATTTATCTGGGACTTTATCCAGGCGATGGGAATTGATGACCCGATCGTAATCGGCTGCTCAGTGGCCGGCAATATGGTCTATTACATGGCGGAGTATTATCCGATTAAGGCTATTGTGTCCATGCAGGGCTCGCCGTGTATCCAAGCGATGGGAACTTCCTACGGGGCGACCGTCAATCTGCTGGACAACCCATACGTAAGCTGCCAGCATTCGCATTGGGATTTCTCGGAAAGCCTGATCGGGGAAAAATGCCCGAAGGAGGCCCATGATTTCATTATGTGGGGCGTGTGCCAGGAATGCGGGCGCGCGAAGCAGGCGGATCTTTCCATTTATAACAATTATGACGTGACGGCGGAGCTTAAAGACATCACCTGCCCGTGTCTTTTGATCCGCGGCGAGGATGACTGGAATGTACCGGAGCATTATTACCATACGGCGCTGGAGGGCCTGACCCACGCAGAGAAGGTGTGTTTTAAATCCGTTCCCGGATACGGACATTTTATCATGGTGGAGGCGCCCGAGGTGATCTGCGGGCTGATTGAGGAGTTTTTAGAGGAATGTGCGCTATGAACATGAAAAGAGGGTCGTCTCTTGGAGGGCTTAAGGTCCTGGATTTGGGGCAGGTCATCGCGGGGCCGTTAGCAGCCTCGATGCTAGCCGATATGGGAGCGGATGTCATTAAGATCGAGCAGCCGAAAACTGGGGACCTTGCAAGAAACATGCTGCCGAAAAAGGACGGGATCAGCACATATTTTATCATTTTCAACCGCGGCCAGAGGGGAATTACCTTAAATTTAAAGAGTGTGGAGGGAAGACAGCTCTTGTTTGCCATGATCGAGAAGGCCGACGTTCTCATTGAGAACTTCCGGCCCGGCGTCATGGCCCATCTGGGACTTTCCTATGAGGAGGTGAAGAAACACAATCCGCGGATCATTTATGCCTCTGTTTCCGGTTATGGGCAGGAGGGTATCTACGCAGACAGGGCTTGCTTTGACCCGGTGGCGCAGGCGATGAGCGGGCTCATGAGTGTGACAGGACCGGCGGACGGGGAACAGGTGCGCTGCGGTGCCTCTGTCTGCGATGTGCTGGCAGCACAAAATACGGTGATTGCAATCCTGGCGGCGCTGTCCTACCGGCAGACTTCGGGTGTGGGGCAGTACATTGACGTTTCCCTGGTCGATTCGGCGATTTTTGCGCTTTCCAGCATTAACCAGATCTATTTCACGACGGGAAAGATTCCGAAGAACCTCGGCAACTTTTTTGAGGCGAGCGCGCCGGGGAATGCTTATCCGGTAAAGGGCGGGGAAAGAGTTATGATCAGCGCCGGTCAGGCGAGCGCATGGCCGAAGTTTGCGCATGTTTTGGGGCATGACGAGTGGACGGATAGGGCGGAATTTAAGCGGGTGGATGACCGTGTAAAAAACCGGGCGCTGCTGGATTCAATGATCGCGGAGGAGACGAGGCGGTTTTGGAAAGAGGAACTGATTGAGAGACTTACACAGGCGGGGATCGCGGCGGCTCCGATTATGACGGTGGCCGAGGTGGCAGAGGATCCGCATTTTCGGGATATAAGGCAGATGTATGCGATGGTGGAGCATCCAGAGATTGGGATGGTGCAGATTACGAATCAGGCGGTTAAGATGTCAGAGACGAATCCGTTTGTTCGGGGGTGTGCACCGCTTCTGGGTGAGCATAATAGGGAGGTATATCGGGAGTTGGGGTATACGGATGAGGAGATTGAGAGATTTCGGGAGATGGGAGTTATCTGAGAGAAACAAGTTAAACAAGAGGGCTGCCCGGCCTCTGCTATGTTGCTTCGGGAGTGAGGGGAAACTTCTTTTTTGGAGTGTGTTTCTGGCAGAGAAGGCAAGTGGGGATTTCGGGAAATCCGGAAAGATTGTATTTGGGAAGGAGCGAGTGCGATGATTGAGAAGGAGACAATGAAGGCGGCCGTCAAGGAGGTGTGGATACGGAGTCTGACTGTTTTGCAGCCGGATGTGATGGAGGCGCTTTCGGGGGCTTTGGAAAAGGAGAGGAGTCCCAGGGGGCGAGAGTATCTAAGGATCATGATCGAAAATGCGAAAAGGGCAGCCGAGAGGCGAATGGTAATTTGCCAGGATACGGGTGTTCCGACGTTTTTTATCCGGACTCCTCTTGATTTTCCTTATGCGGAGAGTGTGCGGGATACGTTTGATGAGACGTTGAGGGAATTGACGTATGGGGAATTTCCGATGCGGCCTATGGTGGTGCATCCGTTTACGAGAGAGGACAGAGGGGATAATACGGCGGCACAGGTTCCGGTGATTCATGCGGAGTTGGATAATAGTATGGAGTTTATGGAAATTAAGGCGATGCCGAAGGGGGCCGGGTCAGGGATCTGGTCTGCTCTTAAGATGCTTCCGTCTACGGACGGGGTCGCAGGCGTGAAGAAGTTTGTGATTGATTCGGTTTTAAATGCAGGAGCGAATCCGTGTCCGCCGATTCTTGTAGGCGTCGGTGTCGGGGGCCCGATGGAGGAAGTTGCCTTATTGGCGACGAAGGCATCGGTGCGCCCGTTAAATGAAATCCATCCGGATCCGGACGCGGCCGCTCTGGAACAGGAGCTCATGGAAGCAATCAATGCCAGTCAGATCGGCCCGATGGGCATGGGAGGCGATACGACGGCGCTGGCAGTCCACGTCGAATACGCCGGGACGCACCGGCCCTGGATGCCGGTCGCGGTAAACATAAACTGCTGGCCCGGAAGGCGGGCGGTCTGCCGGATCTACCGGGACGGACATGTAGAACAGATATAGTAGGAGCACTTAGTGAGGTGTTTTACGAGCTTAGTGCGAGTTATACTGCATATACTAGGAGCATTTAGTGGGGGACTTTATGAACTTAGCGCGAGGTATACCGTGTAAAAGAGCGGTTCGGGCAGGAGCCTGACCGAATGAGCATTTGGCTTGGCATGCAAAGACGAGGAGGGAGAAAATGGCAAATACTGTATATCTGCAAACACCTGTTTCTGAGGAGGAGATCCGGGCGCTTAGAGTGGATGATATTGTATATCTTTCCGGAGAGGCGTATTCGATGCTCTATGCGGATCATTATTCGCTGATTATGGAGCGTCTGGCCGCAAAAAAGGGGATTCCGATGCAGTTTAAGGGCAGCGCGATCTATCACACAGGGACAATTTGGAGGCGGACCGCAGAGGGCGGCTATGACCTTCGGGCTCTGGGGACGACGACTAGTTCCAAGTTTAACGCGCAAACGCCCGCATTTATCGAAAAAACGGGAGTACGGATCGTTATGGGCAAGGGCGGCATGGACGAGAAAAACCTGGCGGCCATGAAGCGTTTTGGCTGTGTATATCTGGCATTGGTTGGGGGCTGTTCAGCGATCTATACCTCTCATGCCGAGATCGCAGAGGATTACTGGCCGGAACTGATGCCGACGGACAATCAGCGCCTGAAATTCAGGCTGAAGGAATTCGGCCCGCTTTTCGTCGCAATGGACGCGCACGGAAACAGTGCCTACGAACAGGCGGCAGGGGAAGCCGGACGGAACCGAACGGCAATCTATGAGAGACTGGGGATCGAAAGCGAAAGCGGTCTGTGAGAAGCGAGGAATCGAAATCAGGAGCGGCCTATGAGAAGCGAGGAATTGAAATCAGGAGCAGTCTATGAGAAGCAGGAAATGGAAATTGGAGGACGGTCTATGAAAAGCAGGGAATTGGGAGCAGTCTATGAGAAGAAAGGAATGAAACCGGAGGGGGGCTTATGAAAGGCTGGAAAGCGGAACTAAGGAGAGAAAGTGTATGAAACGGGCATATGTGGAAATCCAAACAGACCGGATTCGACCGTTTCAGGTGGACCGAGAGCTGCAAACCGGGCGGTTTCCGTTCCAGATGCACTACCGGCATGCGGGAGACAGCGGGAAGAAGCTGCTTCTTTTGCACATGTCGGGCAGCTCCTCCGATGAGTTTGAGCGGGCCGGGGATCTTCTGGCAGAGAGGGGCTTTCATGTATATGCGCCGGATCTGCCGGGGTTTGGCATGTCAGACCCTCCGCCCTGTACACCGCCAAGCTATCTGACGATGGAGGAGCATGCGGGAATGATCGCCGCGTTTATGGACGCTGTTGGGATACCGGCTGCATATGTTTATGGAAATATGGCGACGGCAAATTTGGCTGTGCACCTGGCTGTAGATTTTCCAAAACAGGTGCGGGGGCTTATGCTGGCCCATCCTCTTTATACGCATGATGCAGAGCAGTATGCGAGAAAAAGGAAGCTGCCGGAATATTCCATCGTGCATCCGAAAAACGACGGGAGCCATCTTATAACTCTGTGGGAGAGATCGGCAAAATACGGTGCTTCGGCCGATACCGCAGATGGGCGGTGTCTTGCCCTGCATCTGGCGGGCATTTACGGTGAGACGCTTCACTGGGCACTCTTTGAGGATCGGGGATTTTCCGACTGCCTGGAGCAAATTACCGTTCCCACAATCGTTGTCAGATACGGCGGGCTGGGCGTTTTGGGACTCCAAAGAGAAGCGGCCCAAAAAATCAAGGGCAGCATATTGGACTGTTATGAGGAGGGGACGCCTTATATTTCCAGAGAAGATCCGATGGCTGTCGTAGAAATGATTGGGAACTATTTTGGGAAAGATTTGCCCGAAACAGAGAATTTTATCAGAAACGGCACATAAATCCGCCGTTTCTGATGACTTTCTGGGCGGAGAGATCCGCACGATTTTTGCAAGAAAGATTCTGCGTTTGCGCGCAGCACAAATCAAAAAGAAAATGTCCTGAGAAAAGGATTCTTGATATTTTATATAAAACAGCAGGAGGAGATGACGGATGAATGAAGTAATAAGGACAATCCTTCAAAGGCGGAGTATCCGTGCCTACAAGAAAAAGCAGCTTCAAAGAGGAGAACTGGAATCGCTTCTTTCCTGCGCCATTTACGCCCCTACGGGAGGCAATTCGCAGGGAAGCCGGTTTTTAGCGGTGCAGAACCAAGAGGCTCTTGAAACGTTGAATACACTCATTCGGGAGGAGCTTTTAAACTTTCCGGGAGAGAAAAATAAGATCATCCGGCAGGGAATCCGCCGTGCGCAGACGCCGGACTATCATTTCATGTACCATGCGCCCACTCTGATTGCGTCTGTCGCCCCAAGAGAGGACAGAAACAGTATGGCAAATTGTGCGGCGGGACTTGAAAATATCATGCTTGCCGCCGCCTCTCTCGGAATCGGAAGCTGCTGGAGCAATCAGCTTCGCTGGCTTACAAATTCCTGCCGTATCCGGGAATTTTTTGGAGCATTTGGCCTGCAAGAGGATGAGGATTTTTATGGTGCGGTCGGAGTCGGGTATCCCGCCTTTTTGCCGGAACGGGCGGCAAAAAGGAAGCCCGGGCGGGCTGCCATAGACGGAAAGGAGATAGCGGTATGTATCTGACAGAACGATTCGCTGATTTTATTTATAATGTATCGTATGAGGCTCTGCCAAAAGAGATTGTCGCCCTGACAAAGGAGCGGATTTTGGATTCGGTCGGAGCGGTTCTTGCGGGGGCGGGAAACTGGGCGTATCGGGAGCCGTTTCTTTTGGCCTGCCAAAAGCTGGGAACCGGCGATACGGCAGCCTTTACGACCGGAGAGAGAAAATTTCCTCTGGCGCGTGCCGTGATGATTGATACGACCTTCGGGCACGCGGTGGAGTTGGATGACGGACATGCATTTGCAGGCGCCCATGCCGGAACAGCCGTTGTGCCGACCGCTTTGACTGTGGCCAAATCTCTCGGACTTGACGGGCAGAGTGTCATTGCGGCAGTTGTTGCCGGATACGATCTTGTATATCGGCTTGCCGCTGCCATGGCGCCCTGGCAGATTGAGAAAGGATTTCATCCGACCAGCAACGACGATACATTCGGAGCGGCAGCGACGGCCGGAAAGCTCATGTCGCTTTCCAAAAAGGAGCTTTCCAATGCGCTCGGGTTTGCCGGCCTGTATGCATCGGGCCTTCAGGAGGCGACCGTATCCGGCCAGCTCTCAAAATGCGTCATGGTCGGAAACGCCGCGTACAGCGGTATGGAGGCCGTCTACCTGGCGCAGAGCGGTATGGAGGGGACCTTGTCTGTCCTAGAAGGAGAAAACGGCTTTTTCCGCTCTAAGTCAAAGGATGTGGACATAGAGAAGGTCTGTGAAGACCTGGGGAAAAGCTATCGCATCACGGATACATACAGTAAGATGTATCCGACGTGCCGCCATGCCCAGCCGGCCATTGAGGGCGTTTTAAACTTGATGGAGGAATACGGCTTTGGATCAAAAGAGGTACGGCGTGTCCGGGTGGGGACGCATGAGGTCGCCTGCAGGCTGACCGGAAAAATCAAAGCGCCGAAGGACTCCGGAGAGGCCAAGTTCAGCTCTGCCTATGGGATTGCAGTTGCACTCTGTGAAAAGGGCTTCGGCGTCCGCCATTTGAACCCGGAATATACACAAAATCCGATTTATGTCGGGCTTGCCGGATGTGTGGACGTGGAATGGGATGCGAGTGTCCAGGCCGTATATCCAAAAAAGCGAGGGGCAAAAGTGACGGTTTGGCTGACGGATGGACGGATCCTTACGACGGAGGTTTATGATTTGAAGGGTTCTCCCAAAAATCCGGTAGGATTTAAGGAGATCCGGGATAAATTTATCGCAAATGTGGGGAATTTGATGGAAAATGAAAGGATGGAACGGCTGATTGAGGGGATCATGAATCTGGAGAAGCTTGACACAGTAGAACCGATTATGGAGATTTTGGAACAGTCGGCGGTGGGGGCATGCATCAGCCCCCGGTAAGGAGTTTAATCAGGCCCGGCATGACAGTGAAAACCCCGATATACCGTACAAGCTGGAGGACACTGACCTTCGGCGCACTGCCGCCTAAGTCGGTTGCGATCAGAGCCATGTCGGATACGCCGGCCGGAATAGAGCCAAAAAGGCTGGTAAAAAGATCCAGCTTTGCCACTTTATATAAAAGAAAGCTGCATACATAATTGCAGATCGTGGCACACAGGAAAAGAAGCAGCACAGGAAAAAGCAGCGCTTTCAGGTTTCGGACGTCATCCATGGTGACACGGATTCCAATAAGGAGCCCGGTGATGCACTGCGCTAAGAGCTTCAAGCGCTTCGGAAGACAGGCACGTTCCCATTTTACATTGAGAATGGCGACGGCGATCACCGAAAAGGTCATTGCGCCGGCCGGTATCCCCGAAAACGTTCCCAGAATGCCGGCGGACTCTGCCAGAAAGAGTGTAAGCAGGATGTCCTTTTTGGACTGGCCAGAGTGCCTGAAAGAGCGAGGCTCATATGATTCCTGTGCCCCGGGCTTCCCATGAGCTGTCTGTATGGAAAGGCAGACGCGATTGGCGAGCTGCGGCAGGACAAGCAGGGAATACAGGGTACGGAAGGTGGCCAAAAGTGTGCTCTGTGTCGGATCGGCGCCCAGATCGGACGCGATGATTGCCGTATCGCTTAAGCCTGCGGGCATGGCAGCGACCAGGGCGGTCGGAAGTTTTAAGGTGGTAATGGCAGAGAGGAGCCAGCCAACCAAAACGGTATAGGCCAGCATGCAGCCGAGCATGAGAAAACCGCCGCAGAGCGTGGCACGAAGTTCGGAAAGCTCCTTTTTTGTAACACGCTGTCCGATAAAAGCCCCGGCGACCGCCTGCACCAGAACTTTGGCAGAGGAAGGAAAGCTTCCGCAGCCGGTCAAAATATGAAAAACAGCGGAAAAAAGGAGCGCACCGATCAGCGCGCCGGCAGGAATCTTCATCCGGTAAAACAGATAAGACCCCATCGCGGAAACCAGGATCGTAAAAAAAAGTGACAGCAAAACAATCATCTCCCTTCTGCCTTCAGCATACCATAGGAGAGTGTGTGGATCATGCAAGAAGTGGAGAAAAATTACAGGGCAGTTTTTCTATAAAAGAAGAAATCCCCCCCCAATCGGTTTGTGACTTCAAAAAAGATTTATAAAGAT
This sequence comes from Lachnospiraceae bacterium, assembly GCA_022792295.1. Classification (GTDB taxonomy): domain Bacteria; phylum Bacillota; class Clostridia; order Lachnospirales; family Lachnospiraceae; genus CANQGL01. Next base: position 24,956 of record JAAWAR010000078.1, read on the forward strand.
GCGCGGAGCGAGCTCTTTTACCGCATAGGAAAGTTCTTCAAACTTCTCCCTGTGAATAAGAATCCTGCAAAGCAGAATTCTCCGCCTGCGGCGGGTCGCTCTGGCGACATTTTACCTTTCTGCCGCAGTGCGATCCTGCCCTGACGGGCCACGATCTTTGCAAAGAGTCTGGCCCAACGGAGGACATTCCCGTACAAAGTGAGGGCATTGCGGCAGAAAGGAACTATGTCGTTTGTATGGTTTTTACATCATAAGCTCAGAATTGCGCATGATCTTATACAGAAGATACGCAAAGTAGAGCGTAAACCGGCTGCGGTTGTCAAAATAGCTGTAGCCGGTGACGGTTTCGATCTTATGAAGGCGGTAGCGCAGTGTGCTGATGTGAATGTGAAGGGAATTAGAAGCCGCATCCAGACTGCCGCTTAACAGGGCAGTCTCCAGTGTTTCCCACAAGCTCGTGTGGTACTGCTCGTCATAGTCTAAAAGCGGCTGTATGATTCGGTTCACAAGGAGCCTGCCGTCAGAGCTTCCCGCGCTGTGCGCAACCAGGCCGAGCTCTAAGTAATCTTCATACAAATAAATACGGCGGTCCGGTTCGACGATTTGTCCGAATTGGATCGCCTTTTTTGCCTGCTGATAGCACTCGGACAGGGAAAGCAGGCTGTCGGCTGCCCGGCTGCATCCGATCTGGAATGCCTGCGTCCCCAAGCGGGAGAGCTGCGTATCGCATTTTTGCAGAATGTTTATCAGCGAGGAAGCAGGGAGCCTTGTGCTGCCGGAGACAAGGGCAATGGATTCCCGTCCCCGTGAAAAAAGGAGCACAGCGTCAAACTTAGACTCGAAAAAGCGCTGCAGCATGGTAGTAAAATAAAACTGATTTGGCTCCTTATAGTCATAGACGGTACGGGATAAAAGAATAACAAGCATGTTTTTGCCCGGGCGGAAGTTCAGAAGCTCCAGACGTTCCGAAATAGAGGAGGCATCGGCGCTGCGGGAAAACAAAATGTCATTCATGACCGATGACAAAAGCTCCCGCTGTGTCTGAAGCTTGGAATTGCGTTCCAAAAGCTTGACACTGATGCTGCTTATAATGGAAGGAGCCATCAGCCGGACGAGATCGAACTGCTTTTCGGAGGCAATCACGCAGAATACGGCCAAAAGCTGGCTTTGAATCATGCAGGGAAAGATGAAGACGTTTTCCTCTTGCAGAGGGGCCGTCTTCTGATTGGCAAAAGAGAAGCGTAAGAAAAACTGTTCTATGGCCTTTAAAAGCAAAAGAGGCTCTTTGGGCGGCTCATCGGAGCAAACCTCTGCAAGCTTTGTCCGCGCATAGTCATAACAGCAACAGTAGCAGGGGATTTCCCTGCTAAAGAGCTCTAAGAGGCTTTGGATGGAACCGTTGTTCAGAATCAGATTTGTGAGCTCCTGACTGAACAGATTTGCCCGATTGACTAACAGGTATTGATTGCCGGTAATGACGGACAGGGCCTCACTCAGAATATCCCGAAAGTAGATAGAGGGAGCGAGAGAAAAAAGCGCCACGTTGTGTTCCCTGGCGATTTGTATCGTGGAAGGGTCGATTTCCTTTACAAAGCGGACCAGCTTGATACCGATTGCGGAGACAGGGATGTCACAGAGCCTGTCGATTACTCGGTTGATTTCCCCAACGGAGCTGCAGTATGCGGACAGTGTGGTCAGGACAAGAAGCTCTTTGTCGAAATTGGCAGGCGTAAAATTCGGAGTTTCTAAGATCGTGATATGTTTTACAATGTTGTCCAGCCCGCAGTCAGAAAGCAGGCGGCTGCCGGAATACAGGGACGGAAGCTTTAGCAGGGTATCCACAGTAACGCTCATAGAAAAAGAGTCCTCCAATCAATGGCTGTGCCGGTTGTCCGATTTATTTTAGCATAATAAAGCATCGGAAGCAAGATGAATGTAGCCGCAGAGACAAAACCGCAGACACCGATTCGATAAGGCCGGACAGAACCAGGAAAAAACCTGTTGCTTTTCTCATTCGTATCTAGTATATTATTGGTAGATTTATACAGGGGTGAATGTTATGATAAAAATTGTCGTAGATGCGATGGGTGGCGATAACGCGCCGGGGGAAATCATCAAAGGCGCCGTTGACGCGGTGAACGAGCGGGAAGACATTTCAGTCTGTCTGATCGGGCGCGAGGAGGCCATCGCAGAGGAATTAAAAAAACACACCTTCAGACAGGAGCAGATCGAGATTAAGAATGCCACGGAGGTAATCGACACCGGGGAACCGCCGGTCAATGCGATCCGGAAGAAAAAAGACTCCTCGATGGTCGTCGGCATGAATCTGGTTAAAACCGGCGAGGCAGACGCATTCGTGTCAGCCGGAAGTTCCGGCGCGCTTTTAGTCGGCGGCCAGGTATTGGTTGGACGGTTAAAGGGTGTGGAGCGCCCTCCGCTTGCGCCTCTGATTCCCACAGAGACAGGTGTCTCTCTGTTAATCGACTGCGGTGCCAATGTGGACGCGAGGCCATCTCATCTGGTGCAGTTTGCAAGAATGGGGGCGATCTACATGGAGCATGTGGTCGGCGTCAAAAACCCGCGTGTAGCAATCGTCAATATCGGCGCAGAGGAGGAAAAGGGGAATGCCCTCGTAAAGGAGACATACCCGCTTTTGAAGGAATGCCCGGATATCCACTTCATCGGCAGCATCGAGGCGAGAGAGATCCCGCACGGCGGTGCGGATGTGATCGTCTGCGAGGCATTTGTGGGAAATGTAATTTTAAAGCTGTATGAAGGGGTCGGAGCGACGTTAATCTCCATGGTGAAAAAGGGACTTATGTCTTCATTCCGTTCGAAGATGGGTGCGCTTCTCATCAAGCCCGCCTTAAAAGAAACTCTTAAAAGCTTCGATGCGACGCAGTACGGTGGTGCACCGCTTTTAGGCCTGAAAGGTCTGGTTGTAAAGACACACGGCAATTCAAAAGCCAATGAAATAAAAAATTCGATCCTGCAATGTATTTCTTTCAAGGAACAGGGCATTAATGATAAGATTAAGGAATGTCTGGCGCCGAAAGAAAATATATAGAAATCAGGGAATAAATAATTTATAATTTAAGAGATAAGAGAGGATGAATATGATGGAATTTGAAAAACTGCAGCAGATTATCGCGGAGGTACTCAACATTGATCCGGCGGAAATTACGATGAACTCAACGTTTGTGGACGATCTGGGAGCGGATTCTCTGGATGTATTCCAGATTATCATGGGGATTGAGGAGGAATTTGACATCGAGATCCCGACCGAGGTGGCAGAAAAGATTGTCAGCGTCGGAGACGCAGCCGAGCAGATCAAAAACGCACTGAACTGATAAAGCGCAGAGGTGTCACAAAACAGTGACACCTTATTTCTGTATAGAAGGCGCCGGCCGTCAGAGCTGTGCGCACGGAGGAAACAATTTTGAGGCAACAACTGAGTAATCTGCAGCGCATCATCGGCTACCAATTTCATGACGAGGGGCTTTTGGAACACGCACTCACGCACAGCTCCTATGCCAACGAGCGCCACTGGAAGAAAACGCGCTGCAACGAACGGCTGGAGTTTTTGGGAGACGCAGTTTTAGAGATCGCAACGAGCGAATTTTTATTCAGACGTTTCCCGGAGATGCCGGAGGGGCAGATGACAAGGCTGCGCGCAAGTCTGGTATGTGAACCGACCCTGGATTTTTGTGCCAGGGAGATTGCCCTTGAGACGTATCTGCTTTTAGGCCATGGCGAGGAGCTGACCGGCGGAAGGAAACGTGCATCCGTGGTCTCGGATGCCCTGGAGGCGATGATCGGGGCAATTTATCTGGATGGTGGTCTTGCTAATGCAAAAGAGTTCATTTATCGCTTTGTTTTAAACGATATGGAACATAAGCAGCTCTTTTATGATAGCAAGACGATCCTCCAGGAGCTTGTGCAGCCCGAATATAAGGACAGGCTTTCCTACGAACTATTAAAGGAAGAAGGCCCGGATCATAACAAGACCTTTGAGTCCCGCGTCCTGCTGGGAGACCGGGAGCTCGGCCGCGGAACAGGGCGTACGAAGAAGGCCGCCGAGCAGCTTGCCGCCTACCGCGGGCTCTGCGAGCTTAAAAAGGAGACACCCGTGCTTCAAAAACCAAACAGAAACGGATAACGCATGTATTTAAAAACCATTGAGGTGCAGGGGTTTAAATCCTTTGCACATAAAATCACCTTTGAATTTCATAACGGCATCACCGGCATTGTCGGGCCGAACGGCAGCGGAAAAAGCAATGTCGCAGATGCGGTCCGCTGGGTTCTGGGCGAACAAAAGGTCAAACAGCTTCGAAGCTCCAGCATGCAAGACGTCATTTTTGCAGGTACGGAGACCAGGAAGCCGCAGGGATTTGCCTATGTGGCGATTACGCTTGACAATTCGGATCATGCGCTTGCGATCGATTATGATGAGGTCACGGTGGCCAGGCGTATCTACCGCTCCGGGGAGAGCGAATACCGACTAAACGGGAGCCCGTGCCGGCTCAAGGACATCAATGAGCTGTTTTATGACACCGGAATCGGCAAGGAAGGCTATTCCATCATCGGGCAGG
>JAAWAR010000141.1 GCA_022792295.1 Lachnospiraceae bacterium
GGGACCAAGATCCATCCGGGTCTTAATGTAGGCCGCGGCGGCGACGATACCCTGTTTGCAAAGGTAGACGGCGTTGTGAAGTTTGAGAGGAAGGGCAGGGACAAAAAGCAGGTTTCTGTGTATCCGAGAGCGATCAACGAATAAGAACGGTAAAGCTCCATACCTTATGTATGGGGCTTTTTTATCGTATAGGAACCATTATCCCTATACGATAAAAATCAAGGTCCGCAGGCGAAACTTGTGTGGCAGGATTCCTTCTTGGCGTATGGGAAAAAGCCCATTAGGTGGGATCTTTATAGAAAGGAACATTTTACCATGTTTATAGACAGGGCAAAGGTTTTTATTAAATCAGGTGATGGCGGCAACGGCCATGTGAGCTTCCGCAGAGAGCTTTATGTTCCGAGCGGCGGCCCAGACGGCGGCGATGGCGGCAACGGCGGCGACATCATCTTTGAGGTTGATGAGGGCCTGAACACATTAACGGATTTCCGCCATGTAAGAAAATATGTGGCAGAAAGCGGAAAAGAAGGCGGAAAACGCCGCTGTCACGGGGCCAACGGAAACAGTCTCGTTGTCAAGGTGCCAGAGGGAACCGTGATCAAAGACTTTGAGACCGGAAAGGTCATCACGGATATGTCCGGCAGTAACCGCCGCGAGGTGATCGTAAAAGGCGGAAAAGGAGGTCTTGGCAATATGCATTATGCGACCTCCACCATGCAGGTTCCCAAATATGCTCAGCCGGGACAGCCGGGACAGGAGCTCTGGGTTCAACTTGAGCTGAAGGTCATTGCCGATGTAGGATTGGTCGGATTTCCGAACGTCGGGAAGTCAACGCTGCTCTCGCGTGTCTCCAATGCGCGTCCCAAAATTGCCAACTATCATTTTACAACACTAAACCCGTATCTTGGTGTTGTCGATCTCGGTGACGGAAATGGTTTCGTCATGGCTGATATACCGGGGCTGATCGAAGGAGCATCCGACGGCGCCGGGTTGGGACATGACTTCCTGCGCCATATTGAACGGACAAAGATGCTCCTTCATGTCGTGGACGCCGCTTCAGTCGAGGGGCGGGACCCGGTCTCGGATATCCACAGTATCATGACCGAGCTTCGCGCCTACAATTCCTCTCTTTTAACGCTTCCGCAGGTAATCGCGGCCAATAAGCTGGACGCTGTTTATGAGGAGGGAGCCGATCCGTTAAAGGAGCTTCGTGAGGAATTTGAACCATTAGGGATTCCTGTGTTCGGGATTTCGGCGGTCAGTGGAGAAGGTGTCCCTGCACTGCTGCATCATCTTTTTGAGGTGCTTAAAACCATAGACCGGACTCCAAAAATCTTTGAAAAAGAATTTGAAATTGAATACAAGGCGGACAAGAGTCTTCCTTACACAGTAGAACGGGCGGGGGATGGCGCTTTTGTCGTGGAAGGCCCGCGGATTGATAAGATGCTTGGCTATACCAATTTGGATTCTGAGAAGGGCTTTGATTTCTTCCAAAAATTCCTGAAGCAGAACGGAATTCTTGACGATCTGGAAAAGGCCGGGATTCAAGAGGGGGATACCGTCCGCATGTATGGCCTGGAGTTCGATTACTATAAATAAAAATTTTGTGATGATCCGGCCTCTTACGGTTACTGGAAAACGTACTTTATAAATCGTTTACGCAGCAAAAGCTTTTCCTGCTTTCCTATGGAAGGCGCTGCAAAATTTCAAGCAAACAGGGAGGAACCTGATGACAAGCAAACAAAGAGCATATTTAAAAGGGCTGGCCATGACTATAACTCCGATTCTCCAGATCGGAAAATCCAGCCTGACACCGGAGATTACACAGGCTGTAGCTGAGGCCTTGGCTGCGCGGGAGCTTATTAAGATTCATGTGCTGAAAAATTGTATAAGTGATGGGAATGAGTTGGCTGCCACTCTTGCAGAGCGCACACGCTCACAAGTCGTCCAGGTCATTGGCCGGATGATTATCCTGTATCGGCCGGCAAAAGAGGAGAAGGATCGGAAAATTATTCTCCCCTGATTTGGAATATACGCTCAAAATCCGAATGTATATTGGAAAGGAGATCTCATGAAACAGATCGGTATTATGGGCGGAACCTTTGACCCGATCCATAACGGCCATTTGCTGCTTGGAAAGCAGGCACATCTGGAATATGGACTTGAAGAAATCTGGTTCATGCCTTCCCACATCCCGCCGCATAAAAAGGACCGGCCGGTCACGGACGGAGAGGACCGCATGCAAATGCTTGCCCTTGCGCTTGAGGAATATCCTTATTGTCTGGTCTCGGATTTTGAGATGAAACGGGAGGGCAACACATATACAGCTCAGACATTAGCACTTTTAAAGCAGACATATTCTGAGGTTCGTTTTTTCTTTATTATCGGAGCCGACTCTCTGTTTCAAATTGAAACCTGGTATAAACCGGCACAAGTCATGGCGCAGGCGCCGCTTCTCGTTTCCGGACGGGAATATGAGGGAAGCGTTCGCACACTTGAGGAACAGATTGCTTATTTGAAGGCCAAATATGGAGCAGATATTTCTATTCTGCATAATAAAGAGATAGAAATTGCTTCCAAACAGATCCGCAGGCGGATTGCTAATGGGGAGGACATTCGTGGACTTGTCCCCGAAAAGGTAGCTGCCTATATTAAAAAGCGCAAACTGTACAGATATGCAGAAGCAACGCTGACTTAAGGAGGCTTAAGATGGCATGGATGAGAAAATCTTAAAAATCAGAAAAAATTTGAAAAAGAAGCTGGATCCGTTCCGGTATGAGCATACACTCGGAGTCGCGTTTACCTGTCAGGCACTGGCGATGCGTTATGGGTTTGATCTGGAACGGGCAGAGATGGCCGGGCTTCTGCATGACTGTGCAAAGCGTTTTGATGGCAGAACAATGCTGGAAAAATGTGAACAGCGCAAAATCACGGTGCGCGAGGAGGAAAGACGTGACCCCTCCCTGCTTCATGCAAAGCTGGGCGCATGGTATGCGAGGGAAAAGTATGATGTGGATGATGCAGAAATTCTTTCTGCGATTGCCTGCCATACAACCGGGAAACCAGGCATGACCCTTTTGGATAAGCTTCTCTATGTGGCCGATTATATCGAGCCTCGCAGGAATAAAGCAGACAATCTCGCCGAAATGAGACGGCTGGCCTTTTTGGATTTGGATCTGGCCTGCCTAAAAATCATGGAACACATTCTTTCCTATCTGGAAAGCCGGGATTGTCCGATTGATGCAATGACCGTTGCCGCATGTGTGGATATGCGGAGAGCAGTAAAGGAGCGGCCTGTCTGCTGCCCCGAATCAAAAAAGGAGGAAATGACAAATGAATCAACAGGCAAAAGAAATGGTAAAAATTGCCGCCGCCGCTCTGGAGGAGAAGAAAGGCGAAGATATAAAAATTATTGATATTGAGGGCGTGACCGTCATCGCCGACTATTTTGTCCTGGCCAGCGCCTTAAATAGCAACCAAGCACAGGCACTTGTGGACCATGTGGAAGAAAAGCTTTTTGCTGCCGGCTACGAATGCCGCCAGAAGGAGGGAAATACAAGCTCTACCTGGGTTCTTCTGGATTATGGTGATGTGATCATCCATGTATTTTCCAAAGAAGACCGCTTGTTCTATGATCTGGAACGAATCTGGAGAGACGGAAAAATTGTGGAATCCGTAGAAGCTTTGTAAAACACATATGTGGCAAACGGCTCAAAAACCGGTGCGGTAACTGGCTGATAAAGCTGCCGTACCGGTTTTTGACGTTTTATTCCAATGAATCTGGCGCTTTTTTGATACCGATTTTGCCGATTCGATGGTATACTAAATTTGCAATGCAGCCTGAGACTTGGCAGCCATATGATTTATCTTTATTGGTGCCGGAAAGCTTATCAAGTGCACATTTCGGAATCGCCGCTGTACTTGTCGCTGCGGTCGATTTTCGGCCAAAAGTACATACGCTGCCTCCATGCACATTCCGTTTATATCTTATAAATTTGTGTGCAGTAAATTTGTGTGCAGCTCCAAAAGGCTTCCCGCAGATGCAGGCAGAAAAGGCCTCCAGGCGCAAGTGAAAAAACAAGGAGAGAGATTTTGGTATGATTCATCTGCTTTTAGCTATTATCTATCTGTCATTCATCAGCCTGGGGCTGCCGGATTCCCTTCTGGGAGCGGCCTGGCCGTCTGTTTATCAGAACTTTTGTGTTCCGGTCTCTTATGCCGGAATCGTGTCCATGATTATCGCTGTGGGGACGGTTATCTCCAGCCTGCAAAGCGATCGACTCACAAAAAAATTCGGGACCGGGCTCGTGACAACGGCCAGCGTAGCGATGACAGCGGCGGCACTTCTTGGCTTTTCTGTCAGCCACTCCTTTTGGCTTCTCTGCCTGTGGGCTATCCCATATGGTCTGGGAGCAGGCAGCGTTGACGCCTCTTTGAATAACTATGTAGCGCTGCATTTTGCCAGCCGCCATATGAGCTGGCTGCACTGTATGTGGGGGATCGGAGCGTCTCTTGGGCCCTATATCATGGGACAGGCGCTCAACAAAGGATATGGCTGGAATACCGGATATGGCTTGATTGCGGCGATGCAGATTGTCCTGACGGGTATTCTGATCGCGGGTCTTCCACTCTGGAAAAAAAGATCCGCCCCAGATTTCCGTGAAGAAAAGCAGGCGGCAAAAGAAACTCTTACTCTGAGACAGATTTTGAAGCTTTCCGGGGCAAAAGAGGTCATGGCGGCATTTTTTTGTTACAGCGCGATTGAACAGACAACAGGCTTATGGACCAGCAGCTATTTGAAGCTGGAAAAAGGGATCTCGGCAGAAACAGCGGCCGGATGTGCCAGCCTGTTTTTTATAGGAATTACGATTGGGCGGGCCCTTGGCGGCTTTCTGACAATGCGGTTAAATGATACACAAATGATCCGTCTGGGGCAGGGAACGATTGCCTTTGGCATCGTGATTCTTCTGATTCCGTCAGGAGAGCTTTTATCACAGGCTGGATTGATTCTCATCGGTCTTGGCTGTGCGCCGATTTATCCCTGTATTATCCATTCTACCCCGAATCATTTCGGTGCAGGCCGTTCACAGGCAGTCATTGGCGTACAAATGGCCAGCGCCTATGTGGGAACCAGCCTGATGCCACCCTTATTTGGCATCCTCGCGGGTACATTCGGCGCAGGTTTGTTTCCTGTGTATTTATCTGTCGTACTTATTTTGATGATTTTCATGCATGAGCGCTTATTGAAAAAGGCTTAAACATACCCCTGCGAAAAAGCAGTGAATCAGTAAAATGATTTGCTGTTTTTTATTTTGTGTTTTTTTATGGGATTATAGGCAAATGGCTTATCAAAGAAAGGGAAATCGCCTTTTCTTTTGGTAAGTAAGAGAGCAAACTCATAAAAGAGTGGTATTAGAAGCGTACATATATTTACGGAGGCTTTCAGGATTCCATATAATTTTTAATTGACAAACAATAGAAGTATGATTATAATGAAATTACAAATATATGAACGTGTTCTTATATTATGAACTATAGGACATCTAAATAGGAAATGTAGTTCAAACCATCATCAATCACATAGGAAAGGAAAAGGAAAAAATGTTAGGTGTATCTGCAAGCTGCATGTTTCTCTGGTGTGTATATCTTTTCTTAGGATTATTCCCGCTGTTCTATGTTTCATTAATTGATAAAAAGGAAGGAGATGAAAAAGAATGAACCATGCTACATTATATATGACGATTACGGTTGCCTTCATGGTTGTCCTTGCCATTATTGGTATTATAATCTCACGCGGCATCAAGGATACAAAAGACTGGATGTGTGCTGGTAAATCTTTGGGCAGATTGCCAATGGCCGGTACATATTTTGCCACGATTATTTCTGCAACTTCTATTATGAGTTACATGGGCTATTATTATTTGAACGGCTGGCCTGGCTGGTGGAATGCTGCCGGAACACTTTTAACCTCTTTTTTGGCATGTATGTATTTTGCCAAAAAGATAAGAAAGAGTGAGTGCAACACACTTCCAGAGCTGATCGAAAAGCGTTTCTGTCAGCCCTATTCTATTGCCATGAGTCTTCTGATCGTTGTCAGCTGTACTGCATTACTGGGGGCTCAGGTAACCGGTGCAACGATCATCCTACAGACTTTTTCTAACTGGAGCACCATGACATGCTGTATCATTTTGTTGGCAGTATTTATTGTTTTTACCTGCATTGGGGGTATGAAGGCAGTCGCCTGGACAGACACGATCTGTTCTTTTGTGATTATCATCGGTACCTGGATGATCGCAATTTCTTTCCTTATAAAGGTTGGTGGCTTCAGCGCCATGAATGAGGGCGTGGCTGCAGTGAATCCTGAATTTGTAAAAGGCTTCAGCGCCAAGATTCCTCCGATTACTGCTTTGAGCTGGGTTGTCACATGGGGGATATGCAATTTTGGTGCGCCCCAGTTTGTAGCGCGGTTCATGTCCGCAAAAAGCCCGGAGATCGCTGCAAAGAGCCAAGGTATAACCGGCATTGGGCTTCTGCTTTTTTACACGCCTCTTATCATGATTGGGCTGAGCGGCATGCTGATTCACCCTGGTATTGAAAAACAGGATATGGTATTTACCACGTTGGTTTTCAATGAAGTAAATCCGATCATGGGTGCAATCATGATGGCGGCGGTCGTAGCGGCGATTATCTCCACTGCCGACAGCCTTCTCCTTTTGATTGCCACAACCTTTGCACATGATTTCTATTGCAAGGTAAAGAAAGATGTATCCGATAAAGAAGAACTTCTGGTGTCCCGTATCTCTACCTTGGTATTCGGCCTTGGTGCCGTTGCCTTGACCTTTATCATGAACGATACGATTCAGATTATTCAGGCAAAAGCGGTTACTTTAATGGGAGCTGCTATGGCGGTCACCGTTATGGTTGGCGTTGTGTGGAAACGTGTCAATAAGATCAGCGCCGGAATTTCCGCAGTTACCGGTTTGGGTACTGCCGGTATCTGGTATTTTTTGGGAGAGCCCTCTGGTATTATGGCGGCGCTTCCTGCCTGTCTGGTTTCCTTCGTGGTACTTATAGCGGCTTCCGTTTTTACGCCGTCTAATGCGAATGATTTGGCAGACAAAGTGACTATGGAACATCTTTTTGGAAAGGAATCTTAAATCAGATGTCTGTTCATGGCGCCGGCATACAGGAAACGCTGCCGGCGCGCAGACTGAAAAAGATAAGGCAATCAACTAGGACAGAGGTGAAACATATATTTATGAGCAGATTAAATGAATTGCTGCAGACGGCAGGAAGCATTGGACGCAATGAAGACGGTTCCATCACCCGTTTGGGGTTCTCAAAAGAGTACTTTCAGGCATTGGAGCTGCTGAAAGGCCGCATGGAAGAACTGGGAATGCAGACGGAAGTGGATCCAGTGGGAAATCTTCATGGTATTTTTATCGGAAAAAATCCAAGTGCCAAAGCGATCGTACTCGGATCGCATCTGGATACGGTTATTAAAGGCGGTTTATATGATGGCATGCTGGGTGTAAGCGGAGCGATCGAAATTGTGGCTCGTCTAAAGGATGAGAGGCGCACACTGAACCATATGCTCGAAATATGGGGATTTAATATGGAGGAATCCAGCATTCTTGGCGGGACATTTGGTAGCCGTTGTGTAACCGGAATGATTGATCCGGATGTTCCTGGTTATCCGGAAAAGCTGGCTGTATTTGGCTGCAGTCCAAGAAACGTCCGGTCTGCACGCCAGGATCTGAAAAAATATGCGTGTTACCTGGAATATCACATCGAACAGGGAGATAAGCTTGATCATGCCGGTCTGGATATTGGCGTCGTCAGCGGAATCGTCAGCGTGATTCGTTATGAAGTGACTGCAAATGGTATCAGTAATCATGCGGGAACGACGATGATGGATAACCGGAACGACGCGCTGGTTGGCATGTCCAAGCTGATTGTGGCGGCAGAACAGCGTGCCCGTGAACTGAGTGACACACTGGTATTCACAGTCGGAAAGATTTCTGTATCACCAGGACAGGAGAATGTGATTCCAGGGCAAGCAGTGGCAACTTTTGAAATGCGTCATATGGATAAGGCAGTGACCGATCAATTGTATGCGGATATCCAGTCGATGGCAAAAAAAATTCCAAACTGCGATTTTGCTTTTACCAGCACGGTTAGCAAATATGCAACTGCATGTGACCCACGTCTGATCCGTATTATGAATGAAATCTGTCAAAAAAACAGGATTCGTCATGTGATTATGCCTAGCGGGGCCGGACATGATGCAAATCCGATGGCGCATGAAGGCGTACCCATCGGAATGATTTTTGTGCCGAGTGTAAAGGGAATCAGCCATCACGGTGCGGAATATACCGATCCCCGCCATATAGATATTGGGGCCGATATACTCTATAAAACCATATTGGAGCTGGATGAGAACGGATTGCAGAATAAATGAAATTTTTCCCATCGGACTGGATTGTTATCAGTCAATGATGCTGTGTGCCAGCGGCATACATTAAGCACGGACCGCAACAAAGCGAAGGCCGCCGCATCGCCTCCCCTTGTCCACTGAGGGTAACCTTGCCGATGAAAAAAATCCTACGCAGTTTCGCCGGATATACATGTGTCCATACACTAGAAATGAAAAAAGGAGAATGATAGTATGATGGATCTTGCTGTTATAAATGGTCTTGTATTTATTGAAGGAGGGTTTCGCAGAGCGGATATTGGCATCAATGCCGGGAAGTTTGTTATGACTGCAAAACCAGGTTATCTGCCGAAAGCTTGCAGAACCATTGATGCAGAAGGAAAATATGTTCTGCCGGGCGGCATTGATACCCATGTTCATTATCGTGACCCAGGACATTGGGAGCGTGAAACTTTTGAAATCGGTTCCCGTGCGGCTGCAGCCGGCGGCTGCACTACATTTTTTGAACATCCGATTTCCATGCCGCCGCAGTGGAATGGAAAAATTTTAAAAGACCGTATCAGCCTCTGCAAGGGAGAGACCTGTGCGGCAAATGATCGCCATGAAAAAGGTAGCTGCGTGGATTTTTGTTTCTTCGGAGCAGCCGGCGGCGAGCATCCAGAAGCGATCAAACCGCTGTCTCATGAGGGAATCATTGCGTACAAAACATTCCTGCATGAAGCGCCGGAAAGCCGTGATGCGGAGTTTGAGGGATTGACCAGCGCCAACAATGACCAGCTTTACCGTGTCTTGCAGGAAGTAAAGGAAACCGGCCTGACCGTTGCTGCACATGCGGAGGACAATGAGCTGGTTACTGGTTTTATAAAACGCCTGCGTGAGCAGGGACGCCAGACTGAAAATATCGCCCATTGTGAATCACGTCCGCCAATCGTCGAGATTGAGGCGATCTCGAAAATGCTGAAATTTAGCAAGGATGTGGGCTGCCCGATAGAATTGGTGCATGTTTCCACCTGGCAGGCAATGGAACTGGCAAAAAAAGCAAAGGCGGAAGGACAGCGTGTTTTGGTGGAAACGTGTCCGCATTACTTACTGCTAGACGAAAGCTATGTGGAGAAATATGGCGCTTACGCAAAATGCAATCCAGCTCTGAGAAAAAAAGAGGATGTGGAGCGTTTATGGGATTACGTAAAGGACGGAACCGTTGATTTTATTGGCAGTGATCACAGTCCGTTTCTCGTTTCAGAAAAGGAAAGGCGAGACCTAAATGGCAATATAGATATTTTTCTTTCTCCATCCGGTTTCCCGGGAATTGACCTTCGCCTTCCATTAATGATCACGGAAGGACTGAAACGGGGGGTCAGCTTGGAGCGGGTCGTAGAACTTCTGAGTGTAAATCCGGCAAAATTATTTAACATCTTTCCAAAAAAGGGAACGATTTCTGTCGGCGCCGATGGGGATCTTGTCATTGTGGATATGAATAAGAAGGTCACCTGTCAAGCCAAGAACAGCTATTCCCAGGCAAAGGACATTATGAAGGTTTACGAAGGCTGGCAGTTAGACTGTGCTGTGGACAAGACAATCGTCCGTGGGCGTGTCATATATGAGGATGGGAGGGTGGATGAGAGTGCGGCAGGCTGGGGCGAATTTGTCAGACCTGTCATCAAAAAACCATACTCTTTTTAGATAAAGGGACACTTGGTTCTGCCACACAGTTTTAGGATTCTGCTGTGGGGAAAATTCCCTCGGATCCTAAGTGTGGCTAGACGTCAAAAGATGGGATTTCTGTTTTTGCCTGGTATACCCGGTGGCAGGGCCTGCAGATGGATCATTTTTTTATAGGCAAAATGTGGCAGGAAATGGCAGAATCCATTTGCTTTTTAGATACATCATGAGTTATACTAATATACGTATCAAAATAAAAAGCAGAGAAGACAATTCTGTATCCGGGAGAGTTATATGCAGGAAAAAGAGCCGCAGTATATCAATTCGATTATGCGGGCAACCGCAATGCTGGAATTATATGAAAAACTGAATGTCCAGTATTTGGGGATTGCCGAGATTAGCAGGGAACTAAAACTACAAAAGACCACAACGTTTAATATTGTAAAGACGTTGATGCATCAGGGATGGTTAGTGCAGGATAATCCGAATGGAAAATATAGGCTTGGTACAAGGATTCTTCGTGTGGCTACCATGATTACGCGCAGCATAACAACAGAGGGACTGATCGTGGCCGAGATGCACCGGTTACGTGACAAATACAATGAAGATGCTGTGCTTACCGCCATGACAGACGGTGTCCCCATCTGTGTGGAAAAAGTTCAATCGGCCAATTTCCTGCAGATCCAATCAAAGGTGGGTCGCACAGGCAATCTGGTCAAAGGTTCCACCGGAAAAACATTGCTGGCCTGGCAGCCAGAGGCGTTTATCAGGGAAACGCTGGAACATACTTTCCCAGAGACAGACGAGGGAAAGAGAGAGCGGGCAGAGGTCGAGTCGCAGTTGAAGGTAATCCGCAGCCAAGGATTCTGTATCAGTATATCAGAACAGGATGAAGGGGTTGCCTCGGTTTCGGTTCCGATTCTGGATGGGAACGGTCATGCGGCCTATTCTCTGGCCATAATCGGTGAGGAAAAGAGGATGAAACAAAAAGGTCTGGAAGTAATCCAAAAGGAGCTCATGGAAACAGCAAAGCGTCTGAGCGAGGAACATCAGTATATACGAGGCTGACGAAAACGTCAGCAAAGATAAGCGGTGATATTCCTGCAATTCCTTTCACCCATATATAAGGCTTTTTTGGCTTTGGAAGCCTGTCTGCAGAATTTCCAGTCTTTTGGAATCCTGCAGCAGGCTTTCTGGATGATATACGTCCTCTGAGTGCCCATCCATCATTTGAAAAGAGAAGCGCTGCCACATACTTCTTTGCGAGACGAACCGAGAGAAAGGGAACATATGCCATCTATTTTTTCACAATGCTCTTTGGATATATCAATTCATCAGTCGGAAAAGCCCGATTACCTTGCCGAGGATTTGGACTTCATCCACAATAATCGGATCCATCGAGGAATTTTCCGGCTGCAGGCGAATATGGCCGTCTTCTCTGTAAAAGGTCTTCACCGTTGCAGAATCTTCAAGCAGCGCCACAACCATATCTCCATTCTGAGCTGTCGGCTGCTTTGCAACGATTACCTTATCATTATTCAGAATACCGGCTTCGATCATGCTTTCCCCCTTTACTTTAAGCATGAAAACCTCCTTATTGGGGAGCATTTCGGCAGGAATTGGAAGATAGTCTTCAATATTTTCCTGAGCCAGAATCGGCGTCCCTGCAGCGACTGTACCAATAACCGGAATATTTACAACCTCTCTGCGTGTCAGTGCAAATTCATCATCCAGGATTTCGATTGTACGAGGCTTCGTCGGGTCCCTGCGTATGTAGCCATTTTCCTCCAAGGTTTCCAGATGGGAGTGCACCGACGAGGTAGATTTCAGGCGAACCGCCCCACAGATTTCCCGAACAGACGGCGGGTAGCCCTTTTTTAAAATTGTTTCCTTAATATATCCTAAAATTTCTTTTTGCTTTTCGGTTATCTTTCCTTTGCTCATTCAAGCTCCTCCTTTTTATTACTTGACATGCCGTCCCTTTTTTAGGGAAGGCATACAATTTACCCGGAAATTTGGCCCTCGCCTGGTAAGGCAAAAAATAATACATCATACTCTTAATTGAAATTATAGCATACCTTCTAAAAAAAAGCAAACTTTTGTTCGAGATTTTTTGAAAAAGATTGACAAACATTTGTTCCTGATATATAATCACACAAGAACAAATGTTTTAAAACGTGTGTTTGCATAGGAGGTATGAAGATGAAAAAATATCTGTTTCTTCTGTTTGCTTGTATGATGATCATGTCATGCTTTTTTGGAAAAACACTTGTCCTGGCAGGAGAGGAGGAGAGTAATGATCCCTGCAGACGCTATTATACGACGATTACAGTCCAGAAAGGTGATTCTCTCTGGTCTATTGCAGAGACCTACAGCCGTGGCTCTAAACTCAGTATATATGAATATATTCAGGAACTCAAGGCAATTAATGGTATAGCTTCTGACCGGATCCATGCAGGCGACTATATTACGATCGTTTATTTCACGGATCAGTTGGAGGATTCTATCAATCCATAATGGCTCCACTGTCAGGAGCATGCTTATGGTTCTTCTCTAAGCCGAACCTTATTTCTGGCACTTCGGCGGCGTTCATCCTCTAAGGCGGCATAATGCTTTTTTGTTGTGTTGACATCGTTATGCCCGAGAACCGAGGCTACCAGATAAATGTCCCCGGTTTCCCGGTAAAGATTTGTACCATAAGTGCTCCGCAGTTTGTGAGGTGTAATTTTTTTTAATGGAGTCACCAATCGGGAATATTTTTTAACAAGCTTTTCTACACTGCGCACGTTGATGCGTTTACGCTGCATGGAAAGGAATAGTGCTTCCTCATGCCCAGGAAATGCATCCATCTGTTCGCGTTCCACCACATATTGCTTTAATGTATCGCAGACCTCATCACTGAAATAAACAACGGCCTCCTTGCCTCCTTTCCGAAATATCCGAATTCCGCATGCATCCAGATCGACATCCGCAAGGTTTAGCCCAACGCATTCCGAGACTCGAATTCCTGTGCCCAAAAGAAGGGACAGCATTGCCAGATCCCGTACACGAGTTCGTTCATGATAGATTTTCTGTTTTTCAGTTAGCTGATCGCCTTCCTCCACAAGATCAAGAAGGCGGGCAATTTCATCAATTTCCAGCCGGATAATTTCCTTTTCATGCAGTTTAGGCATCCGAAGAAGTGCTGCAACATTTTTTTCAATTCGCTGATTGCGGTAAAAATAATTATAAAAGCTGCGCAGGGAGGCAACCTTGCGCATGATTCCCCGTTCCGTATTGACGACATCTGCTCCTTCCAGAGAAGGATGGCATTTCAGATATTCCAAATACTCCTCCAAATCCGTAACCGTAAGCTGTTCCAAAAGAGAAAGCGGGAGAGAGCGGTAAGGTATGTTGGCTATAGCCGAGTTGGCCTGTCTCAGAAATTCAAAAAAAATTCGAAGATCATAGGCATATGCAATCCGGGTCCGCGTAGACGTCTGTGGTTCAATACCGCGAAAAAAATCTGTGCAGAAATCCGGAAGTTCTTTAATAAGCATACGCAGATGTTTAATATTTTCTATATCCTTTTGTTCATGGTAAGAGAGCGTGGGCATAATAGAAAACCTCCTTTTTAATCATGTACCGACCAGCCTGGGATATTTCCTGTCAAAATCGCATGAAAAAAGCGCTCTTTAACGCCCGGATTTTCCAGATTTAAGGTCTTCAATAAATTTTTCACATATTCTCGTTTTGTCTTTCCGTCTGCAGGACATGGATTTTTACACACAGGCAGAGAGTATTTATTTTTAAAGCCAATTACCTCTGCCTCTGTGACATACATAAGCGGCCGAATTACGGTAAGCTCCATGCGATCCAACCAAATCTTCGGGGAAAATGTATAAAAACGTCCCTCATAAATCAACGAAAGAAGCATTGTTTCAATTATATCATCTCTGTGATGCGCATATGCAATCTTGTTGCACCCCATTTTCTTCGCTGCTGTATTCAGTGCTCCTTTACGCAGTTTTGCACAAAGAGAACATGGATTCGATTCCTTTCGAGTCTCAAAAACAATTTGCGCAACGTCAGTAGAAAGAATTGTATAAGGAATTGATAAATGTTCACAAAAGGCCTGTATGGCCTTAAAGTCCTGATTTCCAAACCCCAGATCAACGGTAATTGCACAGAGGGAAAACGGTTTGGAATAAAAACGCTGCAAATTTTTCAACGCACACAACATAGCTAGGCTATCCTTGCCCCCCGAAACTCCAACTGCAATTCTGTCATTTTCATCAATAAGCTGATAATCATCAACTGCCTTGCGGACAAGACTCAAAAGCCTCTGTAATTTCATAAAGTAGTCCTTTCAGTTTTTTATATTCTTAAATGCTTTAAACATAGCAGTACTCACAACTATTCGCGAAAGAATACTTTAACGAATAGTTAAGGGTACTTTTATAGGATAACGCGAAATTTAAGGATTGTCAAGCTTTGTATATTTGAAAACCATTTGAAAACCGCTTGCCGAGAAAACGATTTCCTGTTAAAATAGGCATGGATTAAATCAGTGTGATGAGGAGAAAACGACAAGATGAGCATGACAGGTGTTTTGGCCAATACAGCTACGGTTATAATCGGGAGTCTTTTTGGAGTGATTTTTCGTAAGGGGATTCCGGAACGCGTCACGGCGGCGGTCATGACAGGTCTCGGATTATGTACGATCTATATTGGTATTTCCGGAGCGCTTGAAGGAAAAAACGTATTGATTGGGATTGCCTCTATTGTCTTTGGCTCTATTATCGGGACATTGCTTGACATTGATCAAGCAATTAATAATCTCGGCCTTTTTGTTGAAAAGAAATTTCAAAAAGGAAAAGACGGACAAATCTCTATCGCAGAGGGATTCGTAACAGCAAGCCTTTTATTCTGTGTTGGCGCCATGACCATTAATGGCTCCCTGAATGCCGGCATTTTTGGAAATAACAGTCTCCTCTATACAAAGGCAACTCTCGATCTGTTTTCATCGTCGATGTTGGCTGCCAGCTTGGGGATTGGCGTAC
>JAAWAR010000079.1 GCA_022792295.1 Lachnospiraceae bacterium
GACACCTCAAAGACGAGACCATCCGCAATCATTTTGTCCACTCTCGCCTCGATCCTCTCGTAAAGCCGGGCGCGTTCCATATTCAATACATAATAGGCAAACGCATACGGCGACTCCTTCCCGCGCTCGGTCTCATTATGGACGGAAATCTGCTCACCGGTCTTTTCATGGAATTCTAATGCCCGGATGATACGTTTTATATTATGAGGGTGGATTGCCGCAGCGGCTTTGGGATCTGCCCGCTGCAAGAGCCCGTACAGAACCTCCAATCCCTTGTCCGCGACAAGCACCTCCAAGCGTTTTCGGTATTCCATGTCACCGTCATTTTCCGTAAAATCAATATTATAGAGAAGCGCCTGAATATAAAAGCCGGTGCCGCCTGCGACAATCGGGATATGGCCTGCAGCGTAAATCTCGGCTAACGCCTTTTTGGCGAGTTCCTGAAAAATCACGACATGAAACGGCTCATCAGGCTCCAGTACGTCGATCAGATGATGACGGACGCCGGCCATCTCCTCCTTTGTAACCTTTGCAGAGCCGATGTCCATGCCACGATAAACCTGCATGGAGTCTGCGCTGATGATCTCTCCGCCGATACGCTTTGCGAGCGCAATGGAGAGCGCCGTCTTTCCGGAGGCCGTCGGCCCCGTAAGGATTACTAAAGGCTGTTTCATCATACAATCCTCTTAAATTTCTTTTCTATTTCATATTTGCTGACCGCAACGATCGTGGGCCGGCCGTGCGGGCAGGTGTAGGGGTTCTCAAGGCCCAAGAGCTCGTCAATGAGCGCATCCGCTTCCTGAACGGAAAGCTTCCGGTTTCCCTTGACCGCCGCCTTACAGGAAAGTGCAGCGATACGGTCATAGACCGCATCCGAGCCCGCACGCGAGACATCCTCCGATATGCCGTCAATCAGCTCCAGCAAAAGCTCCTTCTTCGCCAGAGAAAATAAATTGTCCGGCACGGCACGGACGGCATAGTCACTCCCGCCAAAGGGCTCGATCTCAAAGCCAATCTCCGTAAAAATATTCAGATGACGTTCCAAAAGCGCCGCCTCCTGCATGGAAAGCGTCAAAAGAATCGGCGGATTGATCATCTGCGAGGTATATTCCCTGGATTTGAGCGACGCAAAATTCCTTTCAAACAACACCTTTTCATGGGCCGCATGCTGGTCAATCACATAAAGCGTATTGTCATATTCCACGAGCCAGTACGTGTCAAAAATCTGACCGATCAGCCGGTGCTTATAACGGGCGCTTTCCGAGAGAAGCCGCCCGTCAAACATGGTAAACTGGCCGGCGCCGTCCGTTTCGCCCTTTTTAAGTTCGTTTGTTTTTTCGGAGATGCCGGGCTCTTTAACGGGGCCGGCCCCTCCCGATGGCTGAGAGGCTCCAGCGCGTTTGGTCTCTCCGGAAAGCTGCGGTTTCCCGGCAGGAGCAGCCGCACCCGAGGCCCCCTTCTTACGCACAGGCCTCGCATACGCCGCCGGCTCCTCGCAAAGCATCCCCATCGCCTCCCGGCGTTTTCTCTCAAACGGCTCCGGATGCGCCTCCTTACTTTCTCTGCCTTGGACGGCCAGCCTGTCCGGGGGTTCTGCGGTACGCTCCCTCCTGCCATTTTCATCCTTCCTGTCTCTCTTATCCGTCCCGATTCCCACCTGCGGAATCAGCTCCCGGCCGGACAGCGCGTCCGAAACCGCCTGACAGACGGTCCGGTATATGCTCTCGCCGTCCTTAAACCTAATCTCCATCTTTGACGGATGGACGTTCACGTCAATATACTCCGGTTCTATTGTAAGATGCAAAAGTGTAAACGGATATTTGTGCTGCATCATATAGCTTTTATACGCATCTTCAATCGCCTTTGCGATCAGCCCGCTTTTAATATATCGCCCGTTGATGAAGTAATTCTCATAATTCCGATTCCCACGGGCAATCACGGGTTTTCCGATAAAGCCCTTTACGCAAAGCATCTCATTCTGCGCCTGAACCGGGACAATATTTACCGCAATATCCCGCCCGTAAACCGTATAGATCATGTCTTTTATGTTATGATTCCCCGACGTGTGCAGCCGGTTCTGGCCGTTTATGATGAGCCGGATGGAAGTTTCCGGATGCGAAAGTGCGATTTTCTCCACGACATCGGCTACATGGCCTGCCTCGGTCTGCGCAGTCTTTAAAAACTTGCGCCGGGCCGGTGTGTTAAAAAAGAGGTTGCGCGAGATAAACGTTGTCCCATCCGGCGCTCCGACCTCCTCTATCCCTTTCTCCTTCCCGCCCTCAATCCGATAGCGTGAGCCCGTCAGGCTGTCGGCCGTTTTTGTGATCAGCTCCACCTGTGACACGGCCGCGATGCTTGAAAGCGCCTCCCCCCGAAATCCCAGGGAAGACACGGTCACGAGATCCGCCGCCGTGCGGATCTTACTCGTCGAATGCCTGAGGAATGCAAGCGGAAGTTCCTCTTTTGCAATTCCGCAGCCGTTGTCGGTGATCCGGATAAAGCCGATTCCGCCGTCGCGGATCTCCGCCGTGACCGCCGTGGCCCCGGCGTCGATGGCATTCTCCATCAGCTCCTTTACCACGGAAGCCGGACGCTCCACAACCTCCCCGGCCGCAATCTGGTTAATCGTATCCTGATCCAGCACCTGAATTGGCATGGCGTTCCTCTCCTCTCTCAAACCGTATTCTCAAGAACCCTTACACGCCTGGGCGAATTTTGCCGCTACTGCCATCGGTTCTTTAGCTTCGTCTGCAGCCTGTATAAGGTATTCAGCGCGTCAATCGGCGTCATGGCCGACAGTTCTAACTGTGATAACTCTTTGATGATGTCGTCATCCTTTACTGTGTCAAACAGGGAAAGCTGGTTTAAATCGACCTCATCCGGCTTTTCCACCGGTTTGCGCAGAGGAGTATGCGCCGTAAGGCTTGCAATCTCCCTGGCCTTAGCCGTAATGTCGGCGCTCGCCAGCTCCTCGACAAGCTCCTTCGCCCGGAAGATCACCGCTTCCGGCACACCGGCCAGCCTCGCAACCTGAATCCCGTAGCTCTTATCTGCGCCGCCTTTTACGATTTTCCTTAAGAAGACAATATCGTCACCCTGTTCTTTGACCGCGATACAGTAATTGTTTACGCCGCTCACCGTCCCTTCGAGTTCCGTGAGCTCATGATAGTGTGTTGCAAACAGCGTCTTCGCGCCGATGATCTTCGGATTGCTGATGTATTCGATAACTGCCCAGGCGATTGAAAGTCCGTCGAAGGTACTGGTACCACGTCCGATCTCGTCAAGCACCAAAAGACTGTTTCGCGTTGCGTTCCGCAGGATATTTGCGACCTCCGTCATCTCCACCATAAATGTACTCTGCCCTGACGCCAAATCATCTGAAGCCCCGACGCGGGTAAAAATCCGGTCGCAGATTCCAATACCGGCTTCCTGGGCAGGCACAAAGCTCCCGATCTGTGCCATGAGGACGATAAGCGCCGTCTGCCGCATATAGGTGGACTTTCCGGCCATGTTTGGCCCCGTGATGACCGAGATCCGGTTTTTGCCGTTGTCTAAAAACGTGTCGTTCGCCACAAACATGTCATCTTGTATCATGCGCTCGACCACCGGATGGCGGCCGTTTTTGATCTGGATACTGCCCTTTTCATTCATCTTCGGCTTTACATAATTGTTGCGCATCGCAACCGACGAGAGCGACGCAAACACATCCATTCCGGCGATAGCCTTTGCCGTACGCTGAATCCGGACGACCTCTGCAGAAATTTTATCCCGCACATCGCAGAACAAATCATACTCCAGCGTGGCAAGCCGGTCCTCGGCCCCCATGATGATCTCCTCCAGCTCCTTTAACCGGTCGGTCGTATAGCGCTCGGCGTTTGCCAGGGTCTGCTTGCGGATAAAATAGTCCGGCACCATGTCCTTAAAAGAGTTTGTCACCTCAAAGTAATAACCAAATACCCGGTTAAATTTGATTTTCAGACTCTTTATGCCGGTCTTTTCTTTTTCCTCGGCCTCCAGGCTGGCAAGCCAGCCCTTTCCCTCGGTCTTCGCGCTGCGGTAACGGTCCACTTCCTCATGAAAACCGTCCTTTATGATATTGCCTTCGCGGATCGTAATCGGCGGCTCCTCGGCGATCGCGGAGTCGATGAGCTCCCACAGGTCTGTAAGCGGATCCAGATTTGCATGGATCTCCTGTAAAAGACTCCCGGAAAACTCGCTCAAAAGCTGTCTGATATGCGGCAGCATCTCCAGTGAATTCTTAAATGCCAGCATGTCCCGCGGATTGGCCGTCCGATAGCTGATGCGGCCCATGAGCCGTTCCAAATCGTAGATTGAATGCAGATATTCCCGGATCTCCTCGCGGGAAATATAGTTCATATTGAGCTCCTCCACCGCCTCTTGCCGGCGCTCGATCTCGCTCTTTATGATCAGAGGCTGCTCAATGAAGCTGCGCAAAAGCCTGGCGCCCATAGCCGTCTTCGTGCGGTCCAGCACCCAAAGGAGCGAGCCCCGCTTCTGCTTCTCGCGAAGCGTCTCTACAAGCTCCAGATTCCGCCTAGTCGAGGTATCTAACATCATAAACTGGCCTGTTGTATAAGATCGGATCCCGGTCAGATGCGACAGATCGTTTTTCTGCGTCTCATAGAGGTACTCGAGAGCGCAGCCCGCCGCGATCATTCCCAGCTCGTAATCGGCAAGCCCCAGGCCATCCAGGCTCGCAACATGAAAATGCTCCTTCAAAACCCGTCTGCAGGTATCATCGGAAAAATAACGGGCCTCCAGCACGGACACTGCCAGCTGGCAGCGCTCCTTAAGCTCCTCCATATCGATGCCCGACATATGCAGGGCCTCATTGCAAATTAACTCTGATGGGGCAAACCGGTTGATTTCATCGAGAAAGGCCCGTTCGGCAGCGACCTCGGTGACAAAAAAATCGCCGGTTGTGATGTCAACCGTCGCAATCCCATAGCCGTTTTCCATATAAACAACCGCCATCAGGTAGTTGTTTTTCGTCTCGTCGAGCGCCTCGGCGTTTGTGATGGTCCCGGGCGTGACAACTCGTATGACTTCTCGCTTTACAAGCCCTTTTGCCGCTTTTGGATCCCCGATCTGCTCTGCAATCGCCACTTTATAGCCTCTCTGTACCAGGCGGCTTAAATATCCCTCCACTGCGTGGTAGGGTACACCGCACATCGGTGCGCGTTCCTCTAAGCCGCAGTCCTTTCCGGTCAGCGTAAGCTCAAGCTCTTTGGACACCGTCTGGGCGTCCTCAAAAAACATTTCATAAAAGTCCCCGAGACGATAAAACAGGATGCAGTCCGGATACTGCTTTTTCGTCTCAAGGTACTGTGCCATCATTGGTGATAATTGTGCCACGTTCTATCTCCTACCTGTCTTGTTTCTGAAAATCAAAGCAGGAAGCGCAGCCGCCGTGTCTGCCTTGGCTGCCGCCCTCCCTGTTTCGGTTACGGTTTCGTTTTTGCCGAACCGGAATCTGTTGCGCTCTGTTTTTTGGCATTTTTATTTATATTTGGATCCGTCGGATCAAAGGTCTGGTCGTCTGGAATCGGCTTCACATATGGCTTCATAAACGGCGAGGGGATCTCCTCATCCTCATAGATCACCACTTTTGTCCCGATCCCGCAGTTGTCATAAATCCATTTCGCATTCTCACATGTCAGCCGGACACACCCCGCCGAACGCACCGTGCCCAAACCATTATAGCCGGCCGTGATCAATGTATTCGGGTCCGTCTTTTCATATGTGACCGAATGGAACAAGAATCCCTCTCCTGCCTTGATTCGTGTCGCATACTGCGTCCAGGTATCGTTTTCCATCAAACGCCAGCGGTATTTCTCAGGCGTCGAAAAAACGCCGATCGGCGTATCGTCCCCGACTGAGGTCAGCATCGCTTTGACCGGGATCGTGTAACCGCTATCCCCGTCCTTGGCGAAGACTGTCAGGCAATTTAACGCCTTGTTGACCCAGATCTCATACGAATCCTGCCTTCCGAGCTCCGCATCCACATCCTGAATAAGCTCGCCGTCTTCTGCAAACAGGAACTTATATCCGCCGACATAATGCCAGCCGCGCAGGCATTTTCCCTCGTCAAAATAATAGCGCTTCCCATCATAATCGGACCAGCCGGTATAAGGCAGACCGTCTTCGTTTATACAATAGGCGCCTTCGGAGCCGAATCCGATTCTTCCGGAAAACTCATTAAAATACCGGTCTTTTACAGCCGCCGGGGCTTTTGTCCCTTTTGGTACAAGAACAACCTTCAAATCTTGGATAGAGTCTCCCACGCCCATCGCTCCGGCGATCTCTCCCTCGGCCGCAAAGCCGAGCTGGCCGCGGTCCGCGGTGGCGACGGCATAGTACAGGTCATACGTTTCGGCGATCTCTCCGGCAAGGTACATCTGAATCGCCTCTACCCAGGTAGACTCCTCCGTGCCGCCCGACTGCGTACCATCCGAAGAAAACGGAAGCCAGGCACCGTGGTTTACATAGGTGCGGTACGAAATCTTTCCTTCAAAGCCATCCTTCAGACGGACAGACAGCCATGTATATCGGTTTTCCTTTCCGGCCGGCTGCCCTGTAACCTCTGCACAATCCCAGACCGCCGCGCCGTTGATTGGGGTGATGTCCACATGGCCGCCGGTTTTCGTGGTATTGGGCGTCATCCCATCCGGATAGACAATGATTTTTTCCTCCGGCTTTGTTTCCTCTGCCTCCTCCTTTGTCTTTTCCGGGTTCGCCTCTGTTTCCTGCCGCACCGGGTTATCCGGGGAGCCATGCTTCTCCTCTGCCTCCGGTTCAAATCCCGGTCCCATTCCTTTCGCAAACGCGGTAAAACTCACAGACAGCGCAAGTACAAACGCGCCGGCTGCCGCGGCTACTCGTTTCTTCGTCTGGCTCATACTGCTTCACTCCTTACTTATAACCATTCCGTTATCTTGCCTTTTGCAGACAGACGATCATCCGGAATCGCCAATGGCTGTCCTATGGCATCAGCGGCGTTTACAGAATTGTCTGAACGGTTTTCCCTGCTTTTTTATAGCAGTTCAGCTTTTGACTAATCTGTCCGCATTGTTCCGATATAGTAAAATCCCTTTGCCTCGTCGAGAGATACGCTTACGATCGAACCTACAAGGGACGGATCTCCCGGGAAATGCACGACTGTATTTCCGGACAACCGCCCAGTCAGATACCCTGTTTCATGAGTATCCACCTCCTCCACAAGGACTTTCTGCACCGTATAAAGCTCACGCAGGATCGCCTCCCCGGCAGACTCCTGCACCTCCTTCAAGAGGCGGTCAAACCGCTCCTTCATAACTTCTTCCGGTATCTGCTCCTCCAGCCTGGCCGCAGGCGTCCCGGTCCGTCTCGAGTAAAGGAAGGTAAATGCGCTGTCATACCGGACGCGCCTGACTGCATCAAGCGTCTCCAAAAAGTCTTCTTCCGTCTCTCCCGGGAAGCCGACAATCAGGTCGGTCGTAAGAGCAAGATCCGGAATCGCCGCACGCAGCCTGTCCACGAGTGCAAGATACTGCTCCTTCGTATATCTTCGGTTCATCCTCTGCAAGATCCGCGTGCTACCAGACTGAAGCGGCAGATGCAGATGGCGGCAGATCTTTTTTGACTGCTTCATAACCGCAATCAGTTCATCCGATAAATCCTTCGGATGCGAAGTCATAAAGCGGATCCGTTCCAGCCCCTCAATCTTTTCTACTTCGCAAAGAAGTCTGGCAAAGCTCATCGGCTCCTTTAAGGTCTTCCCATACGAGTTGACATTCTGGCCTAAAAGCATCACCTCGACAACCCCGTCAGCCACAAGCTCCCGGATTTCCTTTAAAATATCCTCCGGGCTCCGGCTGCGCTCACGTCCCCGCACATAGGGGACGATGCAGTAGCTGCAGAAATTGTTGCAGCCAAACATAATGTTGACACCGGATTTAAACGGATACTTACGCCTCGCAGGAAGCTCCTCGACGATGGCATCGGTCCCCTCCCAAATATCGATCACCGGTCTCTTTTCTTCGATGCGGCAGTATAAAAGCTCGCCAAGCTTAAAGATGTTATGTGTGCCAAAAACAAGGTCCACAAACCGGTAGCTTTTTTTAATCTTATCCACGACTGTAGGCTCCTGCATCATGCAGCCGCAAAGTGCGATCAGCATATCGGGATTCTTTTTTTTCAGGCCGTTTAGATGGCCCAGACGGCCATAAACCCGCAGATTCGCATTTTCGCGGACCGTACATGTATTATAGAGAACAAAATCCGACGATTCATCTGCCCCTTCTAAAAAGCCAATCTCCTTTAAGATACCTATCAATTTTTCCGAGTCCCTGGCATTCATTTGACAGCCGAAGGTTTGAATAAACGCAAACGGGCGACGTCCATTTTTTTGTTCAAACTCCCGAACCCATTCCCGGCA
>JAAWAR010000080.1 GCA_022792295.1 Lachnospiraceae bacterium
AAAAAGTGTGGGAAATAATCTCAATGATTTGTACAAATATGACCCGGAGAAAGCAGATTTTATTATTTCAAGATGGAAAAAGTCAGGGCAAAGCAAGGCGCAGGATTGGATTATAAAACACGGAAGAAGAAATCAAAAATGAGGGCCGCCCAAATGCGGTACTTGAGGTTTTGCAGAACCATGCGTCCCCTTGTCCACTGAGGGTATCGTCTGTTTTTATATTTTCTGCACCTCCGCTCTGGCAAAAAGCCTGGGTTTTGGGCAAGGATTTTCCGATGAACGATGCAAAAACGGATGGAATTTAAAGTATCCTCTCACTTTGTGCGCTTTTCGCGGCATTTTGCCGTGCAAGCGTTTTTGCTTGTCCAAAAGAAAGACGGCGTTTTGGCTGTATCCTTTCGGCTGCCTCAGAACAAAGTTATAACGCGATAGGGAAGGCGGGACAATGGCATGAACCAAAAAGGAAGGTAATCAAAGAAAAGGGGTAAAAATCGTTCCTATCGGAATGGACAGTTATAGCCTGGTGAATACTTGCTTTTGTAATTGCCTGAAAACCGCAAGATAAATGAAAAGAGGAATGAAACATCCTGCTATCATACAAAGGGAAAGGAGGAAGCTGCAATGCCCCAAACTATCAAACATGTAATGGCAGCAATCGACTATATTGAAAGCCACTTGTATGAAAAACTGGACTTGGAAACGGTTGCGCAGGCTGTACATTACTCAAAATATCATTTGCACCGAATGTTTACAGGTACGCTAGGTTTGACAATTCATGATTATATACAACGTCGTCAGTTGACAGAAGCCGCAAAGCTGCTTGTTTTTTCCGAGAAACCAATCCTCGAAATTGCATTCTGCGCCGGATATGAGAGCCAGCAGTCTTTTACGGATATTTTTAAGGCCCTGTATAAAAAATCACCCAAACAATACAGGGAGGAAGACGAATTTTATCCATTGCAGCTAAGATATGTTTTGAACTAAAACCCTACAAATTTAGAGGAGAAGAAGTGGCAGGATAAAATCGTCTTTGCAACAAAAGAGGATATACCCAAATGGATTGAGCTGGTTCATCTCGTCATTGACGGTTTCCCGCATTTGGACGAGAAGCAATACCTGGAACGATTGCAGGAATGCATTAAAAAGAAGCGGGCCTTGATTTTAAAAGAAGCGGATACGGCAATCGGGATTCTGGCATTGAACGAAAAGACAGGGAGCATTGATTTCTTTGGAGTCCATCCACAGTACCGAAAAAGAGGGATAGAGAAAGCGCTTTGTGAAAAGGCATTGCATGAGCTTGCGCACTCTGCGCAGATCCATGTTACAACCTTTAGAGCAGGTGACAAGGCAGATACCGGTTATCGTGAAATATGGAGAGGCCTTGGTTTCGCCGAGAAGGAATTGTTGATTGAGTTTGGCTATCCGACCCAGCGGTTTGTATTGCAGGAACCTTGTAATCCTGTACGGCAGAAAGAAAAACCGGAGGGCAAAGAAAATGGCTGACATACAGAGTACAGAGAATCCCTTATCACAAACGTTTACGATGAAATCGTTACTGAAGTTTGTGTTTCCAACAATTTTAATGATGATATTCATGGGCTTGTATACGGTTGTTGACACCGTCTTTGTGGCGCGCTTCGTAGATACAAATGCACTTTCCGCATTGAATATCGTCTGCCCTGTCATCAATCTGATTGTAGGTTTTGGAACCATGCTTGCAACAGGAGGAAGCGCAATCGTTGCCCGCAAAATGGGTGCAGGGGAACCTATGAGGGCATCCCAGGATTTTACGCTGATTATGGGTGCGGGAGTTTTGTCCGGCGTGTTAATTGCAATCTTTGGAACGGTTTTTATTGACAGAATTATTTGGAGGCTTGGAGCAAACCATATTTTATTTTCATACTGCAAGGACTACCTTTTTATTCTGCTGTTATTCACGCCTGCAAGCATACTGCAAGTGCTTTTTCAAAATTTAATCGTAACAGCAGGCTGTCCCGGAATCGGTATGGTACTTGGTGTAAGCGCAGGAATCGCAAACATTTTGTTGGACTACATTTTTATTGTGCCGCTGCAAATGGGGATTAAGGGAGCGGCATTTGGTACGGGGTTCGGCTACATGATACTGGCGGTGATAGGTATACGATTTTTTTTTACGGAGAAAAGCAGCCTGCATGTCAGAAAGCCCGTCATCGACATTTCCGTGTTGGCAGAAAGCTGTTCGAATGGTTTTTCGGAAATGGTAAGTCAGGCGGCAGCCGCGGTTACAACCTTTCTTTTTAATCGGATTATGATGCGGCTGCTTGGTGAAAATGGAGTTGCGGCAATCACAATCATCATTTACACACAGTTTTTGCTGAGTTCCCTTTACATAGGGTTTTCTATGGGGGCAGCCCCTGTCATCAGCTACAACTATGGGAAACAGGACAGGAAACAGTTAAAGAACGTATTTTCCATTTGTATGCGGTTTATTATCTTTGTTTCGATCTCTGTTTTTGCGGCCGCCTTTATTTTTGGTTCGCCGTTGGTTGGTGTTTTTTCGGAAAAGGGGACACCCGTTTATGAAATCGCAAGAGATGGATTTTTGATTTTTCCCTTTAGTTTTCTGTTTTGCGGACTGAATATTTTCACTTCTGCCATGTTTACGGCATTATCAGACGGAAAACTGTCAGCATTTCTTTCATCTCTGCGGACCTTCGGATTCATTACAGTTTTGCTGCTGACATTGCCTCATTTTTTAGGTGTAACCGGTGTGTGGCTTGCGATACCGACAGCCGAACTGCTTACCATGATTGCTGCACTGGTTTTTCTTAATCAGAACAGGAAAAAGTACCACTATGCATGAAATATTCGTGCTGTCCGGCGTTTGACAAAAAACCGTTGTGCATCGTACTTTGGCGCTTTATGGACCGCCGCATGTTTCCGAAACGGGAGTATGTTCGCACAAGGACAGAGATTCCTGCTCGCGGCGGGCCTATTTCCATACTTCGCTTTTAAGGAATCACTTGCAGCCTTTCCTATAAAATGTTACAATCATTTTAACACAACTTCATAGGCAGTCGGTGCTGCTGCCGGGATTTTCGGACAGCAGGTAAAAGGGAAACAGGTGTAAATCCTGTACGATCTCGTCACTGTAAGCGGGGAGCGATGGGCCATGTGCATGAGCGCAGTCACTGAGAAATCGGGAAGGCGGCCTTTCGTAAGGATACGTAAGTCAGGAAACCTGCCGGCTGTTGGTACGGGAACTTAGATTCCGGATCACGAGGCATTGATTGTACCGTTTGTTTCTGTCAGGATGCGGACGGGTCTCTTTATGCATGTTCAGAGTCTCTTTCTCCCTGACTTTTGTAAGCTGAGTCTTGCCGGACTGTGTATAAATTTAAGAGGCGTACGAGGAAGGTACGTTGATTCGATTTGAGTGCATCCGACAAATAACAGCCGCAAAAGCAGGTGCAAGAGAGGGTTTGAGAGTATGTTTTTATGCGAAAGAGGCTCGTTTTTAATCACTTGCTTTTTCCTGTGCCTTTCTTTTGCAGTGTGATTTTCTGTTTATTCCCGGGAATGGGAGATACCAAAAGGAGGAAATAAAACATGAGAAGGATGAGAGTGCTGTTTGCAGGGATTGGTCTGGCGGCAGTTATGGCGACGGGCTGCGGGGGCAGCGCGAAAGAAGCAAACGCCGCAGAGGAGGGGACAGCGGCGCAGGAGAAGGCCATGGAAATGGAAGCCCCTGCGGGCGGGGCTTCCGAGACAGAAGCACCTGAAACGGAGGAAGATGACGAAGAAAGCTATAATACGGGGGATGCTTCTTTGGATAAAGTGAGAAATCAGGATGGAATCGGAGAAAAAGAGCTTCTTGTGGTGAGCTTTGGGACGAGCTACAACGACAGCAGGCGATTGACGATCGGCGCGGTTGAGGCGGCGCTGGAGACTGCCTTTCCGGAATTTTCCGTGCGCCGCGGCTTCACGAGCCAGATCATCATAGACCATATAAAAAAACGCGACCAGGTTACGATTGATAACGTGGGTGAGGCGCTGGACCGGGCTGTGGCAAATGGAGTGAAGACGCTGGTCATTCAGCCGACACATCTGATGAACGGGCTGGAATATAGGGATCTGGTGAACGAGGCGGCCAAGCATTCCGAAGCGTTTGAAAGGATCGCGATGGGAAAGCCGCTTTTGACGACGGAGGAGGACTTTGCGGCTGTTGCGAAGGCTATTACGGCTGCAACGGCAGAGTATGACGATGGTGAGACGGCGATTTGTTTCATGGGACACGGGACGGAGGCAGATTCAAATGCTGTCTATGAGAAGCTGCAGACGGTCTTGAAGGAGAGCGGCTTTGCGCATTATTACGTGGGAACCGTAGAGGCTGAGCCCACGTTGGAGGATATCCTGGCCATGGTTGAGGCAGGCGGCTATAAGAGAGTGGTCTTGCAGCCGCTTATGGTTGTGGCGGGCGATCATGCGAATCAGGATATGGCCGGGGCTGGGGAAGGCTCCTGGAAGTCCGTGTTTGAGAGTGCGGGCTATGAGGTGGAGTGCGTGCTTTGCGGCCTTGGCGAGCTGGAAGACATTCAGGCGCTGTTTGTGGAGCATGCAAGACAGGCTGTCGAAAGCCTGAAGCAATGACGAGAGGGAAAAGGCGTGAAACGGATAAAACAGTATTTTGCAGCCGCATGTCTTGCGGCAGGACTTTTTATCATGGCGGGCTGCGGTGCGGCACAGCCCGTATCCGGCGGGGAGATGGGGACGGCTGACAAAAAAGCCTGGCGGACGGAGTCGAAGAAGGAGAGCGGGCAGGTAGCGGATCGCAGCTGGATGAAGATAAAACAGACGGGGTCGCTTTCTCTGCGGTATGCCACGCAGTTTTCAGTTGATTTTTATGAAAAGGGGTACGCGTTAGTCACAGTCGCAGAGAGTGGCGTCTACCTTGTTGTGCCGGAGGGCGGCGAGGTTTGGGAGGGGATTCCGCAGGAGGTTACAATTATCAAAAAGCCGCTTGACCGGATTTATCTTGTGGCTACCTCGGCCATGGATCTGTTCCATACAATAGACGGACTAGAATTCCTTCGTTTTTCTGGGACGAAAGCGGAGGACTGGTATTTGAAGGAAGCGAGGGAGGCCATGGAAGCCGGTACGCTTCTGTATGCCGGCAAGTACAGTGCGCCGGATTATGAACGGATCGTCTCAGAGCGCTGCGACTTGGCAGTGGAATCGACGATGATTTACCACACACCGGAGGTCAAGGAGAAGCTTGAGAAGCTTGGAATCCCGGTTTTCGTAGAACGTTCAAGCTATGAACCGCATCCGCTGGGGCGCATGGAATGGATCAAGCTTTATGGCGTGCTTTTAGATAAAGCGGAAAAAGCGGAAGCCGCATTTGACAGCCAGCTTGCCGCACTTGAGGCTGTGCTTGAAGCAGAACCGGCAGGGAAGACAGCCGCATTTTTTTATATTGCTTCCAACGGAAGCGTCAATGTGCGGACGTCAGAGGACTATATAGCCAGGATGATCGGGCTGGCCGGAGGAAGCTACATACCACAGGAGGCGGTGGGCGAGTCATCCGTAGTCAGCATGCAGATGGAGGAATTTTTCGCGGAGGCGAAGGAGGCCGACTATCTGATCTACAGCAGCGCGGTCGGCGGCAAACTCGAATCACTTGACGAATTTTTGGCAAAGAATCCGCTGCTATCACAGTTTAAGGCCGTGAAGGAAGGGCATGTTTTCTGCACCGGAGAGAACCTGTTTCAGGAGACCATGGGCATCGGCGGCGCAATTCTGGAGCTGAACCGGATCTTTACAGAAAAGGATCCGAAACTTTCTTTTTTTAATCGGCTTGAGTGACATTGAAGGGAGGGACTTGTGTGAACCGAAGGGCGCGCATGCGTATCTGTGGTTCTTACGGAGCGCTGACTGCGGCGCTCCTTTTTCTGCTGGCCGCAAACATTTTCTGCGGGAGTGTAAAGCTGACGCCGGGCGAGATCCTTTCACAGCTTTTCGAAGGCGGAGAAAGGGACATGGTATGGTCGATCGTCTGGCTGATTCGGCTGCCCCGTCTTCTTGGGGCGGCGCTTTTAGGCGGGGCGTTAGCGGTATCCGGCTTCCTTTTGCAGACCTTTTTTGCAAACCCGATTGCGGGCCCGTTTGTGCTCGGAATTTCTTCCGGGGCAAAGCTTTCCGTGTCGCTTGTGATGCTCGTTTTGTGGAGGCGCGGAATTTTCTTCGGCTCAGGAGGCATGATTCTCGCGGCCTTTTTGGGCGCTATGGTCTCGATGGGATTCATTCTTTTGATTTCGGCGCGTGTAAAGCGCATGTCGGTTCTCGTATTATGCGGCGTCATGATTGGCTATATCTGTTCGGCAGTCACAGATTTCCTTGTGGCTTTCGCCGATGACGCCAACATCGCAAATCTGCACAACTGGTCTCTCGGCAGCTTTTCCGGCATGTCCTGGGAGGGGCTTCGGGCCGCCTTTTTGGTGGTGCTGCCAGCTTTGCTTTTTTCGTTTTTTCTTTCCAAACCCATCGGAGCCTATCAGCTCGGCGAGCCTTACGCACGCAGTATGGGTGTAAACACAGGGCGGCTGCGCGCGGAGCTGGTTATCCTGTCGAGCATTTTGTCGGCCTGTGTGACAGCGTTTGCAGGCCCGGTTTCTTTTGCCGGGATTGCCGTGCCGCACTTGGTAAAGAGGATGCTAAAGACTGCGCAGCCGATATATGTGCTTCCCGCCTGTGCGCTGGGCGGGGCAGGATTCTGCCTGTTCTGTGATTTGGCTGCCCGGACGCTTCTTGCGCCGACGGAGCTCTCGATTAGCTCCGTGACGGCGGTATTCGGGGCTCCGGTGGTAATTTTCATGATGCTGCGGCAGGGGAGGAACGAGGGTGTGTGAGGCATTTGTATACACAGATCGCATGACTGTCGGCTATCATGGACGGCCGGTTGTAAAAGAGGCAGAGATTGCGATAAGACGGGGTGAGATTCTCACTCTGATCGGCCCGAACGGGGCTGGGAAATCAACGCTTCTAAAAAGCATGGCAGGACAGCTTACGCTTTTGAACGGAGGCGTTTTTCTGGACGGAAAAAGTGTGTCAGCCATGCAGGAGCAGGAGCTTGCCCGGCGGGCCGCCGTCGTTTTTACGGATCGCGTCCATCCGGAGCTTATGACCTGCTTTCAGGTGGCCGCGTCCGGTCGGTATCCGTATACAGGTCGATTTGGCCGGCTCACGAAAGCAGACAGGAGGATTGTGGAGGAGACATTGTGGACAGTCGGAGCAGGAGAGCTTATGGAACAGGATTTTATGCAGTTGAGTGACGGACAAAAGCAGCGTATCCTTTTGGCACGTGCGCTCTGCCAAGAGCCAGAGATTTTGCTTTTGGACGAGCCGACTTCGTATCTGGATATCCGGCATAAGCTGGAGATTTTAAAGGTTCTGCGGAGGCTTGCCCATGAAAAGAAACTTGCTGTGGTGCTTTCGCTGCATGAACTGGAGCTTGCGGAGCGGATTTCTGACCGTGTTGCCTGTGTCCGGTCCGGACG
Source organism: Lachnospiraceae bacterium (assembly GCA_022792295.1). GTDB lineage: Bacteria > Bacillota > Clostridia > Lachnospirales > Lachnospiraceae > CANQGL01. Next base: position 7,536 of record JAAWAR010000080.1, read on the forward strand.
GATCGACCGGCTGGGCTCTCCGGAGGAGATCTTTTCTTCCTGTTATATCGGAGAGCTTTATGGCCTTCCCAGCAAGGAATGCAGCCATGTCCCATTCGTGTGCCCGGAGCTTGGAAGGACAGAGGGAAAGCCGGAGGTTTTCGTGATGGGAGGGGGAGGCTTTGGCATTCCGGTATACAGGAGACTGCAGAGGGAATGTGTGCCGTTTGCGGCCGGAATTCTATGGGAAAATGACTTAGATTATCCGATCGCGCGGGCCTTGGCCGTGGAGGTAGTGGCGGTGCCCGCTTTTGAACCGATCTCTGAGGAGACGTTTTTACGGGCAAAAAGACTTATGAGTGCCTGCAGACGGTTTGTGCCGTGCCACACCCAGTTTGGAGAGCTGAATGCGAGAAACAGAGAACTTTGTGAGGCGGCAAAGCAGCAGGGGCTCTTAGATGATGCTTTCCTCCGATCTGCTCACTTACTGCACTGACCGCGCGATTTCTTGTTTTAGTGAAAACTTTTCTCTTTTAGTTGACTTGATTTTCCATTTGCCGTATAATAATTTTACCTATGGGAAAGCGAGGCAGTTTTGC
>JAAWAR010000081.1 GCA_022792295.1 Lachnospiraceae bacterium
AATTACAGAATTATTAATTGCTATATATGCCGTATTTATGATGAGTAAATATACAACAGCGTTGTCAAAGGAGGTTTCTTTATGAACAAAATTATTATAGTAAGCCTGGAACTTGGCAGCGGCGGGCGAGAATTGGGACGTAGATTGTCAGAGCAATTAAATGTTACATATTACGACCAAGAAATCCTCAGCGAAATTTCAAATAGGACAGAGCTGGCTGAAAAATCCGAGTGTGTGATTGTTGGACGTTGCGCTGATTATATCCTTAAAGGCTACCAACCACTCCGCATTTTTGTTTATGCAGATATGGAAAGTAAGATAATTCGCTGCCGTCAAAAAACCCCCTCTGATGAACTTTTGGCGGACAAGGAGCTTAACCACCAAATTGCCTTGATAGACAAAAAATGAGCTAATTATTATAACAGCTATACCGGGCAACAATGGGGCTATAAACTGAATTATGATTTGTGCATTAACACTACAAACATCAAGATAAAAAACATAATACCTGTATTGGCTAATATGTTTTTATAGTTTTGAGTGCTTTATGAAATCATTGTCAGAGTGACCAGCAGAGAGTCAAAAGCTATGGAGAAATGCTTACCGCTTCCTTACCTTCCTCCTGTTACCAGCCCTAGCCCTCCCCGGCCGTACAAATCAAAGCCTGACCGCCCAGCCCGGTCTCTGCGGCCCCCCCCCCCCTTCCCCTCCTCAGCTTGCAATTTCCCCCGGCATATGATATAGTAAACCCTAAAGCACGCCCACAAAAAGGAGCCTGCCATGAACGAAAAACATATGCAGTATGTCCTGACCGTTCTAAAAGAGGGCAGCTTTACCGCAGCCGCCAGAAAGCTCTACGTCTCCCAGCCTTCCTTAAGCCAGATCATTAAAGCCGCAGAGTCAAACTTGGGCGCACCCATCTTTGACCGTTCTGCTGACCCGCTTACCCTGACGCCGGCCGGGGCTCTTTACGTAGATGCGGCCAAACAGATCACCGCCATCTCCACGAATCTCACCAAGCAGGTCGAGGAGCTGGGCAAAGAGGAATTCGGTACGATCCGCTTAGGCATCTCTGTCCAGCGCGGAATGGAGCTTTTGCCATACCTCTATCCGAGCTTTCAGGCCCGTTATCCCCATGTTGAATTAAAGCTCATCGAACTCGGCTCCGCCGCTATGGAACGGAGTGTTTTAGAGGGCATCGTAGACATCGCACTCCTGACCACCTCGCCCCGGCATGAAGCCCTTATCTATGACCTGATCCAGGAGGAGACCCTTGTGCTGCTTGTAAACCGACGCTGTGCACTTGCCGCACGAATCGCCGACAAAACCCCGATCGACATAAGCGAAGCCAAAGATGAGGCATTCGTCTGCAGCCGGCATGGCCATTCGGTCAGGGCGATTCTGGATGCGCTGCTCGCCGCAAGAGATTTAAAGCCCAAAATCGCCCTGGAAACGGTCAGCATCGAAATCGGCAAACGTGTGACTGCCACGTCTCCCGTCGTCATGCCCTGCCCCGATTCCTATACAGACACCGGCTTTTTTGGGGAAGCTCCTTATTCGATGTACCCGCTCTTAGGCGTCGAGACACCCAGGCACTTTTATGCCTGCTACCGCCGCGATCTGTATCTCACCAAATATATGAAGGATTTTCTGAAGCTTGTCCATGAAATCAAGGACCGGAGGAAGTTTTTCTCCCCGGACGCAGAAAGGAAGCAAATCTAACATGGCATTTGACGGAATCGTAATCGCAAACCTTGTGCATGATTTAAACGAAAAGCTCCGCTCGGCACGCATCTTTAAAATCGCGCAGCCAGAAAAGGACGAGCTTTTATTCACAATAAAAGGAAATCGGGAGAATCTGCGGCTTTTGATCTCTGCCAATGCAAGCCTCCCGCTCCTCTACTTTACAGAGACCAACAAGCCAAGCCCCTTAACGGCCCCCAACTTCTGCATGCTTTTGCGAAAGCACCTTGCAGGCGGCCGCATTCTCTCGGTCGCACAGCCGGGGCTTGAGCGCGTCATTCGCTTTGAAATCGAGCACCTTGACGAGCTGGGCGATCTGCGGCGCAAATATCTGATCGTCGAACTTATGGGCAAACACAGCAACATCATCTTCTGCGACGAAAATGACATGATCCTAGACAGCATCAAACATATCCCGGCCCAGATCAGCTCCGTCCGCGAGGTTCTTCCCGGACGCCCTTATTTTATTCCCAATCTTGGCGATAAGAGCGACCCCCTTACCGTCAGCGAATCTGCCTTCATCGAGCGCCTCCTCGCCTCGCCGCAGCCGCTTGCAAAGGCCCTCTATCTGAATCTCACGGGCTTAAGCCCTGCCTCGGCCGCCGAACTCTGCCATCTGGCCTCCATAGACGGGGATCTTCCGGCCAGAGAATACAGCCAGGCCGCGCTCATCCATCTCTATCATGCCCTCACCTGGGTGATGGACGACGTACGCGAGGGGAAATTCACGCCGAATATCGTCTACCGGGACCATGTACCTGTGGAATTTTCTTCCATTTTGCTGACCATGCTGGAAGGCGATCCCTACAAAAGCGTCTCCTTTGAGAGCATAAGCCGGCTTTTGGAGCACTATTACGCCGAAAAAAGCACAGTTTCCCGCATTCATCAAAAGTCTACGGATTTAAGGAAGATTATCTCTAATGCCTTAGAACGCAGCAGCCGTAAGCTTGATCTGCAGCTCAAGCAGCTAAAAGATACGGAAAAACGGGAAAAATTCAAGATTTACGGTGAACTCTTAAATGCCTACGGCTACGGTCTCGCCGAGGGAGAAAAATCTTTGACCTGTCTGAACTACTATGACAATACAGAAATTACGATTCCTCTCGACACGAAGCTTTCCGCACAAGAAAATGCAAAGAAATATTTTGAAAAATACAACAAACAGAAGCGTACCTTCGAGGCAGTGACAGAACAGCTTGCCCAGACGCGCGCCGAGCTCGCACATCTTGAATCTATCAGCACCGCCATGGACATTGCCCGACTCGAGGAGGATTTGGTACAGATTAAAGAGGAGCTGACCGAATACGGCTACATAAAACGCCGCAGCACCGGTAAAAAGAAGCCGAAGGTCACGAGCCGCCCCTTCCACTACCTCTCCTCTGACGGTTTCCATATATATGTGGGCAAAAACAACTACCAGAACGAGGAGCTGACCTTCAAGCTCGCCTCCGGAAACGACTGGTGGTTCCACGCAAAAGGAATCCCAGGCTCACATGTGATCGTAAAGGCTGAGGGAAAACCCCTCTCCGACCGGGCCTTCGAGGAGGCCGGCGCCCTGGCCGCCTACTATTCCAAAGGCCGCCAAAACGAAAAGGTGGAAATTGACTATGTTCAGCGGCGCGCGCTCAAAAAGGTCCCCGGCGCGGCTCCCGGCTTTGTCGTATATCATGAAAACTACTCGCTGATGGCCGTCCCTGAGATTCCCGTACCGGAGGTAAAATAACAAAGTATGGGAAACCTTCTCACCGGCCGCCTGCCTGATACAAAAGCGCGTTCATGATCGCTGCCGCCACGCTGCTGCCGCCCTTCCTTCCGCGTGCCACAATCGCCGCAAGCCCGCTTCTTTGCAAAAGCTCCTTCGCCTCCACAACATTGACAAAGCCTACCGGTACACCGATTACAAAGCCCGGTCTTATCCGTCCCTCCTCATACAGCTCATACAGCCGCATCAGGGCTGTCGGCGCGTTTCCCACCACATAGATGCAGTCGGGATACAAACCGGCGGCCTTATCTACGCTCATGGCCGACCGCGTCATTTTACTCTCTTTTGCCCGTTTTGCCACATCCATATCCCCGATGAAGCAATGCACTTCGATTCCGAGCCGGGCCGCTGCACGCTTATTGATCCCGGAGGCGGCCATTGTGGTATCCGTCACGACCGGCAGGCCGCGCCGCAGACATTCCCTGGCCTTTTCAAGCACTCCCGGCGTAAAGAAAAGAGACTCCCGATATGAAAAATCCGCCGTCGCATGGATGACCCGGCTTAACACCTGAAGCCTGTCGTCCGGGCAGCTCTCCACGAACCCGCTCCCCAGCTCCTCCCTAATCATCGCCAGGCTCCGCGCCTCGATCTTTTCCGGCTCTGCCGCATAAAAATCAACGCCTGTACGCTCCTTCAGCTCCTCAGTCCAGTTCATATACGAGTTTTCTCCTTTTCCCCATCTCATTTTCGCATGCTTACAGTTCCCGGTTCAAAATCCGGTAAAGGAGTTCCATATCCAAATTTTCCCGCAGACTGTCAGCCAGCTTCTCATACTGCATTTCCTTGTACTGTGCTGCATCTGCAAAGTCCGGCTCGGGGCCGCCACTTCTCAAAGCTCCTTTTTTCTTGGTCAGATGTTCCCACAGCGCTCTCTGCATCTCTTTCGAATCAAAGGCCCCGTGTATATACGTGCCGTATACGTCCCCAAGGACACAGCCATCCTCCTTTTGTGTTTTGCCGTCTTTGATTTCGGCAAACGGCAGGCCGCCCGTCCGCACGGTCTCTCCCATGTGGAGCTCATACCCTACCAACCTGGCCCCGCCGAATCCGGCGGCATATCCCGTTACCCGGGTTCGCGTCTTTTCCTTGGTAAAACGCGTTCGCACCGGCAAAAGCCCGATCCCCTGCATCCTGCCGCCCTCCTCAACGCCATCCGGATCCTCCAGGTATTCCCCCAGCATCTGAAATCCGCCGCAGACACCAAAAATCATGGCGTCATGTGCCCGTTTGACAATCGCCGCCTCCAGTCCGCTCTCCCGAAGCCAGTGCAGATCCCCCATCGTATTCTTCGAGCCGGGCAGAATAATTAACCTGGCTTTGGCAAGCTCCTTTGGCCTTGTCACATACGAGAGCACTGCGCCGGGCAGTCGTTCCAGCACATTAAAGTCCGTAAAATTAGACATTCTGGGGAACCGAACGACTGCGATCCCAAAATCGGCCGCTCCATTCGTTTCGAAAGCTTCTGTCCCCTGGGACGCATGGAATAGCGGTACGCCGTTTTTTCTTCCCCCGGGGCTTCCTAGCCGCTCCGCCAGGCTGTCCTCATCGTCGAGATCCACGTCCATGTAGGGGATCACCCCGGCCACCGGAATCGCGATCCGCTCATACAGCATCGAAAGACCCGGCTTTAAAAGCTCCTTGTCTCCCCGGAATTTATTAATTAAAAAAGCCTTGATCCGTTCCTGCTCCCGCCCGCTAAGGAGCGCTGCCGTCCCATAAAGCTGCGCAAACACGCCACCCCGGTCTATATCCCCTACCAAAAGAACCGGCGCATCAACCGCTTCGGCAAGCCCCATATTCACAATGTCATGTTCCCGCAGGTTAATCTCCGCAGGGCTCCCGGCCCCTTCGATCACAATTACCTCAAACCGCTCCGACAGCTCCTTAAACGCCCGCAGGACCTTGGGCATCAGCGCCTTTTTCATCCGATAATACTCCGCCGCCGTAAAATTTCCGCATACTTCACCGTTTACGACAAGCTGCGATCCCATATGGGAGGTTGGCTTCAGCAGAATCGGATTCATCGAAACCTCCGGCCGGATACCGGACGCCTCTGCCTGCATGACCTGCGCCCGCCCCATCTCTAGGCCATCGTCTGTAACATACGAATTTAAAGCCATATTCTGAGACTTAAACGGCGCCACCGTGCATCCGTCCTGTCTAAAGATCCGGCACAGCCCCGCCGCGAGAAGGCTCTTTCCCGCATTTGACATCGTGCCCTGTATCATAATCGTCTTTGCCATCGTCGTTTTGTTCCCCCGTAAAAGCAGCCCGGCAGGGCGGATTTTGCTTCCTTATTTTATGGATGCCTGTCCGTCAGGCCGGAAGTTATGAGAGCAGCTTATCATACGCAATCTTTCCGCTTCCCTGAAAGACAATGACCCCGCATTCTTTAAAACCGTTCTTTGATAAAATATGCTGCATCCGTTTGTTCGGAAAATCCGTATCTGCGCGGATATATGCAATCTTGTTCTCCAGACATAGCTTCTCGATCAGCGCAAAAGCGGTATCCACCAGCCCGATCCCCCGAAATTTCCGGTCAAAGGCCATGCGGTGTATAACGGCATAAGCCTGATTCGAACTCCATTTCCCCTCAATATCCGCATAGGCCGGTTCACCGGAAAAATCAATACACATATATCCGGCAGGCATGCCGTCTGCTTTAAGTATATATCCAATACCCGCTGCAGCATCACCGCGAATCGTATCAAGATTCGGGTATTCATCCGTCCATTGAACGAATCCCTGCTCCCTTTGAAATTGCCGGCCTTCTTCAATGATTTGGCTGCATAATTCCACATCATCCATTTCGGCTAATTCTAATGTATACATTATATTTTCTTCCTCCACTCCTGATTGATCGTATTGATTCTGTCACAGGCATTTGCTTGCATTCAAGTGTTTTCATGAAACCGCTAAAGCGTAGAGCCTGGCAATGCTCAGCCGAAAGGGGAGCGTACTGTGGCCGCTTCCCAATGGCTCCTGCCCTCACCGGTACGGTGTTCATCGGCAGGCATGCAGGGAATGGACCAAAAGCTCAAATACAACCGCTAACACCGCGGCTGATAATGCGGTCCCGTACATCAGCCGGTTCGCCCGCCTTATATCCTCTGCCTCCACCGGCCGCAGATCGTCACCGATCGTTTCCTTTTTATACAGCCTTCCGAAATAATACGCGTCCCCGGCCAGCATGACACGCAGAGCCCCGGCACAGACCGATTCTGTCTGCGCTGAATTGGGGCTTGCGTGTTTCAGACGATCCCGCGCAAAAATTCGTGCCGCATTTTTCCAGTCATACCCCAGAAGCCAGGAAACAAAAAGCATAAGTCCGGCCGAAAGTCTGGCCGGGATAAAGTTGAGCAGATCGTCAAGTCTGGCCGCAAAGCGGCCAAAATACAGATAACGCGCGTTCTTATATCCCACCATCGAATCCATCGTATTAACTGCTTTGTAAAGCCAGCCCCCCACCGGGCCGCCAAGTGCCAGATAAAAAAGCGGGGCTACCACTCCGTCCGAGGTGTTTTCCGCTACTGTCTCCACTGCTGCCCGGGCTGTCCCGGCAGCGGAAAGTGTCTCGGTATCACGCCCCACGATTCTGGAAACCGCCTGCCTCGCCCTGATAAGCTCTCCGGCCGCAAGTGCATGATACACCCGCATGCTCTCGGTTTTTAAGTCCTTTGCAGCCAGAAGAAAATAGCAGCAAAGTGTCCAAACGACAAACCGAAATACCGGCAGCACTTTGTCGGCCAGAAACACAACAAGACACACAAGCCCGGCTGTAACCGCACAGACCAAAACGCTCAGACAGGCGCCGCGAAAAAAAAGCTCTCTTTCACTCTTTTTTCCAGCCGTCGGATACAGACGTTTTTCCAGCACTCCGATCAGGCGGCCGAGAAGACGAACCGGATGGAACCGGTACTCCGGGTCCCCCAAAATCTGATCCAAGATAAAGCCGCATACGATCGACGTTGCCAGCATCTGCCTATTCATCCACGTACCTCCCGGTCAAACACGGAAACCCTGACCGGACAAAGGAGCACCGCTTCTTTGCCGTCTCCCCCGAAACCGACCGCCTCTGCCACAAAGCCGCCGCCGTTTTTTACCTGCCAGGCAAAATAATCCCGCCGCGGCAGAGCAAACCGCTCCATCACCGCCATGATCGTCCCGCCATGGACCACAAATGCCAGAATCTCATCCTCCTGTGGCCGCTCTTTCGCAGCCTCTTGCCGGAGGATCGAAAAAAAAGTATCTGCACAGCGTTTCTTAAACGCAGCCACTCTTTCTCCGCCCGGAAATCCTCCTGTCCCGCCTGAATCCAGAAATCGCTGATATTCTGCGTCTTTAGACAGCTCCCTAAAATTTTTATATTCAAACCGCCCGAAATCACACTCCGAAAGCCCCTCTGAGACAGTCCGGCAGCAGTCCGGAAAGAGAATTTCTGCCGTTTCCTGGCATCTTGCCATTGGGCTTATGTAAACCTTACGCACCTTCCTTGCCAGACATGCAAAAGCATCCGGCCGGTTTTCCTTGTCCGATCCGGCAAACGGCTCCCGCCGGCCGCATTGCTTTGATGAGTCAAACGATTCTGACCGTCCCTCCCGCTTCGGCCAGGCCCCCGCTTCCTTTTCATACAGCCTTCGCCGCTTTTCTGCCGCCGCGAAAAGCGCCCCGCGTGCCGCATCCGTCAGGGGCTCGTTCGTTCTTTTTCCCACATACCGCTGTTTTAGGTTCCCTGCCGTCTCCCCGTGCCTGAAAAGTAAGATCCGCATATCATTTCCTCCGTATTCCTGCATCTTTCTCCCGGAATAGACGATTCGTTCTTCTCCTTTATATCTGCGGAATCAGGCACTCATACACTGCCTGCGACAATACAATCCCCAACTCACAGACCTGCGTGAAATACCCGGCCAGATCGCCTGTGATTCCGCCGAACTCCTTAAGCATGACACGCCGGCAATAATATCCTGCCGACAAAGATGCGGCAAGCGCAAAAACAGCCCGCAGAGGAGAGCACACAAACATCAAAAAAGCCGCCGCCGCAATATACACGGTCATGACCCACATCGTTTCTTGTGTATCACTTCCTTTAACAAAATCCGCCAGCATGCCCTTTTCCCGTGCTCCCGGAAGCGACGCCACCAGAAGGCCGCAAATCGCCCGGGACAGGACAAAGCCGGCCGCCGTCACAAGCGCTCCGCGAAGCAAAAGCCTCGTACAGGCGCCGTAATACAGGATCATATAAATGCCGCCGCCCATAACCGCAAACGCACCTACATGGGAATCCTTTAAAATTTCCAGTTTTCTTCCCCGATCCCCGTTTGAAGCCCGAGCGTCAAAGGTGTCAAGCAAGCCATCCATGTGGATTCCTCCGGACACCCAAAGCGGAACGGCCGTTAAAACCGCCCCGCCAAATCCCCCCGCCATCCGTTCTCCTGCAAAGAGCAGAAAGGACACTAGAAAAGCCGCTCCCACGACTGCTCCTACGAGCGGAAAAAACCACATGGCACGCTTCCTGTCCTCCTCATCCCATAGGAAAACAGGCATAGGCAGTCTGGAATACATGGAGAATGCGATTATGAGCGCCTTCATGCCATGCCTCCCACAGCCTCATAATCCAGATAGGGTTCCACTGCGATTTCCTGGAATGTACTCATCTGCTCATATACATCTACACCCATCAATAGGAGTGGAAGGAGCGCCGCCGCCCCGCTGCCCTCACCTAAATGCATGCCAAGCCGCAGCGGCGCTGTCATGCCCAGTGCATCCAGCACTGCCTGGCTCGCTGCTTCTGAAGAAACATGTGACGGAAGCAGGAAATCCCGGACCAATGGATTCATGCATACGGCACAAAACGCCGCCGTTGACGAAATAAAGCCGTCCATCACCACCGGAAGCCGGTAAACGGCCCCACCCAAAAACACTCCGGCCATGCCGGCTAAATCGAAGCCTCCAAGCTCCGACAGCAGGGTAGCCACATGAAGGACCCGCTTGGCATACTCCGACTTTTCCGCCGGCTCTGCCAGCCATGCATACGAAGCATACTCCGGATATGCCTCATAAAACCGGCCCACAGCCGCCGCTACAGCTACCTTTTTTTTCTCAAACGCCTCCTTTGAAAGCCCGGCTCCTTTTCCCGTCACCTCCACCGGCGAAAGCCCTGTGAGAACGGAGCCGACCGCACTGCTGGGCGTCGTATTGCCGATTCCCATCTCCCCGACCGCAAGGATTCCGTAACCGCGCTCCTTTAAATCCCGAACCAGGAACAAGCCGGCAAGCAGCGCCTTTAAGCACTCCTCCATACTCATGGCCGCCTCCCGGACAATATTTTTGCTGCCCTCTGCCACCTTGCGGTTTAACATGACAAACGGCTGCGGCCTCTTGGCTGGAAAAGCCGGCCCCAGCATACCGATGTCTACCGGAAATATATCGGTCCCCGATCTGCGGCACAGGATTGACGTAGAAGTCCGGTTTTGCGTAAAATTCTCCGCTACAATCCGCGTCACCTCCTGCCCCGTCTGGCTCACTCCCTCACAGACGACACCGTGATCCGCACACATGACCACGAGCGCCGGGCGGCATAGCTTTACATGCCGTGCATCGCCGGCGATCCCGGCTGCCTTTACAACCGCCTCCTCAAGAAAACCAAGGCTTCCGATCGGCTTTGCCAACGCATTCCAGCGCGTTCTCGCGTCCTCCATCGCAGCCCGGTCTGCCGGGCAGATCGTATCCAAAAGTTCCAAAAGCTGTTCTATCATGTCCGATTCCTCCATTCCGCTGCCCTGCGCAAAAAATTGTATGGCTCATACCCATAAAAATACAGATGCGGAAATCCTGCATACAGGCTTGCGGTCATATATCCGCAGTCCCAGCTTCGGCCGCCCAGCGGCTTTTTAAAGCAAAACGCATCTCCGTTTTCTGCACAGTCCCAATAATGGAATTCATGTGCCGCAAACGCCGTCCCGGCCTCCCCTAAAAGGCCGCTTTTATTTGCCGTCATGATCCCGTAGCCAAACCGCCCAAGACGGCCGCTGTTTTTTCCCTCTCCCGCCAGCACGCCTGCCATCGGAAAGCGCCGTCCCTGTTCGTCCCAAAGCGCCTCTTTCAGATACAGATAGCCGCCGCACTCCGCCAAACACGGAAGACCCGAACGAATCGCATGCCGGATGCTCTTTTGCATGCTTATATTTTCGGAAAGCGCCCGCGCATATAACTCCGGATAGCCGCCGCCCAGATACAGACCGCTGCACTCCCCGGGAAGCTCCTGATCCCGAAGCGGCGAAAAAAACAAGAGGCGGGCTCCCATGCGTTCCAGCGTCTCCAGATTATCTTCATAATAGAAGCAAAATGCCTCATCCCTTGCAACCGCGATCGCCGGCTCTTTCCCTACCCGAACGACCGACCGGGATTCCCATGAAAGCGGCCCCGCCTCCTCTGCAATCGAGAGTAACCCCTCCAAGTCAATCCCCGGCCGTAGCGTTTTCGCCAGACGGTTGATCTTTTTTTGAAATTCCGGTATCTCCCCCGGCAGGACGAGCCCGAGATGACGGCTCTCCAGCGCAAAGTCAGAAAGCTTTGGCACAAAGCCGACAGCCTTAATCCCGAACTCTGTTTCCACGCGTTCCCTAAGCCCCGGAAACAATACCGGGGAGAGACGATTAAAAATCACGCCCCGCACCATGCTGTCCGGACGATACTCCAAAAATCCTTTCAAAGCGGCCAAAACTGACAGGCTGCGTCCCGAGGCATCCAGGATAAGGATCGTCGGTATCCCCAGACACCGGGCCGTCTCATAGGAGCTTGCGCGATCCGACAGCCCGCCGAGTCCGTCATAATACCCCATGACACCTTCGACGACGCCGACTCGGCGCCTTCCATTCGCCCCTTTGTCATGCCTTCCCATCAAAAAATGCAATGCATTTTCATCGGAAAAAAATCCATCCAAATTGTAAGACGGCCGTCCCAAGACTGCGCGGTGATACATCGGATCAATATAATCCGGCCCGCATTTAAACGCCTGAGCAAAAATTCCTTCACTCTGAAACATCGCAAGCAGCGCACAGGTAAGCAACGTCTTTCCCTGCCCGCTCCTCTCAGCCGCCAGCATAAACCTCGGAAAACTTGCCTGGCTCATTTTGACCGCCTCCTTTCCGGCAGGTTCGAACAAATAGTGAAAACGCCAGGGAGCGAAAAAATCCGTGGCGTTTTGGAAACTGTTTCTTTTCCAACAAATCCTTGTGCCTTTTACTGCTCTGCCTCCAAAACTTCCGGCATGAACATGGCTCAATCAACCGGTACTCCCATGTTTTTCACAAGGCTCTTGATACGGAACAAGATATAGCGGTTGTCATGCGGCTGGTCTTTCCTTTAGTCATTCCCTCAGCTATTCCTTTATCCAGATTGCACATGGCCGACACTTTCTTGTTCATTTTATCACAGCTTTACCGAAGCGTCCATTTCTTTTTCAGGTTGGCTGCACTCCCCAAAAGCGGTGACTATCTTTGGCGACGGCAATCTCTTTGTGAACCTCAAATTTCAATCCACACCACCTACAAAGACGGTGACTGCAATTTCAAACAAAAAATAACACTACCCTTATTATTTTGTTTGTAAAAATCGTACCCTCAGTGGACAAGGGTACAATCCTTTATTCTATAGTAATCCCTGTCGATAAATCTATATAAAAATCTTTCCTCTTTTCCGGTGCGAATCTCCCAGGAAATGCATGTCCACTTAAAACCCACACTTTCATCATGCATGATCCTTCTGTCTACTTTTCCCGTTCCAGCCTGATGCATCCAGTTCTAACTCTATCAAAGAATCAACGGGTTCTGTACATCCATACCTCTACTGATGCCAGCCTGCTCAGCGTTTGCTTTCCCCTCATTTCCCAGATAACAGAATCTCAAGCCGTCTTTGGTTCCATCTATGATCTCACTTATATTGATAATAGCCTCCCGCAAAAGCTCCAGATCGTCTTCCGAAAATCCGATTGCTTTCTTTGTCAGGTTTTCCGAAATATATCCTTTTGCTCTGTACAAAGCATACGGAATGATACTTTTTAGCTCCCGTTCTCTGCTTTCCTGATCAAAAATACTTTGGGTTTATAAAGGGTACCGTCAAACAGGTGATCTCCCCCTCCGCGTCTATTCCCCAATATCCGCTGTATACACCATCCCCCATACCGCTGGAAAACAAAACCAGCTTTTTCCCGCTCTCGGGCAGCCGCCACTCAAGAAAATTTCCAGCCTGGTTCTGAAACTCCGGATCAGCTTCATAGCTTTTCTGAAAAAGAGCCGCAAAATAATCTATATATTTGTTCTTTCCTGGATTTTGCTCCTCCCAACTTTCAAAATATCTCCTGTATTCCTCCGAAATCTGCATATCCGTAAAGCAGGCAAGCCCTGTATCTACACCGAAAAATGTCCAGACACCCGGTTTTCCCAAATCTTCTCTTTTCTTCCCTTTTGGCATGGCGATCTCATAGCGAATGGCCGTCCCGCTGCCAAGCAAAAGCCTTGCGGCAGCAATCCGCAAACCAACAATCCGAGAACGGCAGACAGACAGTTCCACCGGATACCTTCCAACCGGAATCTTTCTGTCCAGAATCGTCTCATATCTGCCCCCCAGATAAGCGATAGGGTCCGCCAGTACCACCTCTCCGGTGGGAAAATCCGCTTCTCCCGCCTGGATGGCTTGCGTCTTACGATTTTTTATAAACAGCATCTCAAAAAACTCTGCCGGATATGTTTCCTGGTTTAAAAATTTCAGATTTTTTTCAAAGGCAATCTGTGCCGGATGCTTCACAGGTTCCCGGATCTCTTTCCCGGTTCTTGTATCGACAAAATATTTCCCGGTTTTATCGCAGCGAAACTCCAGGTCACTGCCGATTGGCATATAAAACACATTCAAAACCGTTGGTTCAATATTGGCTAACGTATTAAAATCTACGATTGTCATGTTTTTCGCGTCATCTACATATTCCTGCGTGTCTGTGTCACCAAAAGCCACCCAGCCGTTTCCGTGTTCGCTCTCCTGACGAAACAGCCATTTTAATCGCGATGTACCGTTTAAAATGGATTTGCTGACAATACTCCCCCCGGCTCCTCTGATATATTCTTTTATCTCCGGCTGCTTTTCTGCCGGCTTTTCTTCCTTTCTTCTACCAAACATCCCCGTCTGATTCCTCCTTTTCCGTTTCTCACTTCCGCCGCCAGACGCCGAACAGGCTTTTCTTATACTGTTTTAGAGCCTCCTTTGCCGGTTCATAGTTCCCCGCCGCTTTCAGATATTCCACGCCCTTTTCTATATTCTCTTTCACACCGATTCCCTCCGCATACATCATTCCAAGGCCATAGTTTTTATATATTGTGCTGCGGCTCCTCTCCAGCAGTGCCTTGCCCCGTGCGGGATTCTGTTCACAGCCATATCCCAAAAGGCAGCAGATTCCCAGCATATCGTCAGCCTCCTCATCCTTCTGCTCCAGATACTGCACGGCACGGGCATAGTCTTTCTCTGTACCAAGGCCCCGAAAGTACATCTCCCCGGCTTTTCGGCAGCCATAAGGGTCATTTCCATAACCGGCCGTTTTCTCGAAGCACTCCAGCGCATAGGCCAAGTTGCGCTCCACAGCCTTGCCATCCCAGTAAATATCTCCTACGATATGCCAGCCGAAAAGATGGCCTGCCTGCGCCGCACGGAGCGCCCAAGGAAGGGCTTCTTCTGCCCTATCCAGCTTATAATAAAGTTCAAACGCATAGTTATACATCCAATCCGGATACGCAAGCTCTGCGCCCTGCCGAATGACCTCCATTTTTTTCTCATAAACAGGAGGGATCAGATCCCCCCTTCCACTGCCATAATAATTGCGGTAGTTCCGGCCTGCCAGACCCATGCCGCCCAAAAAAGACTTCTTGAACCATGGAATGCTCTGCTCCATCTGCTCCCGCCGCCAGTTATCCCATGCCTCCCTGCTCGCAAACTCTCCTTCTTTCCGGTCTTCGATCTCGATTATATCCAGAAAATAATACGTGTTCCCGATCATATACTGACAAAACAGGCAGCCGTTTTTTGCTTTCTCATAAATAACATCCCATGCCTCTTTGATACTTCCGAAGGGCATGATCTCCTGAAGCTCCGGGGTCAGCATATCCATCCGGAGCGCTCCCAGAACCGCTGCGGCGCTTCCCAGAGAGATTCCCTGATGGAGCATGGCATAAGCAGCGGCTTCATTTTCTTCAAACGGATGGTAGTCCCAGCTATAGCAGACTCCCGAAAAGCAGCGGGAAAGAAAATAGTAGGCATCCCCGTCCCCTTCTTTTGCTGCAAGAAACAATGCGTCCGCCGCCGCATTCGCCCTTTTGCTGTCATAACAGTAATAGAGATCCTCAATCGCCTTATCCACCACATCACTAAAGTACTTTCCCATGTTTCCTCCACTCTTTTTCCACTTGGGCAGTTATGTCGGCCCAACCACTCGTTTCCTCAAACGAACCTTCGTTCAAGTAATGTACCAGCCAGAATTTCACCTGGGTTACGGTTCCTTTTTTCGCAAAAAAACGTGAAGTCCCCTTCCCTGTAATATTCGTCCGCCAGATAACCGTCAGTTCGGCCTCCAAGCCGGGGAATATATCAACTGCCTGAGCCCCCCACTCCAATACTGCCTTCTGGTATTTTCCGGCATGCACCCCTTCTATGGCCAACTCCAAATCTCTGTCAGAAAAAAATTTGTGTTCATCATGCCAGCTTTCTCCAAAAATAACCAGAAGCTGGTGCCAAAATACCACGGTTCTTCCTGTCCGGTTCAAAGATTCCTGTCCAAATGCCTGCACGTCTTTCGGGTTAGCATCTGCCCTTTCCCCGTCAGCATCCGGCTCCGTTTTTTCCCAGCCGCAGAAATCCATGCGGCCGGACAAAAATTGCCTGAACCATTCTTCTGCCATATCCGGCCCCGTACTTTCCCGGTATATCCAGTATCCGCCCTCATCTCCTATGAAAAATGCCGTCAATAGTATGGC
The DNA here is from genome assembly GCA_022792295.1 of Lachnospiraceae bacterium. Lineage (GTDB taxonomy): Bacteria > Bacillota > Clostridia > Lachnospirales > Lachnospiraceae > CANQGL01. The sequence goes on from JAAWAR010000081.1 coordinate 15,520, forward strand.
GTCCTGATACGTGCACAGAACCCTTTTTAACATCCCCCGTTCCTGTATAGAGATTGGTGACAACAGCCGAATCTCGAAATTTACGCCTTCTCCTTTTTCCATAAGGCCTTTTAGCTGCTCCTGCAATCGTCCAAAGGTGACATTGGAACTCTGATTCCCAGCTAAATCTATCAGAATAAATGGAGTGGCCAAAAGATTTCCCGGTTTTTTATCCGGCTTGGCCAAATCACGTACCCCATCCCATATCCCATACAAGCCGAAGAAGGCCATACCAAGACCAAGCAGGAGACGTGCCATTCCAATCCCCTCCTCAATCCCCGTAAGTCCTATGACAGTCAGGCCCAAGCCAAGAAACAGCCCATAGGCCCCCAATAGCAGGGGGATTAAGCGCAGCCGTCTTCCTTTTTTGTTATGTTTTTCTTTCATAAGCCGCCCCTGTCGGTTTTAATATCGAGGAGGAACGGCCGTACTGCCTGCCGTCCTCTTTTTTCTTCGCTCCCTAAAAATTATACTAAATTCTTCTTCCTTTTCAACCCTTATCTCTGGGCTTCACGCAAAAATCTTCTATACTCCGTAGGCATAGGGGGCTTCCTCTATAGGAACGTAGTAGTGATTTTCGCTGTCCCATACAACGCCTCTCCCGGGCCTTTGTTCTCCGGTACTGATGATGACTAGGGGTAAATTACTTGTAAATGTTTCATCAACAAGCAGTTCCTTATTGCGATAATTTGTTCTCCCCGTAGCAAACTCTCGTGAAACAAAATCTTTTCCTGCCTGAATACGTTTTTCTGACAAATCAGTAACCGCAGCGTTTACAGGCTTCGGTACCTGCGGAAATCGGCAGGCCTTTACCTGAAAGGCGGCCGCGGTCCAGCCTGTAAGGAACAAAGCAGCAATCAAAATCAGGGCAATTTTTTTCCTTCCCCTCCAATACAGGCTCTTTTCTAACCGGAAGCAGCGATACATCCTTTTTTCAAAAAATCCTCGAAGCTATGGCTCGCACCCGCCTGTAAACGACACGATCCACACTGGGTTCTGCCCCATCATCAAGTGGCCGGGACCGACCTTCTTAGAGCGTGCAACAGTCACTTGGACAATCTCCAGCTCCTGCACCTTAAGAGCGGCAAGCGTCCCGAAAAGCGCCGTAAGCGTCTCCGGCATAATAAGATTCATCACAATGCGGGCATGCGGATTCTTTGTAAACACGGCTTTAAGAATCTCTCCAAGCGCCCCGCCGCTTCCGCCAATAAACACATGACTTGCGGGAGGAAGATTCTCAAGCGCCCCCGGCGCGCGTCCGGAAACAATATTCAAATTAGTGAGTTTAAATTTGTCACGATTTTTTTCTAATAGTTCCAATGCCGGTTTATTCTGTTCAACGGCATATACCGTCACATTTTTTGACAGCCTTGCACATTCTACTGCCACCGAACCGGTTCCTGCACCCACATCATACACCACGGCTTTTGATGTAAGCATAAGCTTTGCAACAGAAATCGTCCGAACCTCCATTTTCGTCATCGGAACATCGCCACGGAGAAATGCCGTATCCGCAAGGCCGTGCGTCAGGGGAAGGTTCTCTGGCCTTTCAGACACCCCGGCCGCCTCCCTCTGCACACAGCGCTCTAAAAAAAGCACCGTAAGCGGATTCACCTCCTGCTCCTTCAGACTTTCTGGCGTCCCCGTATAGATCCGCTCTCCCGGCAGTGAAAGCTCCTCCCCGACCGTAATCCGCACATCACCCAAGCCGGCAGACAAAAGCTCCCGGCAGACAAGGCAAAGGACATCCCGGCCGCCTCCCAGCAAAAATACTTCTCCCTGTTCCTTCAACGCGCTCACAAAATCTGCCTTTTGCCCATGCAGGCTTAAAGGCTTCACCCTCTCCCAGCTTCTCCCTAGGCGTGAAAAAAAGTAATGCATGGACGAAATTCCGGGAAGGATTTTTATCTGAAACTCTGTCCGGCCGCAAAGTGTTTCATAAAGCTTTCGCGCACCGCTGTAAAAGCCCGTATCCCCGGAAAACACCGCTGCAATCCTTGTATATTCCGGATGTGCACATAGATAAGAAAATATCTGTTTTGGACGGTATTCCTTAAAAAGCGGCTTTCCAAACCCGGCAGCCTGTTCTGCAACCCGCGCTGCACCCACGATCAGCTGACAGTCCTGCAGGGCCTTTCTGGCGGCCCCGGTAAGAAGCGAGAGATCCCCCGGCCCCATGCCGATCAGCCAGACATGCCGGCAGAAAGGCGCAGATGCAGATACCGGCTCAGGCCCGGTTCCCCCTTCAAACGTACAGCCCGTCTCCGGTATCGATTCTCTTGCAGGTGCAGACGTCGGCTCTGCCAGAAGTCCCTTTGAGGACGCTGCCGGCGGCCCAGGCATGGTTCTTTGCCCCGCCGCAGTCCTGCATTCAAACCGCTCTGCCAGCCGCTCCATCGCCTCGGAGAGGAAAAGCCCTTCCTCCTCTGGCCGCCGGATGACAAGCAGCTTGGCTTTCGCGTCCCTTGCGGCTGCCCGCTTTTCTTCAAATCCCCCTGGCTTCCCGGACTCCTTTGTCACAAGCCATTTGGCGCCGATGCCGGCTAACATTGCGGCGTTTAGTTCCCGTGAAAACGGACCCTGCATCGCAATCAGATGCTTCCCGGTAAAGCCCAGTGCCGTACATTCCGCTATTACGTCTGTGAGCGGAAGCACTCTCGCGTAGACCCGGTCTTTCCAGTCCGGCAGTGCCTTATATTTTGCAAGCTCCCTGCTGCCGGTCACCGCCAGGATAGGCCCTTCGGTATGTTTTAAAAAAGAGACCGCCTCGTCAACGCTCTCTGTCTCCACATCCCCTGTCTGATCCTCTGTCCTCTCCCGCAGCACTCTCCACAGCTCTATGCCTGTTTCCCTGGCGGCTGCGCGGATATTTTGGCTCGCCTCACGTGCATACGGATGCGTCGCATCAATTACCAGCACATAGCCCTGCTCCCTAAACCGCTCTGCCATCTGGCGCACAGCAAGCCTTCCGCAGAACACCGTAAGTGTTTCTGAAACGGCCAGGCCCTCCTTTCCGTATTCCGTCGCCACATATACGTCAGCCGGAATGCCAAGCGCCGCAAGACGGCCGGCCATAAGACGCCCCTCGGTCGTCCCCGCAAACAATGCTGCCTTTTTTTTTCCATTCATATCTGATACCCCCGCGGTGTAACCATCCAAGGCCAGCCGTTCCCGTTTCCTTCACTTTCCTGGATTTTTGCCGTCTGGCTGCTGCCGATAAATACCGTCGTAAACATATCTGCCTCATATGCACCCAGCCTGCCAAGCCGCATGATCCGGCGTTCCTCCCCCTCACGCCCGACGCACTTTACAACACCGCAGACCGTATCCGGGCTTTTATACTCCAAAAGGATCTCACACGCCTTTGCAAGATAATCCGCCCGTTTTCTGCTCGCCGGATTATAAAGGCAGATCACAAAATCCGCATCTGCCGCAGACCGGAGCCGCTTTTCGATCTTCTCCCAGGGCGTCAGAAGGTCACTTAAGCTGATCACGGCAAAATCATGCATAAGCGGCGCGCCGAGCAAAGCGGCTCCGGACATCGCCGCCGTCACGCCGGGTACGATTTCCACGTTCACATTTGGATATTCCCGTGAAAGCTCCAGCACCAGGCCCGCCATGCCGTACACACCCGCGTCGCCGCTGCAGATGACGGCCACACGCTGCCCCAAGCCGGCCTCCTCAAACGCCAGACGACAGCGCATTGTCTCCTGGCGCATCGGCGTCGTGCAAAAACGCCGGCCCGGAAAATGCCTCTCGATCAGTTCCACGTAGACCGTATAGCCCACGATCACCTCACAGCTCTCGAGCGTACGCACGGCCTTAAGCGTCATCGCCTCATATTCTCCCGGGCCGATACCGACCACAAACAGACTCCCTTTCTTTGTCATGCCTTGTCTCTCCCCTTCCGAAATCCCGTCGTAAAATCCGCCGCATACAGCCTTGAATCGGCATAGCCGTTCTGTTTGCGGCTGCCCAGGACATCTCCGATGAGGATGATAGCTGTCTTCGTGATCCCCTCCCTCTCTGCCGCGGCCCATAGCGTCGAAACCGTACAGCGGATCGTTTTTTCATCCGGCCATGTAGCCTTATAAACGATCGCTGCCGGTGTCTCCGGCTCGTAACCGGCCGCCTTAAGCTCCTGTTCCAGCTCCTTTAACATGCCGGCGCTCAAAAAAACGGCCATCGTCGCATGATGAGCCGCAAGCGCCCTAAAGCTCTCTTTCTTTGGCGTCCGCGTCCGGCCGGCCAGCCGTGTGAGAATCACCGTCTGGGATACTTCCGGGAGAGTAAGCTCCGCTCTAAGGCTCGCGGCAGCCCCGCAAAACGAACTGACTCCCGGGCATACCTCATACGGAATCCCACGTTCCGAAAGGCGGTCCATCTGCTCGCGGATAGCGCCGTAAACGGACGGGTCGCCCGTGTGCAGCCGCACCGTCATAAGCCCTCTTTCCTCCGCCCGCTCCATGACCGCAAGCACCTCGTCAAGTGTCATTTTTGCGCTGTCATACGTCTCACAGCCCTCCCGCGTCTCCTCAAGAAGCGCCGGGTTTACCAGAGACCCGGCATAAATCACCACATCGGCCTGCTGCAAAAGCCTCTGTCCCCGTACCGTAATCAGATCCTTTGCGCCGCATCCGGCGCCGACAAAATTTACCATCTCACACTCCATCCTGTGACAATCCGGTTTCTTAAAGCCATACCCGCACGGCATACCGGATGAAGGCACACCCCATACATAGGCTGTGCTGTCTGCCCTCAGCCGTTCAGATAAGTCCCTGTGTACGTTCTGCGCTTACAATTCCATTTCAAGACCCGTATAAAGCTGCGAGACACGCCCGCCTAAAGCCTCTGTTAAAAGCTTTAGCGCCCTCTCTCCGGTGCAGTGTCCCGTGTAAATTCTCTCGATTCCTGTCTCGCCGATCCGCTCTGCAAGCGCCCGCACCTCCTCATCCGAAGACCGGAATAGGTGGAAGCCCCCAATCAGCGCAAAAATCTTCTTTTCCGGCCAGGTCTGCATGACTTCCGTAATGATATGATCCGCGCCGCCGTGCGAGCAGCTGTTAAAAATCACCAGTCCCTTCTCCGTATCGAAAACCAGGCTCTGCTCGTGCGCAAATGCATCCGGCTGCCACCGGCCGTTTTCCCTTATATACATCCCGGCCGCGCGGCCGGCCTTCTTAAGGCCCGGTGTCTTGTGCGGCAGGAGCGTCACACCGGGAATAACCGTAAAGTCTCCCTCCACATAGACAAGCCGGTCCGCAAAACGCTCAAGATACCCCTTGTGGATTCCGATGTATTTCTTTCGCAGCCAGCTTTCCTTCCTGTAACAGTTTTCTGCCGTGCCCTTCCTAAGATAAAACTTTGCCTGCCTGTTGCGCGAAAAAAATGCTGCCAGACCGTCCGCATGATCGTAATGTGCATGAGAGAGCACGCCGAATTCCACTGCCCCGATATCGATTCCCATTGCATCTGCATTTTCCAGGAATCTTCCCGTCGTGCCCGTATCCAGGAGTATCTTATGTCCGTTGTATTCCAGATACACCGCCAGGCCCCATTCTGCCAGCCACTCGTTTTTCGTGATATTGTCAATTAAAATCCGTGCCCTCAGCATATTCCCACCGCCTTTTCTTTATAAAAGTCACAACTCGTGATAATGCGGGATAATGTCCTCATAATGCCCATCCTTCATAAGAAACCCGGACGGGATAATCCCAAGCTGCACAAAACCGAGTTTTTTGTAAAGCCGCAGTGCATACACATTGCTTCGCACCACTGCATTAAACTGCAGGATTCTGAATCCCAGTTCCTTCCCCATCCGCAGAGAATCACGCACAAGCGCCTCGCCGACCCGCTGTCCGCGCAGCGTCTCATGGACCGCATAGCTTGTATTGCAGATATGCCCGCAGCGCCCCACGTTATTGGGATGCAGGATATAAAGCCCCATCACGCGGCCATCTGCTGCATCATACGCAATCCCCGTGTAGGACTGCTGTGCAAAAAACACCTGGCCGTCTGCTTCTGTCAGCTTTTCTGTCTGTGGGAAGGCCACTCCCTCCTCCACGACCTGATTCCATATCTCAACTGCCGCAGAAAGGTCCTCCTTTCTGTAGCATCTCATTTTTATGTCCATCTTTTTCTCCTCCAATCCCGTAAGTCCTCCTGCAGCGCTTGGCAGAGCCGCACGGGAGACGGCTGCCCGCCCCATGCAGTCTCACTCTCCTGCGGTGCCAAACTCGCTCGGAGCCCAAGTGCCGAATTTTGACGGCCGATAAGGCGGTAAGATGAGGCGTACCGCACGGCCCACCCAGCAAACCGCCTCGCCTGCCAGACACCTTCAGCCCTTGTTTGACGGATTTTCCAACTGTTTAAGCACCCGGCCAGCTTTTCGATTCTCCGCCAAAACCTCTCCGTCCTGTCCGAACAGGATAACGCCCATCTCAAGTCCCTGCACGGCACGCCGCTGCAGATATTCGTCGATCCGGTCAAGCAGCCGCTCCATCGCCTTCTCCAAAAGCCCGGTCTCTTTCAGAAGCTCCACCGCCTCATTTGTCGTGTTTGCCGCCCGGATTTTCTTTAATAATGAGAGCTTTGCCCCCGCATCAAGTGCACAGGACAGGAGTGTATCCATGCGGCCGTCCCCCTCACGGGAATGCGTATGCATGATTCCATTTCCGAGCTTCACCAGTTTTCCGATGTGTCCTGCAAACAAAAGCCCCGAATATCCAAGTTCCCCGGCCAGGTCAATCGTACTGCCGATAAAATTGCTGCATATGACTGCTTCCTCGCACATTCTGCCGGCCGCAGAAGGCGCCAGGCCCTGCCGTTCCAAATATCGCCGCAAGAATCCTGCTCCCAGCTTTCCCACAACTGCCGCCGCATACTGCCGGCCCCCGGCCTGAAGTACCTCAAGCTGTACGCGGATTGTCCCGATCATCGCCTCGTCGCTCATCGGCTCCACAATCCCGCTCGTCCCCAGAATCGAGATCCCGCCTCGGATCCCCAAAACAGGGTTAAAGGTACTTTCTGCCGCACGCTCGCCCGCCGGGACGAAAATTGTAATCTGCACCGCGCGCGCTTCCCCGCAAGATAAAAGGACTTCCTGTACTGCTTTTTCAATCATCCGGCGCGGTCCCGAATTGATGGCCGCGGCTCCTAATGGCTGGTCAAGCCCTGCCTTTGTCACCCGGCCGACGCCTTTCCCGCCCTCAATGAAAACCCGCGGCCCGCGTTCCCCGGCTGCGGCGCCGCAGCCGCATGCCCCTTTTGCAAATTCTGCCCGCGCAAAAATCAAAAGGCCGTCTGTCACATCAGAATCATCCCCTGCATCCTTGCGCACTGCGCACTCCGCAAACCAGACGCCCGGCACAGCCCTCCTGGTACAGTCATCCATGCTTTTGCCTGCCCCTTGTGGGCCGGCGCGCATTTCTTCAATTCCGGCCTGTACATAGACACCGCCCGGCGTCATGATTCCAGGCTCCTTTTCCCAGACGCCGCGCAGGAGATACCCTGCGGCCGCCTTAGCTGCCAGCGCCGCGCAGGTTCCTGTCGTATACCCGCAGCGCAGCCGCCTTCCGTCTTTACAGACAAACCGCTCCATAGTCTTCTCCGATCATTTCCGCTATCCCGGCGGCCGTATACTCCCTTGCCACAAGCGCTCCCGTGATGCCGTAAGATTCCAAAGCCTTTGCCGTCACCTCACCGATGCACACCGGACGGACGCGTGCCAGCAGGCGGCGTTTTTCCTCCGCCTGTCCGGCAAAAAAGCCATGGACGCCCGAACTGCTCGCAAACGTCAGATAGGAAAGACGTTCCAGCCCGGCACAGTCCACCTTTTCTGTCACGACGTCATAGATCGGAAGCTCGGTACACAAAATCCCCGCAGCCGAAAGAATGTTTGGCAATGCTTCGGAGCCCCGGCGCGCCCGCGCAAGCAGCAGCCGGCTCCCCGGCCGGACTGCACCGGACAAGCCGGCTGCAAGCGCCTCTGTCGTATATGCTTTTGGGATATAATCCGCATAGATGCCGAATTCTTCCAAAAGCTCCCCGGTCCCGCTCCCGACAGCCGCAAAGAGAAGCCGGCCCAGTATGCGGGCATCCACCCGATTCTCCCGCATCGTTTCAAAGAAAATCCGCACCGCATTCCTGCTGGTAAAAACGACCCAGTCGTACATTGCCAGTCCCCGAAGCGCCGCCAAAAGCCCCTCCTCGTTTTCTCTTTCAACTCTTGAACGGCCCGCACGCATTACCTCGGCTCCCAGTGCAGACAGCCGAACCGAAAGCCGCTCATATATGGAATCCGTCCCGGTAACTCCGACCGTAACGCCCGCGAGCGGCAGGTCTCTCTTTTCGTTCAGATGCAGCGCAGCCGTCCCACCGACAAGCAAAATCCCCGGCGGCTTTAGCCCCGCCTCGCGTGTCTTGGCACAGATCGCATCAAGTGGGGCCCGCACGGATTGCTCTTTGGCAAGCGTGCCGTTACTCACAACAGCCGCCGGGGTATCCGGCGCCTTTCCGTTTGAAAGCAGCCGCTCCGTGATGCGCTCCAGATTGGAAAGCCCCATGAGAAACACGAGTGTCCCGGAAAGCCTGGCATAGCAGGCAAATGCAGCATCATCCATGGACTTGCCGTCCGCCGTATGACCTGTGATCACATGGAAGCTTTGTGAAAGTCCCCGGTGTGTCACGGGGATTCCCGCATGGGCCGGGGCCGCAATGGCCGAGGTCACGCCGGGTACGATCTTACAGGGAATGTTGTGGCGGGCAAGCTCCAGCGCCTCCTCGCCGCCGCGGCCGAATACAAACGGGTCACCGCCCTTTAAGCGCACCACAATCTTCCCTTCTTTGGCTTTTTCCACAAGGATCCGGTTGATCTCATCCTGCGTCTTCGCATGGAATCCCGGCTTCTTCCCCACGTAAATCCGCTCACAGGCATCCGGCACAAGCTTTAAAAGCTCCTCTGACACAAGCCTGTCATAGACCAAAACCTCGGCCGCGCCCAAAATCCCCGCCCCCTTCACGGTCACAAGCTCCGGATCGCCCGGCCCGGCCCCTACAAGATATACTATCCCGAATTTCTTTTCCATCGCATCCCACTCCGCCGCACATTCAAAATCTGCCTGCCCGGACATGCCTCACTCGGCTGCGGTTTTAACCTTTCCAGCCGGGCTCTCCTTATCCCGTTATACCCCAGCTCCGCCCGGCCTCTCCTTACCTCACTGCTCTTTGCTCCGCTCTGTCCGGCTTCTCCCTACCCTGCTGTGCTCCGCTTCGCCCGGCCTCTCCCTACTCCGGCCTGCCTCGGACACTCCGGGCCTTTCGGGCCAGCCCTTTGGCCAGCTCTAAATATTGTTCCTGCTCTCCGCGCGTCTCCTGATAATACACGCCTTTTTCGGTCCCCTGCATCAGCCGGATCACGAGTTTTTCCCCCTCCAGCCTTGCATGCACACCGACAGGTTCCTCGCAGCCTGCCCCGAGAAGCCGCAAAACCTCCCTCTCCGACCGCAGGAAAAGCGCAGTGGGCTCATGGTTTGCCCGTGCAAACAAGGACGCGAACCTTGAGTCCTCCCGTGCTTCCAAAGCAATCACACCCTGGCCGCCGGCCGGGAGAAACTCCGCCTCCGGCAGGGCTTCAAAAACAAACCGCTCATCCGCGGCAAGCCCCAGCCGTTCCAGGCCGGCCGCTGCCAGAATGAGCGCGTCAAATTCACCCGCATAAAGCTTTTCCAGTCTTGTATCCACATTGCCGCGAAGCTGCCTGCACACGACAGGACGCAGGCGCTTTATCTGCACCTGACGTCTGGGGCTCCCGGTTCCTACGAGCATCGGCGTCCGTGTGATTTGTCTGCCTTTTACGGTCACAAGTACATCCTGTACCGGACCGCGTTCCAGGACGGCTGCCAGCGTAAGCCCCGCACGCAGCTCCATCGGCAGATCTTTCGCGCTGTGAACGGCAGCGTCAATCGCACCTCCAAGCAGCGCCTCCTCAAATTCCGTGACAAAGACACCCTTGCCTCCAAACTCCACAAGCGGTTTATGAAGCAGCTTATCCCCGGATGTTACAATCGGGACAAGCTCTGTCTGAAGCTTTGGACATATGGCCCGAAGTCTGGCCGCTGCAATCTCTGCCTGAATCATGGCCAGGTGGCTCCTTCTTGTTCCAAGCCGCAGCAGGCGTCCTGCCGTTTCTTCCATTCTTCTGCTCTCAGTCATCCTTGTTTTTTCCATCCTCAACCAAAATCAGCGAATAATAGCTTGCCTGTTCCGGAAAATTTTCAGCACCGACATATACGCGTTCCTTATCCAGCCCGCAGTTTTCAACCATCAAGGCCCTCTCCCCGCGTGCCATAAGCAGCGCCTTCACACTTCCAAGCTGCCGGCCCGATTTCATCAGCACCTTCGTCCCCGTGAGTGCGAGCCCCTCCTCAATGGGATACGATCCCGGCAGAATATGAACCGCTCCGGCCCCCTCTCCGAGACTTGCCGAAAGCCTGGCCGCCACCGCGCAAAACGACGGCGTTCCGTTTACGATTTCTGCCTCGTAACCGCGTGCCGACAGTTTCTTATGTACATAAAAATATGTCGAATATACGGTCGGGTCCCCGAGTGTCAAAAAGGCCACTGTCCTTCCCGTATCCAGTATCTCAGCCAAAGCCAAAGCAGCCCGTTCATGACTCGCTTTAAGCGCCTCCGGATCCTTTATCATCGGGAAGTCCACACACAAAATCTCTTTATCCTCAATCTCAGGAGCCGCACCGCGGGCGATCCTGTAGGCCGTACAGGACTCCTTATCCGCCGCGGGAATCGCAATCACATCTGCCGCTTTAAGAAGCTTAAGCCCTTTTAACGTCATGAGCTCCGGATCCCCGGGCCCCACGCCGATTCCATAAATTTTTCCCGCCATCTCTTTCCTTCCTAATCCAAACCTCTTATCAAAACGCTTTGGCAGTTCGGGCCGATGGCCTCGTTTCCATACGCTGTAATCTTCCTTATCCAAATCTCTGGTCAAAACGCTTTGGCAGAGCGGCTCCGGCCTGCACGCTTTCCCAGAGCGCATTTACCAAACGTTCTCCGGTCGGAAGCGCCTGGTAAAACATGCGCTCCATTATGGCAACAAGCTCCCCGCAGCCCTCGGGGGATGTTTTCCACATAAACATGCCGCGTGCCAACTGGTATTCCTTCACCGGACGGATCAGAAAACAGACCGCCTGCTTCGTCGCCTCGGACGCGTTTACAAACAGCCGGTTAAACAGCTTCATGGACGCAAGCATCTCCACAGCCGCCGCCTTTGGCACGCCGAATATACGCGACATCGCCATAACCGTATCTCTTGTGATCTTTAAATGCGAAGCACGCACCGTCCGAAACGGCTCATACCCTTCCTTCAAAAGTAACGTTCGGTCCAGCTCCGTCTCCAAGGCCGTATGCGAAAAGCCGGAAAATCTGTCCTGATAATTGATGAATCCATGCAGGCTGCTGTCAAGTGCAAAATGGCAGACAAATCCCATCAAATAGGAAAGAAAAGCTTCTTCCTGCCTTGAATTCCCGGCCTTTCTCGCCTCTATGATGGCCGAGATCCCATCCTCAAACAACACCGTTGATTTCTGCGCATGCAGGCTGTTGCCGGTGAGACGGATCGCGTTCTTTACAGACGGCCGGTAGAAAAACAAAGGATCCGGCCCCTGCAGTCCCAGATAAAAACAGTCCTTGTTTCTGCGAATCAACCGCCGTTTCTCGCCGGATAAGCGGCTCTCAATCATACGGCCGAATAGATCATGTGCAAATACTGCTGGCATAGCTTCCCCTCAGAACTTTCTCAATTTGTACTCATGCTGTCTTTCCGAAATAAAGGCTATTTGATTACCGTCATGCCGCCCATATACGGCTGCAGTGCCTCTGGAATCCGCACGGTCCCGTCCGCCTGCAGATTGTTTTCCAAAAACGCAATCAGCATTCTCGGCGGAGCCACAACTGTATTGTTTAATGTATGTGCAAAATACTTCTTGCCATCCGCACCGTTTACACGGATGCGCAGCCTCCTCGCCTGGGCGTCTCCCAGATTCGAGCAGCTTCCGACCTCAAAATATTTCTTCTGCCTCGGCGACCATGCCTCCACATCCACTGACTTCACCTTCAGATCCGCCAGATCGCCCGAACAGCACTCAAGCGTCCGCACCGGAATGTCCAGAGAGCGGAACAGATCGACCGTATTTTGCCAGAGCTTTTCAAACCACATCGGGGACTCCTCCGGCTTACAGACTACGATCATCTCCTGCTTTTCAAACTGATGAATCCTGTATACACCGCGCTCCTCGATGCCGTGCGCGCCCTTTTCCTTCCTAAAGCACGGGGAATAGCTCGTCAGCGTCTTCGGCAGCTCCTCCTCCTTGAGGATCGTATCAATAAATTTGCCGATCATCGAATGCTCGCTGGTGCCGATCAAGTATAAATCCTCACCTTCGATCTTGTACATCATGGCGTCCATCTCGGCAAAGCTCATCACGCCGGTCACCACGTCGCTGCGGATCATGAACGGCGGCACACAGTAGGTAAAGCCGCGGCCGATCATGAAATCACGCGCATAGGCGATCACGGCCGAATGAAGCCTTGCAATGTCACCCATCAAATAATAGAAGCCGTTGCCTGCCACCTTCCTCGCCGAATCCAGGTCGATTCCCTGGAACCGTTCCATGATTTCGGTATGGTACGGGATTTCAAAGTCCGGGACCACGGGCTCCCCGTATTTCTGAACCTCCACGTTTTCGGAGTCATCCTTTCCGATCGGAACGCTCGGATCGATGATATTCGGGATCGTCATCATAATCTTCTTAACACGCTCCTCCAGCTCCCGCTCCTTTTCCTCCAGAGCAGCCAGATGATCCGAGGCTTCCGTTACCTGCTTTTTGACAGCCTCAGCCTCCTCCTTTTTTCCCTGGCCCATGAGCGCACCGATCTGCTTCGAGATCCGGTTGCGGTTCGCCCGCAGGTCATCCGCCTCCTTTTTCACTCTCCTGCTCTCCTCGTCAAGAACCAGTACCTCGTCCACCAGCGAAAGCTTCTGCTCCTGAAACTTATTGCGGATATTCTGCTTGACAATCTCCGGATTTTCTCTCACAAATCTTAAATCTAACATATGTGTCTATTCTCTCCTTCTTCTTAAACGTCATTAACGGCAATCGCTCCTGTTCACTGAAAAACCGGCGGACATAAGCCCGGACCTTTCTGATAAGCGTCCCGGATCTTTGCCTTTATACACACCTTAAAGCCAATCCGTACAGGGATCGGCCTGGAAGTGAACCTTAACAAATATACCATACTTTGCAGTGAAAAAAAAGGGGGTTCTTGCAATTCGCCGCACAAAATCGCAGCCTCTCTTAAAAGCTGTGGCCGCCGCCCCCGCCGCTTCCTTTGCTGCTCCCGCCTCCACTTCCTCTGCTGCCTCCATTGTTGTATCCGCCTCCGGCAGAGACCGGGTCATAGATCCTTGTCTGGTGTGTACAGACCGCTTTCAGTCCTCTGTATTGAAATTTTCTTTGAATGTTCGCCAGTACCGCGTCCTTTCCCGGTTTATGGAGACCGGAAAAACAGAGGATCAGGCCAAAGTTGGCAAGCAAAGCAAGAATCATTGCCAGCAGGGCATTGCTGATATATTTCATAGGCTGGGCAATCCTCTGCCCCTTTAAAAGCGCAAGGATCTCCCGGAATGCCTCGTTTGCGCACTCATAATACTGTCCCTTCGATGCATACCGGTACACGTTGTCCGCCACCGTATTGGCATGGGCGGAGGAAATCACCCCATAGACAGCACCGTCGCTGTGAATCCAGATCTTGCGCTGATCCAAATCAATCACAAAAACGGTACCGCTGTCTGTACCAAACCGGTCCTTGTAGTAGCTCCTGGCAAAGCTTTCGGCAGAACGATCATTTTTGCTGACAGTCACAAATGCTGCGTTTCCAAAAGCCGTAATCTCCTGCATGGCTTCGGCCAGCTCTGCGCACTGCCCCTCATCCAAAAGTTCTGCCCTGTCCTCCACCACAACCTGATACCCTGTATCCGGATTCACATACCCTGCGGATTCCTGTCCGTAGCATGGGAATCCGCTTATAGACAGCATGACTCCAAAGAACGCAAGCACGCGCCATACAATCCTAAAAGACGGGCTCCCCTCTGTCATGCCTCTCCCGCTAGGCCGGCTCAATCTCATCCCCTCCTCGTCTGCCAAGCTGTGGCAGCTTACGTGTGGTCAGCCTGTTATGCTGCCGGATCATATCCAGGAGCCCCCACAAAACCGTACTCATACACCCAAACGCCCCTATGTAATAAAACCAGTCAGATACCGGGTTTAGGAGCAGGATAACAGCCGCAAGCACGATACCGGCAAGCGGCTTTTTCAAAACGGGCCATTTTTCCCTGAAATGCCCGCCGCCAAAAGGCTTTTTCCTAAAACGTCCCCGTTCACGCCTGCCTTTCAGCATTGAAACAGCAAAGCCGATGCTGACAGTCGGCAGTATAACCGTCGCCAATGACACGATTTGCATGCTGATCCGACCGTGCAGCCGATGAAAAAGGAGTGTGGGCAGCAGCGCCGTTCCATAAAACAGAACCGTAATTCCGAACATGATTCCCATGCTGCCTGCCCATGGCATCTGTATGCGCTTTCTTATTTTCCAGGCGGAATTTTCCGTCTCGAATGGCGAGTTCACAGACGAAAGGCCTCTGTCATCCGCACCCGACTCCCTGGCCAGGATATGGGACAGTTGTGCATTCGAGATCAGAATGCACAGAAAGGCCAGCAGTCCGGCAATCAGCAGAAGCCTTCCCGGTGTAACCGTCAAAAACAGATTCAGCAGAAAAAACAGGGGAACTGCCAAAAAAAACGAGCCCGCCAGATACCGTTTTTCATCCACCGGAAGATCAGCCGCCGCCTTTCCCGTTTGGCCGTTTACTGCCGCATAGATGACTCTGCCGCCGTTTCGGCAGGACAAAAACCAGACCGGCAGCATGGCAAGCTCCACGGCCCTCTCAGAAGGGCGAAGTGCATTCCAAAGCGCATACTGCGTATCTTTCTTTCCCGCATGACAGCCCCGGCACACCGGGTCTTTCACCAGATGGCTCCCGGCGTCCTCAAGAACAAGCTCCTCTGCCTCTGCCTGATATACATACTGGTTCACATCACTGGTATCCGCATAGAATCCGCTCAAAAAAGCCGGTACAAACTCCTTTCTTTTCTTCAGGTCGAACGGTGCTATGGCACTGCTCAGGCTGTCCGAAAAGGTGGATGAGGCATCATAAGCCAGGCCCTTATATGTTTCCTCTATCTCGCAGTCCAGTCTGTAATGATCAGTGATTTGATAGTCCCCTTTCCTGTACGTCTTCTTTCCTGTAAACGTCACCGGCCCGTTTTTTTCGAACGAGTACACCCAGTAGGGCATATAAATTCCGCGGAATTTTTCGATCAAGGTCTCATTCTTTAACTCCTTCGGCGCAAAAACGGCCCGGCGCAGCAGTTTTTTATAAGCAGCCCGGCAGTCTTCCTTTGTTTTGGTAAAAGGGATAATGTACCCGGGACGCCGTTCCTTGCCGATGCGGCTGTCCAAAATAGCGGACCCCCCGCAAAAGCTGCAGAAGGTAGCCGCCGTGGTATCCTCGCTGATGAGCTCGGCTCCGCACTGCGGGCAGGTAAAAACCGTCGCCTCATACTCTCCTGACGACTGCTCCGTTTCTTTTGCATCCCGTTCTTTATAAAAACAATATGGATCCACCTGTGTACCGCAATATTCACAATATAACTGCTGCCGGGAAATGTCAAACTTTAGATTCCCGGCACAATTCGGACACTCATACATCGCCCGCTCCCCCTTCTGCCTTCCATGCATTCCCCTTTTTAACGGCGTTCGAATCTCGGCCCGCGCGGTCAGCCACAGATTTGGCCATGCAGCCGTTTATCAATTTCTCCGGCAAAGCAGATCGCTTTTCGGCATCTTTTGATAAAAGGCAGCCCTGCACTGCCCCAGATGCCAGCGGCGTTGGATCTGCCGCAAAAAAACTCCCCTCTCTTGACTCCCTCTCTGAAGCAGAATCCGTTCTCCTTCATTCTCTCCGGAAACAATCGTGATACCAGAAATCGTGTCGGCCGCAGGCGTCTCTATGACCGCACAAAGCCACGTCCCAGTTTCCCCAACAGCTCCTCAAAGCAAACCCCGTTCAGTACGGGAATTCCCAGCTCATCCGATTTCTTAATGCAGTCCCTCACAAACCGCGCCGCAAGATACACCGACTCTGCAAGCGGCCGTCCGCCAAGCACAGCTCCCGCCAGTACGGAAGAAAACACGTCTCCCGTCCCCGGCCTGGACACACCCAAGCTTCGCATCCGGACAAATTCTGCCTCCGCCTTCCCGGCCTCCAGCACCACGTTCGTCAAAAAGCTCCCCTCTCTTGCGCCCGTAATTACGACCGACTTTGCGCCCAAATCTCGAAGCCTTAGCGCCATAGCAAAAAGCTCCTGTCTCTTAAATCCCGCCTCCCGGTACGGCATCCCCGTCAGCAGGCAGCACTCGGTCACATTCGGAACCACCACATCGGAGAGCGCGGCCAGTTCCCTCATACGCCCACACATCTCCTCCGTATATGTCTGATACAGCTCCCCGTCGTCCCCCATTACCGGGTCCACGATCACCGCTGACCCTTTTTTCTTCATCCCGTTCACGATTTCTGTGACAAGCCTTATCTGCTCTGCGGAGCCAAAAAAGCCTGTCAAAACCGCGTCAAACGAAAGACCCAGCCGCTCCCAGGCTCCGATATACGCGGTGAGCTTTTCCGTATAATCGTCATAAAAAAACGTGTGAAAACCAGTATGATTCGAAAGAATCGCCGTCGGAACCGGGCAGCACTGGTACCGCATAACCGACAAAATGGGCATAGCCACTGTCAAAGAACAGCGACCATACCCGGATAAATCATTGATTACTGCAATTTTTTTCTGCATGTCCATTTAAGCTCTCACCTCTGGGCTGCGAACGCTTTGTTCCCTCTTACGGCACATCAAACCCGGCTTTTGGGCCAACACGCTCACTGCATATACCCGGCCTTCTTAAGCGCCGGCCGAAGCGCCGAATAAAGCACCACTGCAATCACCGCGTTAATCAACGCATTGATCAGGGTCGAATACGTGGTGATCGCGACCAAAGCCTTCACCGCCGAAGCCGCCTTATCAGCATTGGGGAACAAAAGCGTATACCATATATATTTTAAGGCCGGTTCAAAAAAACAGTTAAAGCCCAGCCCGCAGACCGCGGCGATCACCGACCACCTTGCCACATAGCCAGGCGTATGCTCCTTCGAAATCCCCGCAACTCTATGGGCCACCAAACCGACAATCAGCCCAATGACAAGCTTCGTAATAAAAGTCCTGGGCGCAGACGCCGCAAAGCCGCCCATCACATCGGCCGCCGAAAGCCCAACCGCCCCCGCAAGCCCGCCATACAATCCGCCTAACAAATACGCACCCAGCACCACAAATGCATTCCCGATATGGATCTTCGTCCCAGAAGCCGAAATCGCCGGAAACACCGCATACCCCACATAACAAAGCGCCGCCATAAGCCCAGCCTGCATCAGCTTCTGCAGCTGCCTCCGATTTCTCTCATCCACTCTGCCCATTCCCCCTCCTGCCTCTCTCCATTTCCCACATCCTAACACATACTTGGAATGCTCAAAATATCCAGTTCAATCTTTTTTACCCAGTCCAGCCAAAATCATATATCTAATAATCCCCACACTCAGAACAATATAGCACCCATATGATCACACTCTCTCCAAAAAAGTGCAGCCGTACCCAGATCTCTTAAAAACCGACACACAAGTACCAACCTTTTCTAACCCCCCATCTCCCCACGCCCGCCTAGTACAGCCTCCACCCAAATCCCTTATCCCTTCCCCCACTCACGAAATACCACAGCAGAGGCCGGGTCGGGCAAGCGGGGCGGTGCAGCCGTTG
>JAAWAR010000082.1 GCA_022792295.1 Lachnospiraceae bacterium
AAATCAGTTTCATACAATCATTCCTTTCTGTTTCCTGATAAATAAAGGTGTCAGGCCGACGCCCTCATTTTTGTTTAAAAACGATCCTTTCTCACATAGTCTGCCTCTGATCCAACGTCAGGACACTATCTGTTTTGTTAATAAGTATATCATAAAATCTGCCAGATAACAATTTAATATTGCATTAATTTTTTGTTTAATATATAGTATTATCATAATATTTTTGATTATCTCACACAGGCCGTTCCAATAAAACACGGCTTTGCATAAAATAAGGCCGCGTTTCGCCAGAAACCATGCCATACACATTTTTTACAAGGAGCCCCCAAACATATATGAAAACCGTCGGAATTATCGCAGAGTACAACCCGTTCCACAACGGGCATCAATACCAGATCGAAACGGCCAGGACCCGCACCGGAGCCGATTATGTCCTAGTCGTCATGAGCGGCGATTATGTGCAGCGCGGCACTCCTGCGGCATTTGAAATGAGCCTGCGCGCAAAGGCGGCGCTGCTTGGCGGCGCGGATTTGGTACTTGAGATGCCCGTCTTCGGTTCCGTGGCGCCTGCCATGGATTTTGCGGCGTGCGGGGTTTCTTTGTTGCGTCATACGGGAATCACAGACATACTCTGCTTTGGAAGCGAATCCGATGACCTCTCTCTGCTTTCCGGGCAGGCCGAGCAGACAGAGCATGAGACAACAGAAATCTCCGAACGGATCCGGGCCGGCTTAAAGGCAGGCATGAGCTGGCCGGCCGCCAGAGCTCATGCCTATGAGGAGGCTGCCTCCCTCTCTATTTCTAAAACACCCAACGACATCCTGGGGATCGAATACCTGCGGGCATTAAAAAAGTCGCATTCCGCCATTCTTCCCTTTGCCATAAAACGACGGGGCGCCTCCTACCACGACACAGATGTCCTTGGCCCCCTCGCAAGCGCTGCGGCAGCCAGAAAGGCAATTTTGGATGGAGACACAAAAACGCTGAAAAAAATCCTCCCGCCCGCCGTTTTTGCGCTTTGCAGCCGGCGGCCGGCCGTTACCTTCGACGACCTCTCACTCCTCTTGCACCAAAAGCTCCTCACAACAAACAGGGAGACGCTTCTTGCCACAAGCCAGATGCCAAAGGCTCTGGCCGACCGTCTGCTCAAAACCCGCCTGCGCTTTGGCACGGCCTCTGATACGGCCGCACGTTCCAAGGACCGCCAGCATACTTATGCCCGCGTCTGCCGCTGCCTCTTAAATGTAACGCTCGGCATCACGGCCGAGCAGACCACGGCATTTAAGGCAATGGACAGCGCCCCCTGGCTGCGTATCGCCGGTTTTAAGCGCTCATCCTCCCCGCTCCTTTCCGCGCTTAAAAAGAACACGGATCTTCCGGTTCTCGCAAAAACCGCGGACGCAAAAAAACGCCTCTCTCCCGCTGCCTTTTGCCTGCTTGAAAAGCATCTGGAGACGGCCGAGCTTTACCGCCTGCTCTGTGAAACCAAAACCGGGCGTACTTTGCCAAACGAGTACACCCGGCCGATCGTCATTCTCTGATTTTTAATATCCGAAAAAGCGGTCTATCGTTCCGCCCGGCCGCCAAACAAAAGACGGTACAGGCTCGGCTCCACATGGAGCGCCTCCATGACGGCTTTCACCTCCTTTTCGTTATCCAACGGCTTTCCCTGGCGGATAGCACGGATCAGAAGATTCTTCGGCGTATGCTCCATGTCAATGAATTCCAAAATCCGGACACGGTAGCCGACCGCCTCCAAAAGCTGCGCCCGGAGTGCATCCGTGCAGAGTGCCGCCACTCGCTCCTTGATGATTCCATACCGTAAGAGCGGAGCAAGCAGCTCACTCTCAATCTGCGCGTTGAGCTCATGCTGGCAGCATGGAACCGATAGGATCACCCTAGCATTCCAGCTCACTGCCTTTTCGAGCGCATAATCCGTGGCCGTATCGCACGCATGCAGCGTCACGACCATATCGACCTGGTCCGCGCCCTCATAAGAGGCAATGTCTCCGACAAGAAAGGTCAGTCCCTCATAGCCATATTTTCTCGCGAGCGCCTCACAGCGTTCCATCACATCGGCCTTTAAATCCAGCCCGATGATACGCACCGGATACCCCCGCAGCTCCTTTAAATAATAATACATCGCAAAAGTCAGATACGACTTGCCACATCCGAAATCTACAATGACCGATTCTCTGGACGCGTCAAGTTGCGGCAGGACATCCTCGATGAATTCCAAAAACCGATTGATCTGCCGGAATTTATCGTAGCGCGCATGAACGATCCGCCCTTCTGACGTCATGACGCCTAAATCGATCAGAAACGGGACCGGAATCCCTTCTTTCAAAATATATTTCTTTGTCCGGTTATGGGCCGAAACATTGCCCAAACCCGAGCTCCGAATCTTCTCTGCCTTTTTCCTGACCTTTCCCGTAAAGCCCCCTTTTTTTCCAGCCAAAATCACGCCGCTTCGGTCTGAGGCCTCTATCTGCGCCTGCTTAAACCGCACGCCCAAAAGGCCGCTGACATACTCGGCCGCCTCAGCCTGCTCCATATTTTTGTGGAACACCTGTTTTCCCCTAAACTCCTCTGCCTGAAACCGAAGCACTCCGCCGGAAAGGAACGGGCGCAGACAAAGCTTCTTAGGCCCTTCCTTTTCAAGCTGTCCGCTTAAGACGATCTGGGAAAGATTTTCGTTTAAAAAGGAACCTAAGAGCTCTCTTACCTCCTGCCGCTCCATCATGCCTTGCCCACCCAGTTTCTTCTTAAAAGCCCGGGTTCTGCCTCCAGGTGCGCAAAATCATTAAAACGCTCTAAAAGCATGACCTTGTCCCGTTTCCGGTAGAGCAGCTCCGTAATCCCGCAGTTTTCCAGATGCGACGCCATAAGCGGCACACGGGACAGTTCCATACCCAGATACTGACACAAAAGGCTGCGGATGACCCCGCCGTGCGTCACAACCGCCACCGTCTCCAAGCCGCTTTCCAATATCTCCTCCATGACCGGAAGCGCCCTTTTGACGACATCGGCCGCACTCTCCCCGCCCGGATAGGAAATATCCCGCTCCATTTTCCCGCGCTCTCTCAAAAATTCTTCGAATTTATCGGCGATCGCCGCATCGGAAAGCCCCTCGAGCTCCCCAAACGAAATTTCCCGAAGGCCCGAACGGATATGATGGGGGATTTGCAATCGTTCGTTTACGATTTCGGCCGTCTCCACGGCGCGAAGAAGGTCGCTCGAATAAAGCGCTTCCACGGAAAGCATCTCCAGCCTTCGGCCCAATAGTCCGGCCTGCCGCCTTCCTGCCTCATGGAGCGGCACATCTACGTTGCACAGCGGGCTGTTCTGCCGCCCATGCCGGATCAATAAAATTTTCATCATTTCTCCTTAGTTTTTAAAGCTGTGGATCGGCGCCGGAATACGTCCGGTCCGTTTGATAAACCGTTCACAGCCGAACCGGTTCACCGGCATGATCGGCGCATGTCCCAAAAGCCCACCGAATTCCACGGTTTCTCCGACGCTCTTGCCAATCACCGGAATCAGGCGCACTGCCGTCGTCTTCTGGTTCACCATGCCGATCGCCGCCTCATCCGCAATGATACCGGAAATCGTCGATGCCGGCGTATCGCCGGGGACCGCAATCATGTCAAGACCAACCGAACAGACGCAGGTCATAGCTTCAAGCTTTTCAAGTGTCAGTGCGCCCTCTGTAACCGCGTCGATCATCCCCTGATCCTCGCTGACCGGGATAAATGCGCCCGAAAGTCCGCCCACATAGGATGAGGCCATGACACCGCCTTTCTTTACCTGATCGTTTAAAAGCGCTAACGCCGCCGTGGTCCCGGGTGCTCCGGCGCGCTCCAAGCCGATTTCCTCTAAAATCTCCGCCACCGAATCGCCGACTGCCGGCGTCGGGGCCAGTGAAAGGTCAATGATGCCAAACGGGATTCCCAGCCGTCTTGACGCCTCCTGCGCCACAAGCTGACCCACACGGGTAATCTTAAACGCGGTCTTTTTGATCGTCTCACAGAGCACCTCAAAATCCGCGCCGCGCACCTCCTTAAGAGCCGTCTTCACCACACCGGGGCCGGAGACACCGACGTTTATTATCGCATCCGTTTCTGTCACACCGTGGAATGCACCTGCCATAAACGGATTGTCATCGGGCGCGTTACAAAAGATCACGAGTTTTGCACAACCCAGGCAGTCCGAATCCTTTGTATACTCCGCAGTCTTAACGACCATCTCTCCCATAAGCCGCACTGCATCCATGTTGAGGCCGGTTTTCGTGGAGCCCACATTCACCGAGCTGCAGACAAAATCCGTCTCCTCAAGCGCCTGCGGAATCGAACGCATAAGAGATTCGTCGGCCGTCGTCATGCCCTTTGAGACAAGCGCCGAATAACCGCCGATAAAGTTGACGCCGACCGCCTTTGCGGCCTTATCAAGCGTTCTCGCAAGCGTCACAAAGTCCTCCGGGCATGTGCAGGCCGCACCGCCCACAAGCGCGATCGGGGTTACAGAAATTCTCTTATTGACGATTGGGATGCCAAAATCCCTCTCAATCGCCTGGCCCGTCGCCACCAGGTCCTTTGCCGTCTCTGTGATTTTTTTGTATATTTTCTCATTCAGCCTTTTTAAATCTGCATCCACGCAGTCTAAAAGACTGATGCCAAGCGTGATCGTCCGCACGTCCAGATTTTCGTGTTCGATCATCTGATTGGTTTCATTTACTTCAAAACGGGTAATCATTTCTTGTATTCCTTTCTATGCAGCGCATAACCGTTCCGAGCCTTTCTTCCGCCTGCAAAAATCTAGCGCCTGGCAAAACTGCCAAGACAAAGCGCAGCCGGATTTTTGCCTTCCTCTCTGTGTGCCCGTACGATCGGCGCGGCAAATAGGGAGGCTCGTCTGAACGGCTTTACGGCGTATTATATCCGGTGCATTTTTGTAAAAATTTCCTCGCGCTGGCAGCGGATCCGCACGCCCATCTGCTCTCCCACTCCATTCAGGCCTCCGGTCATTTCGTCAAACGAGACCTTCGCATCCTTCGCATCGACGATCATCATCATGTTAAAAAAACCCTGCACGATAGTCTGGGAAATATCCAGGATATTGATCCCGTTGTCCGCCAGGTAGGTGCAGACCCTGGCAATAATGCCCACGGTATCTTTCCCCACAACTGTGATAATAATTTTTTCCATAATCTGTCTCCTCCTTTAGATAGTCAAGATTTCTGACATCGTATCCCGCCCGGCAACCGCCATGTGGAAATCCGCGGCTTGGTACGGGCACTCTCCCATGTCCACGGCCACTTTCACCGTCTCATACGCCAGCTCCGGGAGATTGTTTTCCTTGCTCAGATGCCCGAGCAGGATGTGTTTGAGCTTATCGCCTGCTATGTAATTGATGAGGCGGCCGGCATTCTCGTTGGAGAGATGGCCGAAATCTCCCATGATGCGCCGTTTCAGATACCAGGGATAGGGGCCTGTCTCCAGCATACGCAGGTCATGGTTCGCCTCGAGAAGCACCGCATCCAAATCTAGCAGATGGTCGATCGTATACTGATTAAAATGTCCCAGATCCGTCGCCACTGCCAACGATTTATTTCCGGCCTGCAGCCTGTAGGCTACCGGGTCAGATGCGTCATGATCAATGTGAAACGGCATGATCCTCATGTCTCCGACCGTAAATTTTGCATCCGGAAGCACTGCATGGAAAAGCTCGCCGGGAAGCTCGCCAAGAACCTTTGTCTGTAAAATTTCCCGGATGGTCCCCGCAGTCGCATAGACCGGGAGCCCGTACTTTCTTGCCAGTACGCCAAGCCCCCGGATATGATCCGAGTGCTCATGCGTGATGCAGACGGCGGAGACCTCAGACGGCTTTAGGCCGATTTCCGAAAGTCCCTGCTCAATCCGCTTCGCGCTGATTCCTGCGTCGATCAGCACATGTGTGCTCTCTGTCCCGGCGTAGATGCAGTTACCGCTGCTCCCGCTGGCAATACTGACAAATCTCATGTGCCAAAATCTCCTTCAACTTCTTTTTCACATCGTCCGGGCTGCCGTTGTTGTCGATTATGCGGCTGCAAAGGAGCCTGTAATCTGCCTCCGAGGCCTGGTTCGCGATGATGCTCTCGCATTTTTCACGCGTATAGCCGCGACTTTCCATCAAACGTGAAATCCGGTTTTCCTTTGCCGTATCAATGTACCATATTTCGTCAAAAAAGTCAGCCGGTGCGCCTGAAAAAACAGCCGCTTCGATTACAACAAGCGCCTCCTCTGCCTCCTTGGCTTCTCTTATGACCCTCTCCCATACCATCGGATGGATGATTGCATTGATCTTTTCAAGTGCCGTATCGTCATGAAAAATCAAATCCGCCAGGCGTTTTTTATCCACACACCCAGCCGGCGAGAGAAAACTGTCCCCGAGCTCTTTGACAACCCGCCTAAGTCCCTCGCTTCCCGGCTCCATCAGGCCGTGAGCCGTCTCATCGGCCAGGATGACCCGCGCCCCGAACTCTGTTTTCAGCAGTTCGAGTACGCTGCTCTTTCCCGCGCCGACCCCGCCTGTGACGCCAAGTATCGTCCTTTTTTTTCTGTTCATGTCTCTATTTCGCCTCAAACCAGTTTTTCCCGTCGTGCATGTCGATTTCGAGCGCCACCTTGAGCTTTGCCGCCTCTTGCATCTCCTCCGCCAGGATACGCCGCACTGTCTCCTCCTCCGGCAGATACGTCTCCACGAGCAGCTCGTCATGTACCTGTAAAATTAACCGGGATTGAAGCCCCTCCGCCCGCATCCTTTTGTCAACCCGGATCATAGCGATCTTGATAATATCGGCGGCTGTGCCCTGGATCGGGGAGTTCATCGCCACCCGCTCTCCGAAGGAACGCTGCATAAAATTGGATGATTTAAGCTCCGGCACCGGGCGGCGGCGGCCGAACATCGTCGTCACATAGCCCTTTTCCTTTGCCTCCTCCACGAGTCCGTCCAGAAATGCCTTGACCTGCGGATACGTCTCAAAATATTTTTCAATGTAATCCGTGGCCTCTTTCCTGGAGATGCTTAAGTCCTCGCTGAGCCCAAACGCACTGATTCCGTACACGATTCCAAAATTTACGGCCTTCGCGTTGCGGCGCAGGAGCGGTGTAACCTCAGAAAGCGGCACATGAAATACCTGCGAGGCTGTAATCGCGTGAATGTCCTGCGCGCTCTGATACGCCTCAATTAGACGTTCATCTCCGGAGAGATGGGCAAGGACACGCAGCTCAATCTGGGAATAATCCGCATCCAAAAACACATAGCCCTCTTTTGGCACAAAGACCTTGCGGATCTCGCGGCCGAGCTCCATGCGGATCGGGATATTTTGGAGATTCGGTTCCGTGCTGCTGATACGCCCAGTTGCCGTGATCGTCTGATTAAAACGGCTGTGGATTCGGCCATCCGGCCCGATGTACGCTCCAAGCCCGTCTGCGTAGGTGGAATTCAGCTTTGTATACTGCCTGTACTCCAGAATCTTTTGCACCACCGGATAATCCGGCGCCAGCTTTTCCAGGACATCGGCCGCCGTCGAGTACCCGGTCTTTGTTTTCTTCGCGCCTTTGATGTGCATGGTTTCAAACAGGATCTCTCCAAGCTGTTTAGGCGAATTGATGTTAAATTTCACACCCGTCATGTCCCAGATCTCCTGCTCCAGCACTGCGATCTTCGCCTTTAGCTTTTCCCCATAGGCGAAAAGTTCCTCACGCCGCACAAGGATGCCGCTCTCCTCCATGTGAAACAGCGCATAGACGAGCGGAAGCTCCACTTCCTCATAGAGCCGGCGCATCCCGCTCTCAGAAAGAGCCGCGAGCAAGGGCTCCCCTGCCCGCCAGGCCACATAACCCATATAGCCGGCACAGGAAAGTACAGCCTCCCGTTCGTTTTCCCAAGCCTCCAGGAAGCCCTGCTTCTTTAACAGATCGGCCCGGGACGGGACCGTAAGCCCCAGATAATCCCTGGCAATGTCGTCATATGCGTACGTATCCTTAAGCGGATTTAAAAGATAGGCAGCCACTCCCGCATCATAAACCCGGTCTTTGAAGCTTAAGGAGAGCTTAGGGAGCGCGCTCTTTACATCGAGCATCCAAACCGTCCCGCACATACAGAGCTCCTTTAGCTTTTCGGTGAGATACTCTCCCGTCATAAAGCCCACCGCCCGCAGAATCTGTACAGACGTCTCTGACGTGCAGATGACAAGCCCTGCAACCCGCTCTCTATCCAGCAACAGCTCGGCGCCGACGCGGGACGCCTTTCCTGCCTCGGCAAAGATCGCCTCGGCCTCCGAAAGCTCCGTCACTTCGTGAAAACCCTTTTCGACCTCATTTTCCCTTCTCGCCTCCCCGCCAAACCGTGCCAAGAGCGATTTGAATTCCATCCGCTTCATATATGCATAGGCCGCTTCGGTGTACAGGTCTTTGATACGCGCCTTTTCCAGCGTAAATTCGATCGGCGTCTCGAGGCAGATCTCTGCAAGCGTATAAGAAAGCTCGGCCAGTTCTCTGTTTTCTGCGAGCGCCTTTTTTGCCCGAGGCGGTTTTACGTTTTCCAGATTTTCGTATACTTTTTCCACGCTTTTATATGCGGCGATCAAGGCAGTCGCCGTCTTCTCGCCGATGCTTGGAACACCGGGGATATTATCCGAGGCATCCCCCATGAGCGCCTTCACGTCAATAAACTGCCTCGGCGTCACCTGGTACTCCGTCTTTACATCCTCCGGATAATACTGATAAATCTCCGTCATCCCGCGGCTTGTCTTCGGGATACTGATCTTGATATGCGTATCCGCAAGCTGCAAAAGATCTCTGTCTCCGGAGAGCACCGTCACCTCTGCTCCCTCTGCCTGCGCGCGTTTGGCCGCCGTCCCTAAAATGTCATCTGCCTCATAGCCCTCCTTCGTAAGAATCAAAATCCCCATCGCCGCCAAGATTTCCTTAATGAGAGGAACCTGCTCATGAAGCTCCTCTGGCATGGGTTTTCTCGTTCCCTTATAGCCGTCATACAGAGTATGGCGAAATGTAGGCGCCTTTAAATCGAACGCTACAGCCAGGTATTTTGGTTTTTCTTCGTCCAGCAGCTTAAACATAATGTTCAAAAAGCCGTAGACCGCATTTGTATGAAGCCCCTCCGAGTTTGTCAAATTCGGGACGCCGTAAAAGGCACGGTTTAAAATGCTGTGCCCGTCGATCAAAACCAGTTTTTCCATGCTATCTTCTCCTAAACAATAATCCAGATACGAAGCTGCAAAAGCACCATGACCAAAAGTGCCATCCCTGAGAGCGTATCAACCGCGTAGCAGGCTATTTGAAACAGCTTAAGCCGCCTTAAAACCCCGGCGGATTCTTCCAGCTTCCGTTTGAGATCGCCGATGATGTCATATGCCCCGTCGCCCTCGTCAAGCTTTTTTAATCCCACGGTTACCATATAGTGGATTTCAAGCTCCTCCCTGCAGTTCGGGCAGGCTTCGATGTGTTCCATGAATTCGACAAGCTCTGAGAGCGTCAGATCGTCTTCAATATATGGGATTACCATTTTTTCCGCTTCCATACATGTCATCGCCGTCCGCCCCCCTTTTGGATTGTTTAAAAAATATTATTTCTATCATACATCAGATTGAGGAGGGGGTCAACTGGTATTCGAAAAGGGATGGGAGTGTGGCGGGCGGTTAGCTACAGGGTGTCGGAAGTTCTTAGCCTGTGCCTCCCTCCGCGGACCCTTCTCATCCCCCCTGCTACTCGAGAAAGGGTAGAAAAATC
>JAAWAR010000083.1 GCA_022792295.1 Lachnospiraceae bacterium
ATCACGGATAAACAGCGCAATATTCGCCTCGCCGCCGGACGCCGATTCGGAATTGATCACTGCAATATTTTTCCTGCCGAATTCTTCCAGATACAGCTTTTTGGCTAGCTCTGCACTGTTATAGCTGCCGCTCAAGGGTCCGGAAATCGTGATCACGAATACATTTTCCTCCTCACAGCCGTAGGCTTTTTTAAACATCTCCGGCGACGGGCAGGCCGTCTTGGGACATTCGGGACTGTTTCTTACCAGCTCAAGGAAAGCAACCTGATCAAAGCTCTCGTCATCAACCACCTGATGGCCGTCCACCATGATCGTAAAGGGGATTGTCTCGTAGTGCGGGTCCTGTTTCAGTTCATCCGGTAAATCCAGACAGCTATCTCCGATAATCTTATAACGCATATTGCTTCCTCCAGCCTTCTCAAAGCCGCCCTGCGCCGCGTATCTTTTTTTTACTTTGAGATGTAGTATTTATTACTACTTATTATAATGTTAAAAAGGCAGAAAGTCAATACCCATTACAAAAGATACGCCAGCATCTCCACGGCACATGTCCCCGCAAACAATATAAAGCCTGGATTCAGGTATGCATACTTTTTATACCGGGAAGGTCCTTTGTTGGCAAGCGCCAGCTCCCGGCCGGCCCGCCCGCCGTTTTTCCACAAAAGGATTACCGCGCTCACCATAAATAAAAGCTCCACCGCAAATACGGCCAAGAGATATAAAATTTCCATTATCTCATAACCGCGATTTTCCCAAAACAGCCATCCTTCCTGTATGACGGCCGAGTAGCTGTTAAAGGCAATGTGGAGCAGGATGCTGTAGCGCAGCCTGTTTGTCTTTGCCACAATATACCCAAGAATCAGCCCGATAAATACCGCATACAGACATTGTACCAGGTTCCCATGCATCAGCCCGAATGCCACCGAACAGAACACGACAGCCGTGCGGTCCCCGAAGCGGCGCGCACGTTTCAAAAGAAATCCACGGAATACGAGCTCCTCCATGACCGGCCCCAAAAGGCAGGCGTAAAGCAGCATGTCGATGGTAGGATTTTCCAACGCCTCCACGATCGGGTTCATCTCATCCACCGTCTTATGATTGAACAGCGTGAAAAAGGCGTTAACCAGGTTCCCGCCTATATTCAGAAGCGTGCCGATCCCGAGAGCGAGGACCAGACAGAGGATGAACTCTCCGAAAGCCAGCCGCCGCTGCGGGCCTTTTGTCTTTGGCATGCTCCTGACAATGAGATAAACAACCAGATACAGCGTTCCGAATATGAGCACGTGTTCCGTCAAAAGCCCTGTCCAATCAGAATGGAAAAGCCAGGAAAGCCAGCGAAAAACGCCGGCCTCCTGGTTCATGAGGAAGCTGCTGATTGATACATAGCACCAGAGCATGGGCATCTTGAGCAGCATCATTGCGCCAAGCGCCATACCGATCCGCGTAAAGTTTAAAAAATAATCTCTCCTTGAAGCTTCCATGTTTTTTTCCTTAGCCTTCTCCGGTCATCTGCGCCAAAATCTCGCCGCTCCTCGCGATAAATTTCGTCATGCGCTCCGGAGAAAGGCTGCCGTGTGCAAGCTTCGCAAGATCGTAAAGCTGCTCACAGAGCTTTTCGGTATCTTCGCTTTCACGGTGATTTAACACATACTGCACAAGGCTGTTGTTAGCGTTTAAGACCAATGTCTCCGATGCCGGGAACATGTCCGTGCCTTTGCCGTTTATGCTGTACATCCGCATCATTTCCTGCATTCTCCGGCTCTCCTCCGATACGGTGATCATAGAGGATAAAGCAGCATTTTTGAGCTTTTCAACCTTGACCTCCAGCTTGTCGTTCCCGACCGCTTTCTTGAAGATCTCGCCAAGAGCCTCCGCATCCTTTTTCTCCTGCTCTTTCGCCGCCTCGTCCGTCTCAGAGGCCTCCTCCTTGAAGGTATCGTTCACGTCAGCATCAATGCGCAGGAACTTGACGCCCTCGTTCTTCTGCTCTAAATGGCTGATAAACGGGGAGTCGATTGCGTGCTTAAGGATCACCGCATCCAGTTCGGCCTCTTTGAACATGTTAATATACTGGCTCTGCTCTCTCTCGTCGGTCACATAGAAAACCTGATTTTCATGGCCCTTTTCCTTGTTGGCATCCAGGCAGTCCTTCAGAGTCAGGTATTTATCTGCGAGGTTTTTGAAAATAATGTAATCGTTCATTTTCTCCGCGAACTTTTCATCCTTTAAGCAGCCGAACTTGATAAACGGATTGATGTCATCCCAATACTTCTCATAGTTCTCGCGATCCGTCTTACACATGCCGGAAAGTTTGTCTGCCACTTTTTTCGTGATATAATCAGAAATCTTTTTCACAAAGCCGTCGTTCTGCAGCGCGCTTCTCGATACGTTAAGCGGCAGATCCGGGCAGTCGATCACACCCTTTAAGAGCATCAAAAACTCCGGAATTACTTCCTTAATGTTATCTGCAATGAACACCTGGTTGTTGTAGAGCTTGATCTTTCCCTCGATGCTCTCGTATTCCATATTGATCTTCGGGAAGTAGAGGATGCCCCGGAGGTTAAACGGATAATCCATGTTCAGGTGGATCCAGAACAGTGGCTCTTTAAAGTCCATAAATACCTTGCGGTAAAACTCCTTGTAATTTTCCTCCGTGCACTCGTTCGGATGCTTGTTCCAGAGCGGATTTACATCGTTTACCGGAGTCGGCCGGCGAAGGATCTTATACTTTTCTTTGGCCGGGGATACCTCGACAGTCTCCTTGCTCCCATCCTCGTTTTCCTTCTCCTCCGTCTTAGCCTCCTCAAGAATCGTCTCAATGATTGTATCCTTCTCGGTCAGCTCGTCCTTTTCAATCGTGTCATATTGCGGCTCGGCCGTCTCATCGGCGATGTAGATTTCCACCGGCATAAATGCGCAGTATTTCTCGATGACCTCCTTCGCACGGTATTCGTTGCAGAACTCCGTGCTGTCCTCGTTCAGATACAGCGTGATCGTCGTTCCGATCTGCTCTTTTTCGCCGTCGGTCATCGCAAACTCCGTACCGCCCTCAGACTCCCAGTGGACTGCCTTCGCCCCTTCTTTATAAGACAGCGTATCTATCGTTACCTTATCGGCTACCATAAAGGCCGAGTAAAAACCCAGGCCAAAATGGCCGATGATCTGATCCTCGTTTGCCTTATCCTTATATTTATTCAGGAAATCCTGTGCACCGGAGAAGGCGATCTGGTTGATGTATTCCTCAACCTCCTCCTCGGTCATACCGATTCCGTTATCCGTTATCTTGACAGACTTTTCCTTGGGATTTACTGTCACCTGTACCTTGTATTCCGTCTCATCCGGCTCCTCGTACTCTCCGATCAGCGCCAGCTTTTTCAGCTTTGTGATCGCGTCACAGCCGTTGCTTACCAGCTCGCGGTAAAAAATATCATGATCTGAATACAGCCACTTTTTAATAATCGGGAATATGTTCTCACTGTTAATTGAAAGACTTCCGGTCTTTGCCATCTTTATTCACTCCTTATAATCGTTTCTCCTGCGCCTCAAGGGACGCCGCAGGCTTTTCGTTCCTTTTTTCACATGGACTATTGTAATACCAGTAAAAGAAAATGTCAATATATTTTTAGCACTCATTTTATATGAGTGCTAACAGTCTGTTTCTATATTAAAAAAAGGGAGTGGGAGCAGACAGATTGCCGTCCGCTCCTCACACCCAGTTCCAAGCAAAAGAGACCAAGCGTCTATTTCCTAAGAGACTCCTCCTGCAGCTCATCAAATCTTGCCATACATGCATCCACCGTAGCACCGTTTAACAGCTCCCGGACAATCAGACAGGTATTTCCCCACTGCTCCACCTTCATTCCCGCATTGGAGCCAAGCACATACACCTCCTCCTTGATCCGGTCGTTTAACGGCTTTAAGGCAGGGATACAATCCACCTCAACATTTTTGGAGGGAGAAATCACCTTATTCGTCTCCGTATAAAGCTGAAGCGCTTCGTCAGACAAAATCACCTCCAGCACATTCTTTGCATCCTCCAGATGCTCCGCATCCGCGCCAATGCCATACCCGGTCATCGAGACCACCGGCATTTGCCCCCGGCTGCTCGGAAACCCGATGACCTGCAGTTCGAAATCCGGAGCCCCATATGCCGTCTCCGTATTGGCCGCTCCCCAGTACGCCATTACAATCGGGGTTTTCTGGGCCAGGAAGTCCGGGCCATCCCCTTCAATCGCCTCACTGATATAAGCCTTTTGGGCGTCGATGTAGCCGCGGTCTATCAGCTCTTTTAGATACTCAAAGCCGGGCCGCATGTAATCGCTGTACTTGCTCTCTCCGCGGTTCAACGCCTCTATTTCCGCCTCCGTATTTCCTCCATTGTACAGATCCGCATAAGCCTGTGCAAAAACAAAGTTCTCCAGCCACCAGCGGTTTGCACCGATTGGACTTTCGATCCCGTTTTCCTGAAATACCCGACAGCATTCCAGAAGGTCCTCCGGCGTCTCTGGCAGAGGCAGATTATATTGATCGAACATGTCTTTATTCACAAACAGGCCGTGAACCACCACCTCTTGCGGAATCGCGACCAGTTTACCGTCAACGACGTTCGCGGTCTTCACAACCTCTCTTAAATTTTTTGCACAGGCAAGTTCGGATAAATCTAAAAGCTTCCCTTCCGCGCCCAATATTTGAATCGTGTCCGGATTCAGCAGATAAAAGTCATCCATATTGTTATTTGCCCGGTCGATCGTTACGTCGTCGTATGTTTTTTCCTGATAGTTTTCGGCTGTATAGGTTCTGTAGTCCACCCGCACACCCAGCTTTTCCTCTGCCATGGAAATGGTTCTGTCAAATGCTGATCTTGCGACATTGTCCGCATTCGGATTCGATTTTTCCATCGGCCCAAACAGATTCACGACCTTTTTGTTGACTGCCTCCGTTGTAGCCAGATTCTTACCGGGAGCCTCCCTGCCGGAGCATGCGGTCACAGACACTGCCAATAAGCCCGCTAAGGAGACTGCTGCTATTTTCTTACCATTTCTTTTTCTGTTCTCTTTCATGCCTTACCCTTCTCTTTTTACATACTGTCTGATAATCTTCCTCAGCAATCCAATATCAACCGGTTTTGCCAAATGAACATTCATACCGGCGGCCAACGCCTCCTTTTCATCCTCCGCAAACGCATTGGCTGTCATGGCTATGATCGGAATCTCTCCTGCGTCGCTTCGTTTCAAAGCCCTGATCGCCCGCGTCGCCTCATACCCGTTCATAACAGGCATCTGAACATCCATTAGGATCGCGTCGAACTCTCCTGCCGCAGCGTTTTTAAAGCGCTCCAAAGCCAAGCGGCCGTTTTCCACGATTTCGCAGCTGGCCCCCGCAATCTGTAGGATTTCTGCCAGGATCTCCGCATTAATCTCGTTGTCCTCCGCAGCGAGGAAATGCAAGCCCTCCAGGCTGTCAGGCCCTGTGGTTTTTGCAGCCGTTTCCTCCCGGTTCTCTACCCGCAGGTCTAAAATTTTTTCTTTAAAAGCCGCAACAAAGAACGGTTTCGTGAGAATTCCCGTATTTTTAAGCCTGAGTACTTCTTTTGGCCCCTCTGCGCCATAACCGGCCATGAATAAAATCGGCACAGAGTCTGAAACGGCCTTTTGTATCCTCTCTGCTGTCTTGAGCCCATCCATGCCAGGCAGTTCCCAATCCAGCAAAACGATCTGGAAATCCCTGCCTGCTGCCTGGCTGTCCTGTATCAGACGCATCGTTTCTTCTATGCCGGAAGCCATTTCTATCACAACTCCTGTGTTCTTCATAAGCTCCTGGATGCTTTGACGTGCTTCCCTCTCCGCAAAAGCCGCCAAAATCCGTGTGATTCCGTTTTTCTCCCAGAATTGCTGGTCTTCCTGATCCTCAGGTATGCGAAATTCCAGTTCTACGCCAAAAAGACTTCCCTTATTAACTTCACTGGAAACCTCTATGGTCCCTCCCATAAGTTCTACAATATTTTTTGTGATGGCCATACCGAGCCCCGTGCCCTGTACCTTATTCGTCGTGCTGTTTTCAGCCCGGGTGAAGGCGTCAAAAATCGTCTTCAGATATTCCGGCGTCATCCCATAGCCGTCATCTTCCACTTCAATCCGAATATGCTCGTACTGACTGGACCGCTTTTTAAGACCAATCAGCCGAAACCAGATATTGCCTCCTTCCTGTGTATATTTTACGGCGTTGGAAAGAAGATTGATTAAAATTTGATTCACCCTCGTCTCATCGCCCATTAAATCTTCATGCTTAATCCCCGTTACCTCGACATGAAAGCTCTGATGCTTTGCCTGAGCCATCGGCCGGATGATCGCATCCACGGAAGACACCAGATCGCTCAAAGTAAATTTCTCAAATGTAAGTACAACCTTCCCGCTTTCAATCTTGGACACATCCAGGATGTCGTTGATCAGGCTTAAAAGATGCTGGCCGGAGGCCATGATTTTTTTTGTGTATTCCCTGACCTTAACCGGGTTTTCCGCGTCCATGGAGAGCAGTGCCGTAAATCCAAGAACCGCGTTCATCGGTGTCCGGATGTCATGCGACATATTGGAGAGGAACATGGTCTTGGAATTGCTTGCAATCTGTGCCGCCTGAAGCGCCTCTGCAAGCTGTTTATTGTGGATTTCCCGCTCCCTCTCCCGCTCCCTCCTGAGCTTATTCTGCTGCCTCTGATTCAGATAGTACAAAACGCAGCATAAGAAAAATGCTATCAGCATGACAGCGACAACGATAAAAATATTCTGGTTGACGGTCCTTCCCTCCTGCTGAATCGCCCCAAGAGGGACATAGCCGATCAGATAGATCGTCCCGCCGTTCACGGACCACATATAATTTAAAGAATCCTTTTCCCGAATATCATGATAAAACAAAATATTTCTGCCGTTTCGCACGCATTCGGAGACCTCCTCCCGCAGCTCAGGCTCCAGAATATTGTTTGCCCGGTAAAAATCCTCCAGATTCAGATGCCCTGCACTCCGTTCCCCCATTCCCTTTGGCTTCAGTACAAGCCTCTCGCTTTTCGCATCCATGATATAAAGCATGGCACGTCCGTTATAAAATCCATTTGGAAGCGACTTGTCAAGAGAATCATATACATATTCTACATAAAGTGTTCCGATTTTCCGGTCATCTTTTAAGATCGGACAGCTCATTGAGTATGCCCATGTCCCCATATAATTCAAATACGATTGCGAAACAGGCAGCCCCTCTATCGTCGCTCCCAGCGAGAAGTCCAGTTCCTCTCCGGAAAATGTCTCGCCTGTGCTGGAAATTCCTTCTGTCTCCCCCTCTCGTATAAATGACAGCTTAACCATCGTCTGATTCTTCTTATACGAGCGAATATATTCCTCCGGGTTCTCTATCATCGCGCTTTCCTGTGCCATCAGCTTTTGAAATTCCGCTTCTTTTTTTAAGATTGCCTCTATTGTACACTTAATCAGATCCAGAGTCTCACTTAAATTCTGGATCGCCGAGGCAGACATCTCCGCAGATATTTTCCTTGACACCGAAAAAACGATTGCTCCCAATATACAAAAAACCAATATAGTAGAGACAAGCCACGAAGCTCCCTTGTCCATTTTGCTTCTGTTTCCCTGCTTTTTCATCCTTGTTCTCCATTCCACCGGTCTGTTACCTTTTTACCCTATATTTTACCATAACGAAGGGGAAAATCAATACCTTTGGAATCTTTGATCCAAACTCCGTGCTGCGTTTTTCTGCGGCCATGAGCCATTCTCCTGCTTTGCTTCTATGATACCATGGGCTTCCCGTTCTCCCTTTTTGTATGCAGACTATGATTTTCTTAAATCCATTCATTTATCTATACCGCCCATGCCTTAATTACGGTTCACAGTGTCTGGCAAAAATCCATGCAAATTGCCTGTTACAATAAAATTTTTGCTCGCCGGCCCCGGCTTATCATACGGCCACCGCGACAGGTAACCTCGCCGGACTGAGTCAAGCCCCGGCACGGCCCTGCATGAACCGTAACAGGCCTTATCCGCCCTCAATCATTCATCTAAAAACGATGTTGACAATGCGAATCCTTTTTATTATAATTAAACTATAAGTTTAATTATTGCAGGGAGGCATCTTTGGGACGGAGAAAAAAAGCGCCAAAAAGTGCGCACCGGGAAAGCATAGCATCTGCCGCTTCAGCACTCTTTATGGAAAAGGGAATCGCCTCAACTACTATGGATGAGATTGCAAAAGCAGCGGGATACAGCAAGGCAACTTTATATGTATATTTCAAGAACAAAGAGGAGCTTATCGGTATTTTAGTGTTGGACAGCATGAAAAAACTTTATGGCTACATAGTTTCTGCTTTGGCGCGTCAGGAAGACACAAAAGCAAGATATGATTTTATCTGTCGGGGACTGGTGCAGTACCAGGAGGAATTTCCTTTTTATTTTAAAATGGCGTTGGATAAAATCAACGTTGACCTTGAAGCCCATGACTGCCTGCCTGAGGAAAGAGAAACTTATCGGGTCGGGGAGGAAATCAATGAAAAGCTAAAGGGCTTCTTAATATCCGGTATAACAAACGGTGATTTGCGTGATAATTTGGAAATCATGCCTACTATATTCAACTTTTGGGGTATGCTCTCCGGAATTATCCAGCTTGCCGCGAATAAAGAAGCATATATCAAACATACCATGGGGCTATCTAAAAATCAATTTTTAGAGTACGGCTTCCAGATGTTGTATTGTTCGATCGCAAACGGGGGGAATGAAGGATGAAAGAGAAAAATGCACTTGCCATTTTGGGCAGCCCTCATATGAATGGAACGACAGCCGCCATGTTGGAGCTCGCAATCCGCAGGGCAGAAAAAGTGGGTTACACGGTAACAAAAATCAACCTGTACGAAAAGGAACTTTCCTTCTGTACAGGCTGCAGGGCCTGCATGGATACACAAATCTGTATTCAAAAGGATGACCTACAAGAGATCGCCGCTTTATTAAAGAGGTGCCGGCTTGTAATTCTCGCGGCTCCTGTCTATTGGGCAAATGTACCGGCTCCCGTTAAAAATTTATTTGACCGGTTATTGGGAACGGCCATGGAAGAAACCAGCACATTCCCCAAACCGCGTCTGCGCGGCAGGAACTATATGCTTTTGACTTCCTGCAACACACCCTTCCCCTTTTCATGGATATTCGGACAGAGCAGAGGGGCGTTCCGCAGCATGGACGAATTTTTTAAGACCGCAGGTATGAAACCAATCGGAAAAGTCGTCTGCGCAAATGCAGGGAATCAGAAAGGGCTGCCGAAGCAGATCGCTAAAAAGATCGAAAAAACCATACGTCCCTGTGTATTCTGCGGGTAACGGTTCCTTTTGACGTTACCTTGCTTCCGTTGAGGCCAGTGAGGATCTTTTTCCGTAATCTCTCTGCGAATGGTCTCACGCTGAACCTAATACTCCAAAAGGCGGAATATATCTTTTGGCGTTTAGGGGATATTTGAAAGTAAAGTAACCGTCTCCACATTCCCAGTCCCCGGAAACATATCCACACAGCGCACCCGTTCCACCCGATACCCGCTGGCCTGGATCGTCACGAGATCTCTTGCCAGGCTGGTCGGCTTGCAGGAAATATATACGATTCGTTCCACGCCGTAGGCGAGGATCTTGGGAAGCGCCTTGGGATGAATCCCGTCACGGGGCGGATCGAGTACGATCAGATCAGGGCTTTCCTCTACTGTATCCAGCACCTTCAGCACATCCCCGACAATAAAAGCACAGTTCTCCAATCCGTTCCTTTTGGCATTCTCCCTTGCAGCCTCCACCGCCTCGGGGACAAGCTCCACACCGGTCACATGGCCGGCCACAGGAGCGAGGATCTGGGCAATCGTGCCGGTACCGCTGTACAGGTCAAAAATACGGCGGCCTGCGGTTTCCCCGATAAATTCCCGCGCCGTCTGATAGAGGATCTCCGCGCCGAGAGAGTTTGTCTGGAAGAATGAAAACGGCGTAATCTTAAAGCGAAGTCCCAAAAGTTCCTCATAGAAAAAGTCCTGCCCATAGAGAATCTGAGTCGCGTCGTTTTGAACCACGTCCGCCAGGCTGTCATTTTTCGTATGCAGGATTCCGACAAGCCTGCCCGCAAGCGGTAGCGCAAGAAGCCGATCTCTCCATTCTGCAAGCAGCTCCTCCTCCCCAAGCGGCGTGCTCCAATTCCCCTCCGTCTGCGTGCTCGTTACCAGATCTATGAGGATCTCTCCGGTCTTTATGCCGCGGCGTACCAGAAGATGCCTGAGATACCCTTGGTGCGTCTGTTTTCTTAAAAACTCCGCCCCCTGTTGTCTGAAATAAAAGAGCGTTTCCTGCAGGAGCCGACAGACATCCGCATGTACCAGCCTGCACTGCTCCACAGTCACAATGTCATAAAAGCTCCCCGCCTTATGCATCCCGAGTGCCAGAGGTCCATCCTTTACCTCATCGCCAAAAGAAAATTCCATCTTGTTGCGGTATCCTTCCCATATCGGGCTGCCCGTGATCCCCTCAAATGCATATGCATGTGGAATCACACGGTCCAAAAGCTCCCGTACCTGCCCTTCCTTGATTTTTAGCTGCTCCTCATACGGAAGCGACTGATACAAGCAGCCGCCGCAAACCTTTGCATGCGGGCAGAGAGGCGTCTCATATTCCGTCTTCCCGCGTTTCAAAAGGCGCAGCGCCCTGGCCTCGCATTTCCCCGATCTCTTTTTCGTGATCATCACTTCAAGCTCCTGGCCCGGCAGAGCGTTTTTTACAACCACCCGTTCCCCGTCTATCATAAGGACTCCTTTATTCGGAAAGTCCATTTTTTCCACAATTCCCGTACAGATCTCGCCCTTTTTCATGCTCCTGATTCCTTTCTGTTTTCCTCGCATATGGCCGAAGCGGCTCCTATATCTCATAAAAAAATGTGTACTCTGCACACACTCGCGTCGGAGTAGCCTCACGCCAAACAAAACCATGCTTCGTTGAGTCGGCCCCACAGGACTCTCCGTCTGCCACGGGTCGCTCCGACGACATAAAAAAGGCTGCGCAAGCGTCTTTGCAGCAGCCTCTTTTTCATCCCTTACTTGGAACTATTCTCTTAATTTTCAGCCTTTTCCTCTGTTTGTTCTTCCTTTTCTTCCTTCTTCTCCTCTTTCTTTGGCTCCTCGTCCTCATCCTCAAAGAAATC